>NZ_PTRE01000039.1 GCF_002965065.1 Escherichia sp. MOD1-EC7003
TAATGACCAATAGCGGACATTAAAAATGGCGAAAAACGGCCAATAATCTTGGCGTTGACAACTGCGACACAATTGTGGAAGCAGCAGCACTATTACCCGCTTTTGATCAGGCAGTGGAAAGCAACCGTCATCAGGATGATTACGGTTCAGGTCTTGGGATGGCCGAAGAGAAATTTCACTATTATCTCGATCTCAATGACCACTATATCTATTTTTATGAGCCGGTTAATGTTGAATACTTTGCGATGAATAACTGGTCCTTTCTGCAGCCAGGAAGAATTGGCATCGTTCGCAAAGATATTGAAAAAGTATTTACCGGGCGTACCGTATTATCAAGCATTTACCAGGACCAGCGTACAAAACAGAACGTGATGAGTTTGCTGACGCCAGTGTATGTTGCAAGGCAATTAAAAGGGATTGTGCTGCTGGATATTAACAAAAACAATCTGCGAAATATCTTTTACACTCATGACCGCCCTCTCCTCTGGCGTTTTCTTAATCTCACGCTAACCGATACAGATTCTGGGCGCGACATTATCATTCACCAGAGCGAAGATGATCTGTTCCAGTATGTCAATTACGTCCATGACTTACCAGGCGGCATTCGTGTCTCGTTATCCATTGATATTCTTTACTTTATCACGTCCTCGTGGAAAAGCGTTCTGTTCTGGATTTTGACGGCGTTAATTTTGCTGAATATGGTCCGGATGCACTTCCGTTTATACCAAAATGTGTCGCGAGAAAATATTAGTGATGCGATGACTGGACTCTATAATCGCAAAATATTAACCCCTGAACTGGAGCAGAGGTTGCAGAAACTGGTGCAATCCGGTTCTTCGGTGATGTTTATTGCAATTGACATGGATAAGTTAAAGCAAATAAATGACACCCTCGGTCATCAGGAGGGAGATTTAGCGATTACGTTATTAGCTCAGGCGATTAAACAGTCGATTCGTAAAAGTGATTATGCCATCCGACTCGGTGGCGATGAATTCTGCACCATTCTTGTCGATTCGACGCCGCAAATTGCAGCACAACTGCCTGAACGTATCGAAAAACGTCTGCGACATATCGCGCCGCAGAAAGAGATCGGCTTCTCTTCCGGTATTTACGCAATGAAAGAAAACGATACCTTACATGATGCGTATAAAGCGTCCGATGAGCGTTTATATGTCAATAAACAGAACAAAAACAGCCGTTCATGATAATCTTCTGTGATTGTTTGACTGTAATCTCAGGAGCGTGAAATGTCTGAAATGGCTAAAGGAAGCGTGACGCATCAGCGGTTAATCGCTTTATTATCACAAGAAGGTGCTAACTTCCGCGTCGTTACCCATGAAGCAGTAGGTAAATGTGAAGCGGTGTCAGAAATTCGTGGCACCGCTTTAGGCCAGGGTGCTAAGGCACTGGTATGCAAAGTCAAAGGCAATGGCATAAATCAACATGTTCTGGCGATCCTCGCTGCCGATCAACAGGCCGATCTGAGCCAACTCGCCAGCCATATAGGTGGATTACGCGCTTCGTTGGCCAGCCCGGTGGAAGTCGATGAACTGACAGGCTGTGTCTTCGGCGCGATCCCCCCTTTCAGCTTCCATCCCAAACTCAAACTGGTCGCCGACCCATTACTCTTCGAGCGATTCGATGAAATCGCCTTCAATGCAGGCATGCTGGATAAATCCATTATTTTGAACACCGCGGATTATTTGCGCATTGCGCAACCAGAACTCGTGAATTTCCGCCGCACGATGTAACTAACCTGTCCGTTCAATAAGCAGAACGGACAAAATCAGCACAACCGCAATGGCAAAAAACGATGACGTGATAATCAGTGTCTCGACGAACATTTGATCGTTCATAGTATGACCCCGGAAGATAGCTGTTTTCACGTTATTGTTAGTGTGCACAAATGGCAGTTTAATGACAGTTCGCCTGATTTTTTATGCAAAAAACGTAAAGATTGTCTACTTCATTCCTGCAGCAAGCGTAAAGTAAGCAGGCTTATTATTTTTTGGCAAGGAAACCACGATGTTTGATGTCACTTTGCTGATCCTGCTCGGGTTAGCTGCACTGGGCTTTATCAGTCATAACACCACTGTCGCCGTTTCAATTCTGGTGTTGATCATTGTCCGCGTCACACCATTAAGCACCTTTTTCCCGTGGATTGAAAAACAGGGGTTAAGTATCGGGATAATCATTCTGACTATTGGCGTTATGGCCCCCATCGCCAGCGGGACGCTACCGCCCTCAACACTGATTCACTCGTTTCTGAACTGGAAATCGCTGGTGGCTATTGCAGTAGGCGTTATTGTCTCCTGGCTGGGTGGGCGCGGCGTGACATTAATGGGCAGCCAGCCGCAACTGGTCGCTGGGCTGCTGGTGGGCACTGTTTTAGGCGTGGCGCTGTTTCGCGGCGTACCGGTCGGCCCGCTTATTGCCGCGGGTCTGGTTTCGCTGATTGTGGGGAAACAGTAGTTAATCCCGCAATATATCGGCCTGGCTTTTGCGTTGCTGATGTACAGGACTGGTTAACTCATCCGTTCCGGCATGAATATAAAATGCGACCGCAGCTTCATGGTGTCGATCGAGTTCATAGCCATTGAAACTCAACCTGTGCAATGACGTGACAAATCATGCGTGAAAGAGAGAACAAACACGATGAATATTCAGTGCAAACGCGTTTATGATCCGGCTGAACAGAGCGATGGTTATCGTGTACTGGTCGACCGTCTCTGGCCGCGTGGTATCAAGAAAATCGATTTAGCCCTTGATGAGTGGGATAAAGAAATCACACCGTCAACGGAACTGCGCAAAGCCTTTCACGGCGAAGTGATCGATTTTGAAACCTTTCGCGAGCAATATATAGCTGAACTGGCGCAACACGAGCAAGAAGGGAAGCGGCTGCTGGACATCGCCCACAAACAGCCTCTGACCCTGCTCTACTCGGCAAAAAACACCACGCAGAACCATGCGCTGGTGCTGGCCGACTGGCTACGTAGCTTGTGATTTTAGTACAGCATCCGGCGGTTATTTTTCACCAGCCGGATGGTCTCGCCGCCACAATGCCCATTCATCAATCATTTCACCGCCCGGTAATTTGCAATTGTTGCTGACCCCTTGCGCTGTCTGCACTGGAATGAGCGTTCCCCCCTTCTGCTGGCAATAGACCGACGCCGGATTCGCCATCCCAATCTGCGGCGGTTTAGGTGCTTCGGGCTGAGAAGTGGTTGAACAGCCAGCCAGAACCAGCAAGCAAGGCAGAGCAAAACGGATAATTTTCATTTATTGATCTCACACATTTATCTACGCTTAGAATATCGCGGTATCGTTCTGTTTTGCAGCTCTATTTTTATTACATTCACTCAAAACATAATACGTCTTGTTTCATCTTTGTTGATGATGTTTTATCATGCCTGCAAAGATTAAATAATCAGCATTTACCCGCCCTATCCTGGAGTTATTTCGTGTCAGATCAGATCATCGCCCGCGTCTCGCAATCCCTTGCCAAAGAACAGTCACTGGAAAGTCTGGTCCGACAGCTTCTGGAGATGCTGGAAATGGTCACTGATATGGAATCAACCTACCTGACCAAAGTGGATGTCGAAGCGCGCCTGCAGCATATTATGTTTGCCCGTAACAGCCAAAAAATGCACATCCCGGAGAACTTTACTGTCTCGTGGGATTGCTCGTTATGCAAGCGCGCCATTGATGAAAACTGCTTTTTCAGTGATGAAGTCCCCGACCGTTGGGGCGACTGTATTGCGGCACGCAATCTTGGCATCACCACATTTCTGAGCACGCCAATTCACTTACCGGATGGATCATTCTATGGCACACTTTGCGCCGCCAGCAGTGAGAAGCGCCAGTGGAGTGAACGCGCGGAACAGGTATTACAGCTATTCGCCGGACTGATTGCACAATATATTCAAAAAGAGGCGCTGGTTGAACAGCTGCGCGAAGCCAACGCCGCGCTGATTGCGCAATCGTATACCGACTCGTTAACCGGGCTACCGAATCGGCGGGCGATTTTTGAAAATCTGACGACGCTGTTTTCCCTCGCCCGACATCTTAACCATAAGATAATGATCGCTTTTATCGATCTGGATAACTTCAAATTAATCAATGATCGTTTTGGTCATAATAGCGGCGATCTGTTCCTCATTCAGGTTGGCGAGCGTCTTAATACACTCCAGCAAAATGGCGAAGTTATTGGTCGCCTCGGCGGTGATGAGTTTTTGGTTGTTTCACTGAACAACGAGAATGCGGATATTCCGTCGCTGCGAGAACGTATTCAACAGCAAATACGCGGAGAATATCACTTAGGTGATGTTAATTTGTATTATCCTGGTGCCAGTCTTGGCATAGTAGAGGTCGATCCTGAAACGACCGATGCAGACAGTGCTCTGCATGCTGCCGATATCGCGATGTATCAGGAGAAAAAACACAAACAGAAAACACCTTTTGTCGCGCATTCAGCACGACATTCGTGAGACGTATTCACATCCTTTTGATTGGTGATAACATGCGAATCGGTATTATTTTTCCGGTTGTAATCTTTATTACAGCGGTCGTATTTTTAGCATGGTTTTTTATTGGCGGCTATGCTGCCCCGGGAGCATAAAGATGAAAAAAACAACGATTATTATGATGGGTGTGGCGATTATTGTCGTACTCGGCACTGAGCTGGGATGGTGGTAACGTCATATCTAAAAAATAGCAAAGGCTGTCTGTGTGCAGCCTTTGTGCAATTTACGTAACTTTTAATCTTCCTGTAGATAAATAGCACGGCAATTATTGGTTACTTTTTAGCACCGTATCAGCAATGAATCAGGGAGAATTACAGGCGGGAAGCCCGCGACAACGCGGGCTAAAAGCATCAGGACTGCAGCGTCGCCAGTCGGGCGGCGAAACCTACGAACATCAAACCAATCAGTGAGTTACCCACTTTAGCCAGTTTCTTTTTGGTACGTATGTACTGCGTGACAAAAGCACCAGAAATAATCAGGAAGCTCAAATAGCAGAAACTCACCAGTTCCAGCGTCGTCGCCAGAATAAAGAATGAAATTCCCGTATGTGGGGCATTAACATCGATAAACTGTACAAAAAACGATACATAGAACAAGATGGCTTTCGGATTAGTCAGGCTCAAAATTAACGCGCGCTTGAAGATAGCACCGTATTGGGGCTCATCGGACTTGGCCTCGCTATTTTTACCCTTCAGGGTCGTGTAGAGAATTTTACTCCCCAGATAGAGCAAATAAAACGCACCAAGATAACGTACAATGTTGAATAATATCGGGGTGGTCTTAATTAATGTCGCCACTCCAGCCCATGCCAGAAACATCAATACCGCATCGCCAATAAATACGCCACAGGCCGCAAGGTAACCGCCTTTCATACCGCTACTGACGCTATTTTTGAGTACAAACAGGGTATTTGGCCCTGGCACCAACACAATAAAAATGGCCCCAACCAGATAGGTCCAGTAATTCAGAACCCCGAATTCAGCGAACACATTAACCTCTTTAATTATCTTTCGATCATGCGCGATTAAAGGTGAATATGCTAACCAATCTGTGGCGGCTTAGAAAGGAGAAAATCAGGTTTTAACCTGACATCAACCCGATAATTGAATCATTAATCAGGCATGTTCCAGTGAAAAATTCGGGTAGTGCTCGGCGAAATACTGGCGTAAAAATTATTCATGATTCGTGTTTTATGTTTCACCAGTTGCGGGGATTAATTCCTTTTCAGTCAATTATAGGATGGTGATGTTGTCAATTTTGATGGTCAGGAAGTGAAGACCCAATGATGAAAACGATGCGTATTGCTGCGATCCCTGGTGACGGGATTGGCAAAGCCGGATGTGGCGCTGAGTGCGCTCAGTCCGGCTTCGGAAGATTGTACTGTGGATATTCCAGCAATAAATTGTGTAATGCTTTCGCCATCAGCTCACCGCGCCAGCCGGAAATCAGCTCGGGCAAATTGTTCTGCGGTTTCAGTTTCCAGTGCCAGTTCAGCAGTTGGTTGATTTGCCGACGCGATGCCAGCAATTCGGCGCTGATATTGTGCGTTTCGCTCACGTCAGTAATCAGCGACTTAATCGCTTTAAACGCTTTACGATAACCCGGCATGTCCATCAGGTTAAGCATCGGTTGCGGTAAGGCCTCTTCCGGCAATGCCTGCGCTTTTTCCACCAGCGCCAGCAGTGTTTTACCGTGAAAGCGGATTTCGCTACCGGATAAGCCCAGGCTGTCCAGCTCGCCCAGACTTCCCGGCATATAACGCGCTACCGACCACAAATGCTCTTCACGCACAACAAAGTTCACCGCCAGATCGCGCTCCCGTGCCTTGCGCAGTCGCCAGTCGGCTAACAGTTGCAGACAGGCCAGTTGGCGTGTACGTAACTGCCAGGCATTGGTGATATCACGCCAGGCATCTTCCGGCGCAACGACTTCCTGACGACGCATTTGCATCAGGCGGCATTCATCCAGCGCCGCAGGTAGCCAGCCAGAGGCTTCCGTTTCTACCATCAGCTTTGCGGTGATCGGTAACAGATACCAGACATCTGCCGCCGCGTATTCGCACTGACGTTCGGTCAGCGGTCTGGCCAGCCAGTCGGTGCGCGATTCACTCTTATCGAGCGTAACACTGGAATACTCTTCCACCATGGAAGCGAAACCCCATGACATCGGGCGTCCGCAGAAGGCAGCGAGGATTTGCGTGTCAATCAGGGGGTGTGGTAATTCACCGAAGACATTGAGGAACACTTCCAGATCTTCACTGCCCGCATGGAGATATTTTGTGATGGACGGATCGCGCAAGATCGCTTTTAGCGGTGACCAGTCGGTGATCCCGAGAGGATCAATTAGCGCCAGATGCTCGCCATCAAAAAGTTGAATCAACCCCAACTGCGGGTAATAGGTGCGCGTACGAACAAATTCAGTATCCAGGGCTATGGCCGGAAAGACACGGACGGCCTCACACAAAGAAGCCAGCGCATCGTCCGTGGTAATCATTTGGTAATTCAAATTGTATTCTCTTTAGTGGGCGTCAAAAAAAACGCCGGATTAACCGGCGTCTGACGACTGACTTAACGCTCAGGCTTTATTGTCCACTTTGCCGCGCGCTTCGTCACGTAATTCTCGTCGCAAAATTTTTCCGACGTTAGATTTCGGTAACTCATCACGAAACTCCACCAGCTTCGGTACTTTGTAACCCGTGAGCTGACGGCGGCAAAAGGTCACCAGTGACTCTTCGGTAAGCGACGATTCTTTTTTCACTACGAAGATTTTTACCGCTTCACCACTGGAGCCGGAAGGTACGCCAACAGCCGCGACTTCCTGTACGCCAGGATGCTGCATGACGACATCTTCAATCTCGTTGGGATAGACGTTAAAACCGGAAACCAGAATCATGTCTTTTTTACGATCGACAATGCGCAGGAATCCTTCTTCATCCATCACCGCGATGTCGCCGGTGTGTAACCAGCCATTTTTGATGATTTCATCGGTAGCATCCGGACGCTGCCAGTAACCCAGCATCACCTGCGGTCCTTTGACACAAAGCTCACCCGGTTGACCCGGTGGTACTTCATTATCATCATCATCCACCAGTTTGGCTTCCGTCGACGGCACAGGCAAACCGATGCTACCACTATGATAATCAATATCATACGGGTTCACGCTGACCAGCGGCGCACACTCGGTCAGGCCATAACCTTCCAGCAGATATTGTCCGGTCAGTTTCACCCAACGTTCTGCCACCACTTGCTGAACAGGCATCCCACCGCCTGCGGAAAGGTGCAGACTGGAGAAATCCAGCTGCTGGAACTCTTTATTGTTCAGCAACGCATTGAACAAGGTGTTAACGCCGGTGATCGCGGTAAACGGATATTTCGCTAACTCTTTTACCAACCCCGGAATATCGCGCGGGTTAGTGATAAGCAGGTTCTGCCCACCCAGTTCGATAAACAGCAGGCAGTTAATGGTCAGTGCAAAAATGTGATACAGCGGCAGCGCCGTCACCACCAGTTCTTTGCCAGGATGCAACAGCGGCCCATACGTAGCGTTAACTTGTTCCAGGTTCGCCAGCATATTGCGGTGAGTTAGCATCGCGCCTTTCGCCACACCGGTGGTGCCGCCGGTGTATTGCAGGAAAGCTAAATCTTCCGGCACCAGTTCGGGTTTGACGTACTGCATCCGGTAGCCGTTATGCAGGGCATTACGAAATGAAATGGCGTCTGGCAGATGGTATTTCGGCACCAGACGCTTGATGTATTTAACAACGAAATTGACTACCGTACCTTTTGCCGTAGATAGCTGATCGCCCATACGGGTCAGAATAACGTGCTGAACGGCGGTTTTATCAACCACTTTTTCCAGAGTGTGGGCAAAGTTAGACACGATAACAATCGCCGATGCGCCGCTATCGTTAAGCTGATGCTCAAGCTCACGCGGGGTATACAACGGGTTAACGTTTACGACGATCATCCCGGCACGCAAAATGCCAAACAGCGCCACCGGATATTGCAATAAGTTAGGCATCATCAACGCCACGCGATCGCCTTTCTTCAGCCCCAACCCTTGTTGCAAATAAGCGGCAAACGCGCGACTGCGTTCTTCCAGTTTGCGGAAGGTCATCACCTCCCCCATATTCACAAACGCAGGCTGATCGGCGTAGCGCACGACCGACTGCTCAAACATATCTACCAGAGATTGATAACGGTCAGGGTTGATCTCCGTCGGAACGTCCGCGGGATAACGGTTAAGCCAAACCTTCTTCAATTCTTCACCTCTAAAAAGCGTGTTCGTCGTCATCGCAACCCCAAATGATATACATGTTGTTAACACAATATTAACTCATCATACCAGATCAATAATTACCCAACGGAAAGGTTGCGAAGCGCGTCACTATTTATTTTTATCTTTACCGTAAGAATGCAGAAACAGCGGGCCTGCCGCTGTTTCTTTTTCTTTAAAAACAATCAATTATTCAGTTACAACTGTTTGTACTCTCACGGGACCGGGATTATACCAGCCCCATCCACCGTAGCCATAGGGCCAGCCACGACCGCCATAAAACCATGGATCAATTGGCTGAGGCGGCATAATCACCTGCTGGGTTAAATGCCAACGTTTGTAACCCGTTACTTGCATCACCATAAATTTATAGGGCGTGTTGCCGATTTTGCCGTCAACCGCACCGGTGATTGGCCCGACTACCGTGACCAGTTGTCCACGGAAATCCACCGGGTCCAGAAAACCATTCACATCGGCATAAATGCGACCACGAGAAGGTTCTCCCAGCGTCGGTCTGGCTCCGCTGTCCAGCGGTACGGTAGCAATTTCCAGGCGGGTTTTCCCTTGCTGGTTTTGTACCGCAACCACTTTGCCACCAAAGCGTGCTTCCTGACCAACGTACAGTTGCGGCGCCCCCATCACCCGAACTAAATCTTGTTGCGGCGTGGGACTGCTGCCTTTAATGGCGTCCGGCACAGTGACACAACCGCTCAGGATTAGCGCAAACGTACCTGCCAGTATGCCTTTGATAACATTCTTTTGAACCGCCATGATGCGACTCCTTTTTTTCTCAGGGCATACTCTTAAGATTCATTCTTTGCCCGGAAGTTTCTTCCACGCGACGTTGTTACGTAAATAAACCGGTTCGGCATGTTCCACCGCCACCGTTTTACCCTCGACAAACATCTGGCAGGCAATCGGCAGCATATCTTCGGCGGCAGGCAGTAATACATCGCCATCGCGTAAAACCAGTCCGCTGTCTTTACCGAGATCCAGCCAGGCTTGCCAGCCCGTCCCTACGGTCACCCATTCGCCGGAAAGCTGTTGCATCCGCTCATGAACGAGTTCTGGTTTGAGTACGGCTTCGGTTTTTTCACCGTGCCAGACACCGTTTTCATCACGCTGATATTCAGCCCAGTAAACTTCGCCCATTCGCGCATCAATGGCTGCCAGCACGCGGGTAGCGCCGTTTTTGCGCCACGCCCCTTGCGCCATCGTCATCAGCGTGGAGACGCCAATCATCGGTAACTCCGCGCCAAGCGCCAGCCCTTGCGCGATGCCAATACCAATGCGCACGCCGGTAAAGCTACCGGGACCGCGCCCGTAAGCCAAAGCATTTATGTCAGTCAGGGAAGTTCCGCTGGTGGTCAGGATATCCTGCACCATCGGTAAAATTCGTTGAGTATGTTCACGAGGGCAAAGCTCAAAATGAGCGTTGACAGTACCGTCGTTCCACAAGGCGACAGAGCAGGCCTCTGTCGCGGTATCGATAGCCAGAATTCGCATGGGTCTTCGTGCTTAGATCAATAAAAAGGTGCGCATCATACCATACTCCGTAACAAATTACCTGGAGGATGGTATCGCAAGGAAACGAACCGCACGGGCAATGTCACGGGTGCGCGGTGCGGGAGGCAGGCTGGCGAGGAAAGTCGCGCCGTAAGGGCGCATCACCAGCCGATTGTCACAAATCACTAACACACCACGATCGTCGGCGTCGCGAATCAGTCGCCCTACCCCCTGCTTGAGAGTAATGACCGCATCCGGCAGCTGCACTTCATCGAACGGGTCACCACCGCGCAAACGGCAATCTTCCATGCGCGCTTTTAACAGTGGGTCATCCGGCGAGGTAAACGGCAACTTGTCGATAATAACCAGAGACAGCGTATCGCCGCGCACGTCCACGCCTTCCCAGAAACTGCTGGTTGCCACAAGAAGTGCGTTACCAGCGCTGACAAACTGCTGCAACAGTTGTCCTTTGCTGGTTTCGCCCTGCAACAACACGGGAAGCGTCATGGTGGCACGGAATTGCTCAGCCAGATCGCGCATCATGGCGTGCGAGGTACAAAGCATAAAGCAACGACCGTTGTTAGCTTCGATGATCGGGCGCAGCATTGCCGCCAGTTGCCGTGCACAACCCGGTTGATTGGTTTGCGGCAGGTTACGCGGCACACAGAGTAACGCCTGACGGCTGTAATCAAAGGGGCTCGGTAACAGCAACGACTCTGCCTGTTCGATGCCAAGTCGTGAGGTGAAATGATGCAGATCGTCATTCACCGACAGCGTTGCCGAGGTAAAGATCCAACTACCGGTTTTTTGCGCCATTAACTCTTTGAATTTATCTGCCACGCTTAACGGCGTCAGCGCCAGGGTAAAATGGCGCGAAGTGCATTCGTACCAGTAGCTGTAGCCTGGCTGATTGATCTCTTTTAGCCGTTTCAGTCGTGTGCGATATAACGTGGCGCGTTCAAATGCCGCATCCAGTAAGGCAGAACGCCCCAGCGACAGTTTCGCCACGTCATAACAAAGTTCAAGGGTGTCATCGAGCAATAAAAACGCTCGCTGAATTTGCGGATTGGCTAACAGTTCGCGCAGGTTGCCGCGATAACCTGGCTCACCGAGTTGCAGACGAAAATCCTGCGCGCTCTGGGCAAGGCGGTCGGCGCACTTTTGTAACTGCTGGGTGTCTTTTAATTCGGTGCGGTAGGCGATGGTGATATCTTTCGCTAAATCAAGCAGTTGTCGACTGGAGAGCGACTGACCAAAGTACTGGCTGGCAATGTCCGGCAGCTGGTGGGCTTCGTCGAAGATCATGACGTCTGCTTCCGGGATCAGTTCACCAAAACCGCTCTCTTTCACCACCATATCAGCCAGAAAGAGGTGATGGTTGACCACCACCACATCTGCGTCCATCGCTTTTTTGCGTGCTTTGACCACAAAGCAATCTTTATACATCGGGCAGTCGCTGCCAAGACAGTTGTCGTTGGTGCTGGTGACCAGAGGCCACGCCTGTGAATCTTCTGCCACGCTGACGCAGGTGCTGATATCACCATCGATTGTTTGATTAGACCAGGAGCGCAGCAGGATCACATCGCTTAAGATTTGTACCGGCAGATCGCCACCCGCCAGCGCCTGCTGTTCGAGACGTTCGAGGCAGAGGTAGTTTGAGCGCCCTTTCAGCAACGCCACGTTGCCTGTGTATTTCAACGCCTTTGAGACAGTTGGCAAATCGCGGCTGTAGAGCTGATCCTGCAACGCTTTTGAGCCTGTCGAGATAATAACTTTCTTTTTCGCCCGCAGCGCAGGGGCCAGGTAAGCATAGGTTTTGCCCGTACCGGTTCCTGCTTCCACCACCAGCGGCTGGCTTTTTTCTATCGCCAGGGTGACGGCTACCGCCATCTGTCGCTGTGGTTCTCGCGGCTTAAAGCCGGGTATCGCTTTCGCCAGCTGACCGTCTGGTGCAAAATCGTCCGTCACACTACCCCCTGTTGATTTGAACAGGGATTATGTCAGGATGAGGGCGCTTTCGCCAGTTGAAGTGGTGACGGCGACCTCACATTGTGGCAGTCTTTGCAGCACGAAAATGGAAGTATAATGAGGACAAAATGATGACTATCGTTCGTATTGATGCTGAAGCCCGCTGGTCTGATGTGGTAATCCACAACAACACGCTCTACTACACTGGTGTACCGGAAAACCTCGACGCCGATGCTTTTGAGCAAACCGCCAACACGCTGGCGCAGATTGACGCCGTGCTGGAAAAACAGGGCAGCAATAAATCGAGCATTCTGGATGCCACCATTTTCCTGGCCGATAAAAACGACTTCGCGGCGATGAATAAAGCGTGGGACGCCTGGGTTGTCGCGGGTCATGCGCCGGTGCGCTGCACGGTACAAGCGGGTTTGATGAACCCGAAGTATAAAGTTGAAATTAAGATTGTGGCTGCAGTGTAACGTATCTCCGGACATAAAACACACGATAATTACTTGATAATACTGACCGATTTTGCAGGAATCGGTCAGTACTCCAGTAACAAACTCTGTTATCCCCTATTCTTAACGCAATAAAACAGGCTTAAATTGTGTCACACCTCACTGCGATCAGTAAAATATGCAGATGTCAACAGACTAACGCATGTTAGAGAGTTATAATCCCTTTGATCTTAGAGGCAATTTGAGGTCATATATACTTATTGATTACGTGGTTAATTTTAAGGATAAGAATATGCCTGCTGTAATAGACAAAGCCCTGGATTTCATTGGTGCCATGGATGTATCAGCGCCAACACCAAGTTCGATGAATGAAAGCACGGCGAAGGGAATCTTTAAATATTTGAAAGAACTGGGAGTACCCGCGAGTGCCGCTGATATTACGGCACGAGCTGACCTGGAAGGCTGGAATCCTGGGTTCACGGAAAAAATGGTTGGATGGGCAAAAAAAATGGAGTCTGGTGAACGCACTGTGATTAAAAACCCTGAATACTTTTCAACATATATGCAGGAAGAACTCAAAGCACTGGTCTGAGTTAAATCTACATCAGCATAAATAGGTCAGGACGCTTTTAATCACATATAAAAAGCGTCCTTTTTCTCACAATCAAATAACCGTCGGCTTCAATCAAAGAACACAGCCCTGCGCTTTTTGGGTTCAACCGCTGCGGGTCAAATGGTTCGCTTTTCATAACGCGTGTGATTAAACCGTGCGCCGTTCAGACACATGCCATCGAAAATAGCACGCTCCAAACTCAAGCCGGACAAATCGCAACCGATGAGGCTATCCGTATCAATATACAGTAGGTCAGCAATAACGAAATCAATACGGATTAGTGTGTTACTCGTCTTCATCCTCAAAACGCGCCACAATCCGTTCGCCGGAATGGTTGGCACGCAGCTCTTCTGCCACCAGCGCGATGGCCTGGCCGCTACTCATCCCATGCGCCATCAGTTCCTGAATCCGCTCGACGGCTTTTTGCTGCTGTTCATGGGTGAGTGAAGGTAAACCTGCAAACATTGTTAACTCCTGCTAAATTGTTGGTGCTAATTATTTCATGCTACCCGGCACATAGCCAGTAGAGTCAGGACTAATGAAGACGTTATCTCCCGCTGTGATTACTTTACCCTGGCGTCAGGACGCCGCTGAATATTATTTCTCCCGCTTAAGCCACCTGCCATGGGCGATGCTTTTACACTCTGGTTATGCCGATCATCCGCATAGTCGCTTTGATATTGTGGTCGCCGAGCCGATTTGCACTTTAACCACTTTCGGTAAAGAAACCGTTGTGAGCGAAGGTGAAAAACGCACAACGACCACTGATGACCCGCTACAGGTACTCCAGCTGGTGCTGGATTGCGCAGCCATTCGCCCAGCGCATAACGAAGATTTGCCATTTCAGGGCGGCGCGCTGGGGTTGTTTGGCTACGATCTGGGCCGCCGTTTTGAGTCACTGCCAGAAATTGCAGAGCAAGATATAGGTCTGCCTGATATGGCAGTGGGTATCTACGACTGGGCGCTGATTGTCGACCACCAGCGTCAGACAGTTTCTTTACTGAGTCATAATGATATCAATGCCCGCCTGGCCTGGCTGGAAAATCAGCAAATCGCACCGCCTGGTGATTTCGCCCTAACCTCTGGCTGGCAATCCAATATGACCCGCGAGCAATACGGCAATAAATTTCGCCAGGTACAGGAATATCTGCACAGCGGCGATTGCTATCAGGTGAATCTCGCCCAGCGTTTTCATGCGACCTATTCTGGCGATGAATGGCAAATATTCGTTCAGCTTAATCAGACCAACCACGCGCCGTTTAGCGCTTTTTTACGCCTTGAACAGGGCGCGATTTTAAGCCTTTCTCCAGAGCGTTTTATCCTTTGTGATAATAGTAAAATCCAGACCCGCCCGATTAAAGGCACGCTACCACGCCTGCCCGATCCTCAGGAAGATAGCAAACAAGCAGAAAAACTGGCGAACTCAGCGAAAGATCGTGCCGAAAATCTGATGATTGTCGATTTAATGCGTAATGATATCGGTCGTGTTGCTGTGCCTGGTTCGGTGAAAGTGCCGGAACTGTTCGTAGTGGAACCCTTCCCTGCCGTGCATCATCTGGTCAGCACCATAACGGCGCGACTACCAGAACAGCTACACGCCAGCGATCTGCTGCGCGCGGCTTTTCCTGGTGGCTCAATAACTGGGGCACCGAAAGTACGGGCTATGGAAATTATCGACGAACTGGAACCGCAGCGACGCAATGCCTGGTGCGGCAGCATTGGCTATTTGAGCTTTTGCGGCAACATGGACACCAGCATTACTATCCGCACGCTGACTACCATTAACGGACAAATTTACTGCTCTGCGGGCGGTGGAATTGTCGCCGATAGCCAGGAAGAAGCGGAATATCAGGAAACTTTTGATAAAGTTAATAAAATATTACGCCAACTGGAGAAGTAAGACGTGGAATACCGTAGCCTGACGCTTGATGATTTTTTATCGCGCTTTCAACTTTTGCGCCCGCAAATTAACCGGGAAACCCTAAATCATCGTCAGGCTGCCGTGTTAATCCCCATCGTCCGTCGACCGCAACCGGGGTTGTTGCTGACTCAGCGTTCGATTCATCTGCGTAAACATGCTGGTCAAGTAGCATTCCCTGGAGGCGCAGTCGATGACACGGACGCGTCAGTTGTCGCCGCTGCGCTGCGCGAAGCTGAAGAAGAGGTCGCTATACCGCCTTCTGCCGTGGAAGTTATCGGCGTGCTGCCGCCCGTCGATAGCGTAACTGGCTACCAGGTAACGCCTGTGGTCGGCATTATCCCGCCCGATCTGCCATATCGCGCCAGTGAAGATGAAGTCTCCGCTGTGTTTGAAATGCCACTCGCCCAGGCATTACATCTGGGTCGTTATCACCCTTTAGATATCTACCGCCGTGGCGATTCACATCGGGTATGGCTGTCCTGGTATGAACAGTATTTTGTATGGGGAATGACCGCAGGCATAATTCGTGAGCTGGCGCTGCAAATTGGTGTGAAACCCTGACTATACTTATCTTTACATCTACAAAACACTACTTTAGACAATCATCGCAATATTAGTTAAATCGCGGTTTTTGATTAGTTTAATTCATGTGAATAGTTAAGCCTGTCTCCGCGTTCCCTCTTACACTATGCGCTGTTATTAGTTCGTTACTGGAAGTCCAGTCACCTTGTCAGGAGTATTATCGTGATTAGTCTATTCGACATGTTTAAGGTGGGGATTGGTCCCTCATCTTCCCATACTGTAGGGCCTATGAAGGCGGGTAAACAGTTCGTCGATGATCTGGTCGAAAAAGGCTTACTGGATAGCGTTACTCGTGTTGCCGTGGACGTTTATGGTTCATTGTCGCTGACGGGTAAAGGCCACCACACCGATATCGCCATTATTATGGGTCTTGCAGGTAACGAACCTGCCACCGTGGATATCGACAGTATTCCCGGTTTTATTCGCGACACAGAAGAGCGCGAACGTCTGCTGCTGGCGCAAGGTCGACATGAAGTGGATTTTCCGCGTGACAACGGGATGCGTTTTCATAACGGCAACCTACCGTTGCATGAAAACGGTATGCAAATCCACGCCTATCACGGCGATGACGTTGTTTACAGCAAAACCTATTATTCCATCGGCGGCGGTTTTATCGTCGATGAAGAACATTTTGGTCAGGATGCAGCCAACGACGTGAACGTGCCGTATCCGTTTAAATCGGCCACCGAGCTGCTGGCGTACTGTAATGAAACCGGCTATTCACTGTCTGGTCTCGCTATGCAGAACGAACTGGCGCTGCACAGCAAGAAAGAGATCGATGAGTACTTCGCCCATGTCTGGCAAACCATGCAGGCATGTATCGATCGCGGGATGAATACCGAAGGCGTCTTGCCTGGCCCGCTGCGTGTTCCGCGCCGCGCGTCTGCCCTGCGCCGGATGCTGGTTTCCAGCGATAAACTGTCTAGCGATCCGATGAATGTCATTGACTGGGTAAACATGTTTGCATTGGCAGTTAACGAAGAGAACGCCGCCGGTGGTCGAGTGGTCACTGCACCAACCAACGGTGCCTGCGGTATCGTTCCGGCTGTGCTGGCTTACTATGACCACTTTATTGAATCGGTCAGCCCGGACATCTATACCCGTTACTTTATGGCGGCGGGAGCGATTGGCGCACTGTATAAAATGAACGCCTCTATTTCTGGTGCGGAAGTCGGTTGCCAGGGGGAAGTGGGTGTTGCCTGTTCAATGGCAGCTGCGGGCCTTGCCGAGCTGTTGGGCGGTAGCCCGGAACAGGTTTGCGTAGCGGCAGAAATTGGCATGGAACACAACCTCGGTCTGACCTGCGACCCGGTTGCAGGGCAAGTTCAGGTGCCGTGCATTGAGCGTAATGCCATTGCCTCTGTGAAAGCGATCAATGCCGCACGCATGGCCTTACGTCGCACCAGTGCACCGCGCGTCTCACTGGATAAAGTCATCGAAACAATGTACGAAACCGGTAAGGACATGAACGCCAAATACCGCGAAACCTCACGCGGTGGTCTGGCAATTAAAGTCCAGTGTGACTAATACTTCTTACTCGCCCATCTGCAACGGATGGGCGAATTTAGCCGGGCTTTCTCGTCTGCTGTAATTTTCCCCACTACACTTCCACTGTTGCGTCAGGCGTTTGTCGCCATACGCTTACAGGGTGGCCCGCATGCAAAAAGCACAACGGATCATTAAAACCTATCGCCGTAATCGATTGATTGTTTGTACGATTTGCGCACTCGTTACACTCGCTTCGACCCTGAGTGTACGATTTATTTCACAGCGTAACTTAAATCAACAACGGGTAGTACAATTCGCCAATCACGCTGTAGAGGAATTCGATAAAGTACTACTTCCCCTACAGGCAGGTAGCGAAGTCTTGCTTCCGCTGATTGGTCTGCCCTGCTCTGTCGCCCATTTGCCATTACGTAAACAGGCGGCAAAACTACAAACTGTGCGATCCATTGGCCTGGTGCAAGACGGCACACTTTATTGCTCCAGCATTTTTGGTTATCGCAATGTGCCCATCGTGGACTTTCTGGCTGAACTTCCTGCACCACAACCACTTTTACGACTGACGACCGACCGTGTCCTGATTAAAGGCAGTCCGGTTTTGATTCAATGGACGCCTTCAGCGGGCAGTAGTACTGCCGGGGTCATGGAGATGATTAACATCGACTTACTCACGGCAATGCTCCTTGAACCACAACTGCCGCAAATCAGTAGCGCCAGCCTGACCGTGGACGATCGGCATTTGCTCTATGGTAATGGGCTGGTAGATTCCCTTCCGCAACCTGAAGGCAATGAAAACTATCAGGTTTCTTCGCAACGCTTTCCTTTTACCATTAACGTTAACGGTCCGGGGGCTACGGCGCTGGCATGGCACTATCTTCCTACACAATTACCACTGGCGGTGCTGCTAAGTTTACTTGTGGGCTATATCGCCTGGCTGGCGACCGCTTACCGGATGAGCTTTTCTCGCGAAATCAATCTGGGCCTGGTGCAACATGAGTTCGAATTGTTCTGTCAGCCTTTGCTTAATGCACGCAGCCAGCAATGTATTGGAGTAGAGATTTTGCTGCGCTGGAACAATCCGCGTCAGGGCTGGATTTCACCGGATGTGTTTATTCCTATCGCGGAAGAACATCATTTAATTGTGCCATTGACCCGCTATGTGATGGCAGAAACCATTCGTCAACGCCATGTTTTCCCTATGAATAATCAGTTTCATATTGGCATTAACGTCGCACCCAGCCATTTTCGCCGTGGCGTGCTGATAAAAGATCTCAACCAGTACTGGTTTAGCGCTAACCCGATTCAGCAACTGATCCTCGAAATCACCGAACGCGATGCCTTACTGGATGTTGATTATCGGATTGCCCGCGAATTGCATCGTAAAAACGTCAAACTGGCGATTGATGACTTCGGCACTGGCAACAGTTCGTTTTCCTGGATTGAAACGTTACGTCCTGACATGCTGAAAATTGATAAATCATTTACCGCAGCTATAGGTTCTGACGCGGTTAACTCGACGGTGACCGATATTATCATCGCGCTGGGGCAAAGACTTAATATTGAACTGGTGGCAGAAGGCGTGGAAACGCAAGAACAGGCGAAGTATTTGCGCCGTCATGGCGTGCATATTTTGCAAGGGTATTTGTACGCACAGCCGATGCCGCTACGCGATTTTCCCAAATGGCTGGCGGGCAGCCAACCGCCGCCCGCCCGGCATAATGGACATATCACGCCCATTATGCCGTTACGTTAACGCTTACTCATCTTCATCGTGCGCCGGTTGCTCTTTAACAATGCGAACCAGATCAACACGATAATCATTGGCTTCAATGATGGTGATATGCAGTGGCCCTACATCAATCACATCGCCCACACGCGGAATGTGACCATTTGCCGAGATCACGAGGCCTGCGACCGTCGCGATATCATCGTCATCGGCAAGGTGCTCAACATCAAGCGCCTGCTGCAAGGCATGCAAATCTGTACCGCCTTTTACCAACCAGCCGTCACCGTCGACAGTGATTTCCGGCGTTTCATCAGCGTCCGGGAATTCACCCGCAATGGCTTCCAGCACATCCAGCGGCGTGACCAGACCTTGTACCACACCAAACTCGTTGGTCACGATAACAAAACTCCCGCGAGCACGACGCAACACGCCAAGCAGGTTAATCGGATCGAGGGTTTCCGGAACGATAATCGCCGGAGACGCCGAAGCAATCGCCGCCACATCAACGCCCTCTTCCAGCGCCACCAGCAGTTCTTTAGCACGCACGATACCAATGATTTCATCCAGCTCACCGCGACATACCGGGAACAGACTGTGCGGTGAAGAGAGCAGCTGCTCGCGAATTTCATCGACCCCGAGATTAGCGTCAACCCAGCTTATTTCACCGCGCGGCGTCATGATCCCGCGCAGAGAACGCGACGCCAGCGTCAGTACGCCGTTAATCATGTAACGTTCTTCTTCGGCAAACGCGCCTTCCGGCACCGGGATCGGCATCGGGTTATCGACATCGTGCTGAACATTCGCCTGACGTTTCCCGCCCATCAAACGCAGGATGGCATCGGCAGTACGCGCTCGCAGCGGCAAAGTCGACTGGTGACGAATAAAGTTGCGACGCGCAATTTGGTTAAATACTTCGATAATGATCGAGAAGCCAATCGCGGCATACAGGTAACCTTTCGGAATGTGGAAACCGAAACCTTCTGCCACCAGACTCAGACCAATCATTAACAAGAAACTCAGACAGAGCACCACTACCGTTGGATGCTGGTTAACGAATCGTGTCAGCGGTTTCGATGCCAGCAACATAACCGCCATCGCAATGACCACCGCCGCCATCATCACCGGTAGATGGTTAACCATCCCTACAGCCGTAATTACCGCATCCAACGAGAAGACGGCGTCAAGGATGACAATCTGTGTGACGACTACCCAGAAACTGGCGTAGCCTTTACCGTGGCCGGAATCATGATCGCGGTTTTCCAGCCGTTCATGCAGCTCGGTTGTTGCTTTGAACAGCAAGAATATCCCCCCGAACAACATAATCAGGTCGCGTCCGGAGAAGGAGAAGTCCATGACGGTAAAGAGCGGTTTGGTCAGCGTGACCATCCATGAAATCAGTGACAGCAGCCCCAGACGCATAATCAGCGCCAGTGATAATCCCAGCAACCGCGCTTTATCGCGTTGTTTTGGCGGCAGTTTGTCAGCAAGAATGGCGATGAAGACCAGGTTATCAATACCCAGCACAATTTCGAGAACAACAAGCGTGAGTAGCCCCGCCCAAATTGAGGGGTCCATTAAGAATTCCATGACAAGCTCCTGCTTAAGGAATAGCTATTCGGCGCCAGAAATAATGCAGGCGTAACAACAAAATGCAAACAAAAGGTGCGGCATAGAGTGCCAGAAAGGCAGGCGTTAAAAGGCCTGATGCTGAAATGACGTCGGTGACGATCCATACTGCGGGCTACTGCCCTATACTCCATAGTTGTTAAACGGGAGTTAAACATATCAGAGACGCCTCTGATTTGGCAAAGATTTACCTTCCTTTGCAAACGAATGTGACAAGGATATTTTACCTTTCGAAATTTCTGCTAATCGAAAGTTAAATTGCGGATCTTCATCACATAAAATATTTTTTTCGATATCTAAAATAAATCGCGAAACACTGGGGTTTTTGGTTGTAGCCCTTATCTGAATCGATTCGATTGTGGACGACGATTCAAAAATACATCTGGCACGTTGAGGTGTTAACGATAATAAAGGAGGTAGCAAGTGACCATTGCTATTGTTATAGGCACACATGGTTGGGCTGCAGAGCAGTTGCTTAAAACGGCAGAAATGCTGTTAGGCGAGCAGGAAAACGTCGGCTGGATCGATTTCGTTCCAGGTGAAAATGCCGAAACGCTGATTGAAAAGTACAACGCTCAGTTGGCAAAACTCGACACCACTAAAGGCGTGCTGTTTCTCGTTGATACATGGGGAGGCAGCCCGTTCAATGCTGCCAGCCGCATTGTCGTCGACAAAGAGCATTATGAAGTCATTGCAGGCGTTAACATTCCAATGCTCGTGGAAACGTTAATGGCCCGTGATGATGATCCAGGCTTTGATGAACTGGTGGCGCTGGCAGTAGAGACAGGCCGTGAAGGCGTGAAAGCACTGAAAGCCAAACCGGTTGAAAAAGCCGCGCCAGCACCCGCTGCCGCAGCACCAAAAGCGGCGCCAACTCTGGCAAAACCAATGGGACCAAACGACTACATGGTTATTGGCCTTGCGCGTATCGACGATCGTCTGATTCACGGTCAGGTCGCCACCCGCTGGACCAAAGAAACCAATGTCTCCCGTATTATTGTTGTTAGTGATGAAGTGGCTGCGGATACCGTTCGTAAGACACTGCTCACCCAGGTTGCACCTCCGGGCGTAACGGCACACGTGGTTGATGTTGCCAAAATGATTCGCGTCTACAACAACCCGAAATATGCTGGCGAACGTGTAATGCTGTTATTTACCAACCCTACAGATGTAGAGCGTATCGTTGAAGGCGGCGTGAAAGTCACTTCTGTTAACGTCGGTGGTATGGCATTCCGTCAGGGTAAAACCCAGGTGAATAACGCGGTTTCGGTTGATGAAAAAGATATCGAGGCGTTCAAGAAACTGAATGCGCGCGGTATTGAGCTGGAAGTCCGTAAGGTTTCCACCGATCCGAAACTGAAAATGATGGATCTGATCAGCAAAATCGATAAGTAACGTATTGTGTTGATTATCACTCAGTTTTCACACTTAAGTCTTACGTAAACAGGAGAAGTACAATGGAGATTACCACTCTTCAAATTGTGCTGGTATTTATCGTAGCCTGTATCGCAGGTATGGGATCAATCCTCGATGAATTTCAGTTTCACCGTCCGCTAATCGCGTGTACCCTGGTGGGTATCGTTCTTGGGGATATGAAAACCGGTATTATTATCGGTGGTACGCTGGAAATGATCGCGCTGGGCTGGATGAACATCGGGGCTGCAGTTGCACCTGACGCCGCTCTGGCTTCTATCATTTCGACCATTCTGGTTATCGCAGGTCATCAGAGCATTGGTGCGGGTATCGCACTGGCGATCCCTCTGGCCGCTGCGGGCCAGGTACTGACCATCATCGTTCGTACTATTACCGTTGCTTTCCAGCACGCTGCGGATAAGGCTGCTGATAACGGTAACCTGACAGCGATTACCTGGATCCACGTTTCTTCTCTGTTCCTGCAAGCAATGCGTGTGGCTATTCCGGCCGTCATCGTAGCGCTGTCTGTTGGTACCAGCGAAGTACAGAACATGCTGAATGCGATTCCTGAAGTGGTGACCAATGGTCTGAATATCGCCGGTGGCATGATCGTGGTGGTTGGTTATGCGATGGTTATCAACATGATGCGTGCTGGCTACCTGATGCCGTTCTTCTACCTCGGCTTCGTAACCGCAGCATTCACCAACTTTAACCTGGTTGCTCTGGGTGTGATTGGTACTGTTATGGCAGTGCTCTACATCCAACTTAGCCCGAAATACAACCGCGTAGCCGGTGCGCCTGCTCAGGCAGCTGGTAACAACGATCTCGATAACGAACTGGACTAACAGGTGAGCGAAATGGTTGATACAACTCAAACTACCACCGAGAAAAAACTCACTCAAAGTGATATTCGTGGCGTCTTCCTGCGTTCTAACCTCTTCCAGGGTTCATGGAACTTCGAACGTATGCAGGCACTGGGTTTCTGCTTCTCTATGGTACCGGCTATTCGTCGCCTTTACCCTGAGAACAACGAAGCTCGTAAACAAGCTATTCGCCGTCACCTGGAGTTCTTTAACACCCAGCCGTTCGTGGCTGCGCCGATTCTCGGCGTAACCCTGGCACTGGAAGAACAGCGTGCTAATGGCGCAGAGATCGACGACGGTGCTATTAACGGTATCAAAGTTGGTTTGATGGGGCCGCTGGCTGGTGTGGGCGACCCGATCTTCTGGGGAACGGTACGTCCGGTATTTGCAGCGCTGGGTGCCGGTATCGCGATGAGCGGCAGCCTGTTAGGTCCGCTGCTGTTCTTCATCCTGTTTAACCTGGTGCGTCTGGCAACCCGTTACTACGGCGTCGCGTATGGTTACGCCAAAGGTATCGATATCGTTAAAGATATGGGTGGCGGCTTCCTGCAAAAACTGACGGAAGGAGCGTCTATCCTCGGCCTGTTTGTCATGGGGGCATTGGTTAACAAGTGGACACATGTCAACATCCCGCTGGTTGTCTCTCGCATTACTGACCAGACGGGCAAAGAACACGTTACCACTGTCCAGACTATTCTGGACCAGTTAATGCCAGGTCTGGTGCCACTACTGTTGACCTTTGCCTGTATGTGGCTGCTGCGCAAAAAAGTTAACCCGCTGTGGATCATCGTTGGCTTCTTCGTCATCGGTATCGCTGGTTACGCTTGCGGTCTGCTGGGACTGTAAGACTGTTGTACACTACCGGGGCCTTTTGGCCCCGTTTTTTTATCTGGAGGATTAATGACAATCACGGACCTGGTACTGATTCTTTTCATCGCCGCACTCCTGGCCTTCGCGATCTACGATCAGTTCATCATGCCCCGCCGCAACGGCCCCACCCTGTTGGCAATTCCTTTGCTCCGGCGAGGTCGCATCGATAGTGTTATCTTCGTCGGATTGATTGTCATTCTTATCTATAACAACGTCACGAATCATGGTGCGCTAATAACGACATGGTTATTAAGTGCACTGGCTCTGATGGGTTTTTATATATTTTGGATCCGCGCGCCGAAGATCATCTTTAAACAAAAAGGTTTTTTCTTCGCCAATGTCTGGATTGAATATAGCCGAATCAAAGCGATGAACTTGTCGGAAGATGGCGTGCTGGTGATGCAATTAGAACAGCGTCGTCTGTTAATCCGCGTTCGAAATATCGACGATCTGGAAAAAATTTATAAGCTTCTCGTTTCAACTCAATAATTTATGAATTTAGCCAAAGCTATGTCTGGTGTATTTTTAATAATCAGACATAGCTTAGGTTATATTATCACTTCCCTTATTTGTTATTTATTTTAACGTTTTATTGATACATAAATCTAAATGAAAATCGTTATCAATAAGACAGTGAAATAATATATTCCAACAGTTGTTTTATATTCTCAAAATATGTTAAGGTTGCGCCCTCATTTGGGGAGTAGCCGATTTCCAGATTCCGGAAATGTACGTGTCAACATACTCGTTGCAAAACGTGGCACGTACGGACTGAACACTTTCAGTCAGGCGAGACCATATGCACATCAATCGCTATGCCTGCATGAACGCTTCTTGTCATTCATGTATGCATGTTTGCTGGGGGCGATGATGTGTTTTATGGATACCCCGGTCAGGACGTTGTCATGAATATCACTGCTACTGTTCTTCTTGCGTTTGGTATGTCGATGGATGCATTTGCTGCATCAATCGGTAAAGGTGCTACCCTCCATAAACCGAAATTTTCTGAAGCGTTGCGAACCGGCCTTATTTTTGGTGCTGTCGAAACCCTGACGCCGCTGATCGGCTGGGGAATGGGCATGTTAGCCAGCCGATTTGTCCTTGAATGGAACCACTGGATTGCGTTTGTACTGCTGATATTTCTCGGCGGGCGAATGATTATTGAGGGTTTTCGTGGCGCAGATGATGAAGATGAAGAACCGCGCCGCCGACACGGTTTCTGGCTACTGGTAACCACCGCGATTGCCACCAGCCTGGATGCGATGGCTGTGGGGGTTGGTCTGGCCTTCCTGCAGGTCAACATTATCGCGACCGCATTGGCCATTGGTTGTGCAACCTTGATTATGTCGACATTAGGGATGATGGTTGGCCGCTTTATCGGCTCAATTATTGGGAAAAAAGCAGAAATTCTCGGCGGGCTGGTACTGATCGGCATCGGCGTCCAGATCCTCTGGACGCACTACCACGGTTAATAAGAACGCTGCCAGAGGTGAATATTAAAGTCCGTCTGGCAGTTGAACACTTCTTTTGCTGCCAGTGTTTGCCAAACTTCTGGCTTCGCACGCCAGGCAAATGGCGTCATCTGCAATAATGCGACGGCTTCATCACCGCGAAGACGCATCGGATAACACAATTCATCACTATGCTGTAATGTAAAACCTTCCAGTTGTTCTGCATGAGGTGCATGAAGATGTACTTCATCGTAAATAAGTCCCTTCAGCTCCATCAAATGTCGTGGTCCCGGCGTAGCAGTAATGACCCAACCGCCGGGCTTCACTACACGCGCTAATTCTTTTGCTTTACACGGCGCGTAAATACGTATTATG
Organism: Escherichia sp. MOD1-EC7003; assembly: GCF_002965065.1. Taxonomy (GTDB): domain Bacteria; phylum Pseudomonadota; class Gammaproteobacteria; order Enterobacterales; family Enterobacteriaceae; genus Escherichia. The sequence goes on from NZ_PTRE01000039.1 coordinate 25,671, forward strand.
GCGTCCATGTTGGCATCAGCAAACGGCAAACGGTGGCTGGAGGCAACACAAAAAGTGACCTGCGGATAGCGTTTCGCCGCCGCTTTGATCGCCACCTTCGAGACATCCAGACCAAACGTGGTGATTTCGGGCAACGCATCGGCAAATGCGTGCGTGTAATACCCTTCACCACAGCCGATATCCAGCACCGCCGTCGCCTTTTCATCAAGCCGTTCCCGCAATTGGGCGACAATAACATCACGTAGCGGCTGGTAATGTCCGGCATCTAAAAATGCGCGTCGTGCTTGCATCATTTCCGCGCTGTCGCCCGGATCACGAGACCGTTTATGCTGAACGGGAAGCAGATTGACATACCCTTCTTTCGCCATATCAAACTGATGTCGCTGGGGACAGATATAGCTGTTTTGTTCACGCGAAAGAGACTGATGGCAAAGTGGACAGGAAAACGACATGACAACTCCGGCAGGATACTAAAGGCCGCAAGTGTAACGCGAATCACGCAGCGGGCAAATATCCGAACGCCTGGAGCGAAGATAAAACAAAGTAAAAAGCCTCGCATTTTTGGACGAGGCTTTATAGCGAGATTGAAGCGTATTCACACTTCAGATCAGTGGATTCGATCAGATAGCGGTTACGTTAACAGCTGCCGGACCTTTCTGGCCGTCCTGAATTTCGAACTCAACGTTCTGACCTTCAGCCAGAGTTTTGAAACCATTACCCTGAATAGCGGAGAAGTGTACGAACACGTCTTTGCTGCCATCAGCCGGAGTAATGAAGCCAAAACCTTTAGACTCGTTGAACCACTTAACCTGACCTTTAATCTTTGCCATTTGAAAAATTCCTTAGATTGTTTTCTTCGCCCGCAGGCATAACATAGATAAAACTGACACATTACTGCATGAGGCACCAATATAAGGCTCGGCAGAGAAGCGGTATTCAACGTCAACGTGTTTACTCAGGACTTCTTTACTGAAAATGCCACACATAAACAGAACTGTACCTCGTTTAACCCGAAATCTGTTATCACATACAACTTTAATTATGGCAAGCCATTTTTAAACATGTCTCGATCAGACGCACAAATCTCGATACGTCTTCCACTTTTTTTGCACACTTATGCAACGGAATACGCGCCGATATATCATTGTGCTTAACCTTGCCAGTTCAGGCAGAGACTTAAACTGACGTATCTTCTAACATAGTTCAATACGTTCAATTGTTCCAGGTCAGCGGGGGAAGTTATTACATAGTGCGCGCAATATCACATTTCCTGCTATGCAATGAATAAAATGTTATATCACTTTTTCTCATAAAACAGTTAGTTGACAGCTATCAATTCCCTTAGTGAGAAGCCAATCCCTAAAGGTATTGTTAATTTAAAATAAGAAAAATTGATGAGTAAGTAAAAAATTAAGAGAGAAAGGTTTCGCTAATAAATAATACCATGACCAATCACAAATCCGATGTAAACATCTTAACAAGTTAATGGGATAAATATCTTTTTCTGATATCCCGTTGCGCAAATAAATAATATGATAATGATTTGAAGTCAGACCAGAGTTTTAATTTGAAGCAGTTGCACCATGACAGTGCGTATAATCAGGATGAATTGAGTAACCCTTCAACAACGGGTTACTCAAGTTCGAGGAAGGGTTATCGTTCGGCGACCAGACGAATAATATCTTCGTCTTCAACCGATTTTTGACTCTCAACGGTCTTTTTATCTGCTTTCTCAGGTTCGTTTGCCTGGCACAAACGACGTAACAGTGCATTTTGACGTTTTTGCTGATCCAGCAATGCCTCAAGCAGTTCAATCTGTTCGTTAGTCCGTGAACTGGCACGATTGATAAAAAACCACAAGATGAGCCCGATAAGAAGAACCACCACCGATACAACCAAAGACGCAATGTTCATCACGCCTGAATTCACAACTTCGTTCATTTCACCACCTCTGAGTAGAGTTGCTATTCTACCACTGCTGGAGAGGAAGAAAATCTAGTGCTGAAAAAATGATATCACCATGGGATAAACTGGTTAATGGCACAAATTCCGCTGAAGAATTGTACATCCTGATCGCACATCATGTTGAATACCTGCGCCCAAAGCAGCAAGCAAGCCAGCACCACGACAACCAGAGCGACCCATCGAAACTTTTTCACTCCAATCTCCGTTTCACCTACTTTATGTCATTAAACTACCATGCGTTAGTTAAACAGCGCCTAACTATGTCGATATTCGTGCTTTTTCGGAATGAGCCGCTTGCTTCAGCGCATATTGCCGCTACGATTAAGCGAACAATAAAAAGAGAAGAGGTTGTAATGCGATTCATCATTCGCACAGTTATGCTGATAGCACTGGTATGGATAGGATTATTACTCAGCGGATATGGCGTTTTGATTGGAAGCAAAGAGAATGCCGCGGGATTAGGTTTGCAATGTACCTATCTGACCGCCAGAGGCACCAGCACGGTACAATACTTGCACACTAAAAATGTTTTTTTGGGGATAACAGATTGCCCGCTGTTACGTAAAAGCAATATCGTGATCGATAATGGTTAAGGGGAATAAATAACCAGATTCTCACTCATGAGTAAAATACTCTTATGGCAAGCGCGTTTAATATAACGCCTCCTTCAACTTTATTTTTCTCATGCTAACTAAAGAACCTGTCAGTTTGATATTCAGACAGGTTCTTACTCTCATCAGAACGGATAATCGTGATAACCCATTTGGGCAGAAATTTTGCGCGCCGCGGTATGCAACATTGCGACATACTCCTGTAAACGCTCTTCAGAGAAACGCAAGGTCGGGAAAGAGATGCTCAAACCGGCAATGACAACGCCAAAACGATCAAATACCGGAACCGCAATGCAACGCAGACCTTCTTCCTGCTCTTCGTTATCTTCGCCATACCCTTGCTCGCGCACCTGGTCCAGAACGGGTAATAACGCGTCTGTACTGGTAATAGTCCGCGCGGTACTACGCTTATACTCCACGCCTTCAAGGATTTGCTTCACTTCATCACGATCGCGCCATGCCAGCAGCACCTTACCAATCGCGGTGCTGTACAGCGGATTACGACGACCAATCCGTGAATACATGCGCAAATTGTACATAGAATCAATTTTATGGATGTAAACAATACTGTCTTCGTCCAGCGCACCGAGGTGGATAGTTTCTTTGGTCAGGCGGGAGAGCTCACGCATCTGGATATCTGCGCTACGAATTAAATCGACGTTTTGTAACGCGCGAGCGCCCAGTTCAAACAGTTTCAGGGTCAGCGAATATTTCTCCGACTCCCCTTCCTGCGCCACATAGCCCAGGGTTTTCATGGTCTGTAAAAAGCGATAAACGGTGCTTTTTGACATCATGACGCGCTGCGACAGCTCGGTTATCCCTATTTCGCGCTCTTCACCCAGCGCCTGCAAAATGCCAAAAACTTTCAGCACGGAAGATACAGAATCAGGCTGTTTATCCAGATCTGCGTTAGCCATTTATCACCTCATTGCGAGTGTTTTATAAAAATCAGAACTATTTTTTATTATAATTTCGCACCAGGGTGGTCGCAATCCATCTTTTGCCGGTTAGTTACAATTCTGCGACATCCACCGTGAATATCAGTGCTAGAATCATATCCCTGTTGATTATTCACCAAAGATATAAAATTCCTATGCCAAAAGTTCAGGCCGATGGCCTGCCGTTGCCCCAGCGATACGGTGCAATATTAACCATTGTGATTGGTATTTCGATGGCTGTCCTTGACGGCGCAATCGCCAACGTCGCCTTGCCAACAATCGCCACGGACCTTCATGCTACGCCAGCCAGTTCCATCTGGGTCGTGAACGCCTATCAAATCGCCATTGTCATCTCCCTGCTCTCGTTTTCGTTTCTGGGGGATATGTTTGGCTATCGACGTATTTATAAATGCGGTTTGGTCGTTTTTCTGTTGTCTTCTCTGTTCTGCGCCCTTTCTGATTCACTGCAAATGCTCACCCTTGCACGTATAATACAAGGTTTCGGCGGTGCAGCGTTGATGAGCGTTAATACTGCACTTATCCGCCTGATCTATCCACAACGTTTTCTGGGTAGAGGGATGGGCATTAACTCGTTTATTGTTGCCGTTTCTTCTGCTGCCGGGCCAACAATTGCTGCTGCAATCCTCTCCATCGCATCCTGGAAATGGTTATTTTTAATCAACGTACCGTTAGGTATTATCGCCCTGCTTCTGGCGATGCGTTTTCTGCCACCCAATGGTTCTCGCGCCAGTAAACCCCGTTTCGACCTGCCCAGTGCCGTGATGAACGCGTTAACCTTCGGCCTGCTTATTACTGCATTGAGTGGTTTCGCTCAGGGGCAATCGCTGACATTGATTGGTACGGAACTGGTGGTAATGGTTGTCGTTGGTATTTTCTTTATTCGCCGCCAGCTTTCTCTTCCCGTACCGCTGCTACCGGTGGATTTACTGCGTATTCCGCTGTTTTCACTTTCTATTTGTACGTCTATTTGTTCCTTTTGCGCACAAATGCTGGCAATGGTTTCTCTGCCCTTTTACCTGCAAACCGTGCTCGGTCGTAGTGAAGTCGAAACGGGTTTACTTCTGACGCCGTGGCCGTTAGCAACGATGGTGATGGCTCCGCTGGCAGGCTATTTGATCGAACGCGTACATGCAGGATTGCTGGGTGCTTTAGGGTTGTTCATCATGGCTGCGGGGCTTTTTTCCCTGTATCTGTTACCCGCGTCACCTGCGGATATCAATATTATCTGGCCGATGATCTTATGTGGCGCTGGATTTGGCTTATTCCAGTCACCCAATAACCACACCATTATTACCTCTGCCCCTCGCGAACGTAGCGGTGGAGCCAGTGGCATGCTAGGGACGGCTCGTCTGCTGGGTCAGAGTAGTGGTGCGGCTCTGGTGGCACTGATGCTAAATCAGTTTGGTGATTATGGTACACACGTCTCGCTGATGACTGCGGCGATTCTGGCAGTGGTTGCCACCTGTGTTAGTGGCTTGCGCATTACCCAACCACGCACACAAGGCTAAAAAACGCATCAACTGGACGCGCTTCAGATTGTTGGCAAAGTGCGTTTTGTTCATGCCGGATGCGGCATAAACGCCTTATCCGGCCTACAAAAACATGCAATTTCAATAGATTGCAGAGATTACGCAGGCCTGATAAGCGTAGCGCATCAGGCAATTTTGCGCTTGTCATCATTCTCAAGCGCATCAACTGGACGCGCTTCAGATTGTTGGCAAAGTGCGTTTTGTTCATGCCGGATGCGGCGTAAACGCCTTATCCGGCCTACAAAAACATGCAATTTCAATAGATTGCAGAGATTACGTAGGCCTGATAAGCGTAGCGCATCAGGCAATTTTGCGCTTGTCATCATTCTCAAGCGCATCAACTGGACGCGCTTCAGATTGTTGGCAAAGTGCGTTTTGTTCATGCCGGATGCGGCATAAACGCCTTATCCGGCCTACAAAAACATGCAATTTCAATAGATTGCAGAGATTTCGTAGGCCTGATAAGCGTAGCGCATCAGGCAATTTTGCGCTTGTCATCATTCTCAAGCGCATCAACTGGACGCGCTTCAGATTGTTGGCAAAGTGCGCTTTGTTCATGCCGGATGCGGCGTAAACGCCTTATCCAGCCTACAAAAACATGCAATTTCAATAGATTGCAGAGATTACGCAGGCCTGATAAGCGTAGCGCATCAGGCAATTTTGCGCTTGTCATCATTCTCAAGCGCATCAACTGGACGCGCTTCAGATTGTTGGCAAAGTGCGCTTTGTTCATGCCGGATGCGGCGTAAACGCCTTATCCGGCCTACAAAAACATGCAATTTCAATAGATTGCAGAGATTACGTAGGCCTGATAAGCGTAGCGCATCAGGCAATTTTGCGCTTGTCATCATTCTCAAGCGCATCAACTAGACGCGCTTTTTTAATGTTTACGGCAAATTACTTCAGATACGCCCCCAAACGCAGAGCTTCAATACGTTTATCCAGCGGCGGGTGAGTCATGAACAACTCACTGAGCGATTTCGACTTACCGTTAATGCAAAAAGCCATCATGCTGGTTGCTTCTTGCGGTTCATAGCTGGTTTTCAGGCGCTGCAGCGCGGCAATCATTTTCTCGCGACCAACCAGTTTTGCCGAACCGGCATCAGCATGGAATTCACGATGACGCGAGAACCACATGGTGATAATGCTCGCCAGAATACCAAACACCAGCTCCAGAACTGTTGCAACCACAAAGTAGATCAGCGGGTTGCCGTTGCTCTCTTCACCTTCATCACGATTTCCACCCATAAAACCCGCGGCAAGCTGCGCCAGAATACGGGAAATAAAGATAACAAAGGTGTTCACCACGCCCTGAATCAGCGTCATGGTAACCATATCACCATTGGCGATGTGGCTGATTTCATGAGCAATTACTGCCTCGGCTTCATCCGGGCTCATGTTTTGCAGCAAACCGGTGCTGACAGCAACCAGAGAGGCATCACGGCGCGCACCGGTTGCAAAAGCGTTGATGTCCGGCGCATGGTAGATAGCCACTTGCGGCATAGCGATCCCCGCCTGACGAGCCTGGGTTGCTACAGTATTGACCAGCCAACGTTCCCTTTCGTTACGCGGTTGCTCGATCACTTCCCCGCCAACAGATCGTAATGCCATCCATTTGGACATCAGAAGCGAAACGAAGGAACCACCAAAACCGAACAGCAAGGCCATGATCATCAGCCCCTGAACGCTGCTCGACTGTATCCCTGTCAGGCTCAGTACCAGCCCGAAAACGACCATCACGGCCAGGTTCGTTAGCAGGAAGAGCGCGATTCGCATCATAATTTTCTTTTTACCTCAGTTTAACAAAACGCAATATGCGATACCCACATCGTATGGGTTACGCGACTATTTTCAAGTCTGGATAGTGCGTAAGTCACCAGAAAGACACAACTTTACATTTTGTAGCATCTGATTTACAGCATCCTGCCGCTGTTAAAAAATCAGGCACAATTTCTTGTGCCTGATTGATGTTACTTGACGGGGGCGGGTTGTTCCGCAGGTCTGGCTTTTTCAAGCTTCGCCAGATCGAGTGCGATATTCACCGTCTCATCCAGATAAGGATCCGGCTCCTGGTAATCTTTCGGTAGATCATCCAGTTTCTTCAACTCCGGTTTACCTTCGCGTTTAAAACGTTCGTTCAAACGCGCCAGACGCGTTGTATCATCTTCATTATTCTCTTTCTCACGCACAGCGTAATTCAGAGAAACGATATTGCGCTTGTCCTTCATGGCGTTGAAGCGCGCGATATCCTTCATGATGTTCTGAAACTCAGGATCTTTCGCGATACGCGCATTATGTTCCTTCAGCAGCTCCGGTTCAAAGGCCGTTAAATCTCCTGATTTCACATAAGTCGCGGCATCGATGCTATCCCACGGCAGCGCGTTATCTTCGAATTTCTCACCCGTTTCCGTTTCTTCATTACCCGTCGGCATGGTGATGTCTGGCGTTACGCCTTTACGTTGCGTACTGCCGCCGTTAACGCGATAGAATTTCTGGATCGTGTACTGCACAGACCCCAGCGCTGGCCATTCAGGACGTAACATCTGATCGTAAATACGGTTCAATGAACGATACTGCTGAACGGTGCCTTTACCAAATGTCGGTTCACCCACAACCAGCGCACGACCGTAGTCCTGCATTGCCGCGGCAAAGATTTCTGAAGCCGACGCACTGAAGCGGTCAACCAGCACCACCAGCGGGCCTTTATAGAAGACCTGACCGTCGGTATCGCTGTCTTCGCGAACTTTACCGTTGTTATCACGGACCTGAACAATCGGACCAGCAGGAATAAACAGACCTGAGAGCGATACTGCTTCAGTCAACGCCCCACCGCCATTGCTACGCAGGTCGATGATTACACTGCTGACATTCTGTTTTTCCAGTTTTTGCAGTTGCACTTTGACATCGTCTGTCAAACCCACATAGAAGCCCGGAATGTCCAGCACGCCGACTTTCTCTTTACCGACGGTCTTCACCGACATTTTAACCGCGCGGTCTTCGAGACGAATACGTTCACGGGTCAACGTTACAGTACGGGTTTTGGTCCCTTTACCAGCAGGTAAAATTTCCAAACGAACTTTACTGCCCTTCGGCCCTTTAATTAAGGCAACCACATCATCAAGACGCCAGCCAATCACGTCAACCATCGGCTTGCCTGTTTGACCAACACCGACAATTTTGTCACCAACGCTAATTGCTTTACTCTTCGCTGCCGGGCCACCTGCTACCATCGAATTGATAACGGTGTAGTCATCATCCATTTGCAGCACTGCGCCAATACCTTCCAGCGACAAACTCATTTCAGTGTTGAACTGTTCGGTATTACGCGGGGAAAGATAGTTGGTATGCGGGTCGATTTCACGCGCAAATGCCGTCATTGCCAGCGAGAAAACATCTTCGCTGTTGGTTTGCGCCAGACGACGAATGGCAAATTTGTAGCGGCGAGTCAGGGTTTCACGAATTTCTTTATCCGATTTTCCTGTCAGCTTCAGACTTAACTCGTCGAATTTGACTTTACTGTCCCACAGCGCGTTCAACTCAGCCTCGTTTTTCGGCCAGGGCGCTTTACTGCGGTCAAGGTTATAAGTGTCGTTGCCGGTGAAATCCATCGGTTTTTCCAGTACCGACAAAGCGTACTGGTAACGTTCAAAACGGCGCTTCTGCGCCAGATTGTAGAAATCGTAGAAAACGTCGAGTTTGCCTGAACGCAGTTCATCGCCTAACTCGGTTTTCTTTTTCGCGAACTGTTCAACATCACTTGCCAGCAGCACGTTGTGGCTGTAATCGAGCAGATTCAGGTAGCGGTCAAAGATTTTGGCCGAAAATGCCTGATCGAGGTCGAACTGGCGATAATGAGAACGGGTGAAGCGCGACGTTACGCGCTCACTCACCGTCGCATGCTGCGTCTCTTCCTTTAATACCGGAATTTGATCAGCACGCGTGATATCTTCTACAGCGAAGGTCTGGCCTGCTATTGCAAGCAGGCCAGCTAACGCGGTAAGCCTAAAAAACATGTTCATGCCTGGCCCGGCCTCCGTTTCAGAACACCAGGTGTTCTGCGCGCACAATCAAAGACATACCCGAATTCAGCTGGACGCGGACGCCGTCTTTGGTGATTTCTAATACGGTGGCATCCATCGCGTTTTGACCCGCTTTCACCTTCAGGGCCTGTCCGACAGTCAAAGCTGAAATGTCAGAAACCGGGGTGTGCTGTTCTTCGCGAGGTGCTTTTGCTGTTTTTGGTGCTTTCTCTACCGGCTTTTGCGCACGTGGTTTACGCTCAGCGCCTTCTTTGCGGCGTGGCGTGGTCGGACGTGGCTTACGTTCGCGGCGCGGTGCATCTTCTTTCTCACCAGCAGCTGCGGCAGCTTCGCGTTTTTTCGCTTGCTGTTCAGCACGCTGTGCCTGAACACGCGCTTTCGCTTCTTCAAGCTGCTTGCGAGCATGCTCTACATGTTGCTCGTCCAGCTCACCGCATGGGTTGCCGTCAAGATCGACACGCGTTGCGCCGGGTTTAACACCGTAAAGGTAACGCCAGCTCGAAGTGTAGAGACGTAAAGCAGATCGCAATTGCGTTTTGCTCAGGTTCATTTCCCCGGCAACACGATCGACCAAATCCTGAAAAATACCGATTTTCAGCGGACGCGCTTCACCTTCCGCACTGAAACAGTGGGGAAAACGTTCGGCCAGAAACGCGATTACTTCTTTACTGCTATTCAACTTAGGTTGATTTTCCATGAAATTTCCTGATTACAACGGACGTAGCCAACAAGCGCAGGCATGAACAGGCGTCATTATAATGACGCTATCAGTAAATGCTACGTTATCCGTTGATTATCCTGCGACGCTCGCAAAGAATTTTTTGTAATCCGTCATTGCAAGCACCTTTTCAAGCTGTGCCACAAGCTGACGTAAGCCTTGCTCGTCCTCGTCTGTAAAGCGACCGAAGACGGTACTGTCGATATCAAGAACACCAATAATCTGATTTTTCACCACCAGCGGCAGGACAATTTCAGAATTACTCGCCGCATCACAAGCAATATGCCCGTCAAACGCGTGAACATCCTCGATACGCTGCACTTGATTGCAGGCAACCGCAGTGCCGCACACGCCACGCCCAACGGGTATCCGAACACAGGCTATTTTGCCCTGAAATGGTCCGAGTACCAGTGTATCGTCCTCAAGTAAATAAAAACCTGCCCAGTTTACGTCTGTGAGACGTTCATATAACAACGCACTGGTGTTCGCCAGCGTTGCCAGAAAACTGGTTTCTCCCGCCATCAGCGCGTTAAAGTCGCGGTTTAAATCCGCGTAAAATTCTGTTTTGTTCATTATATAATCACTTGGTTGTCTTACCTGGAACTGCCAGCCTATTAAAATAAGCATTAAATGCGTTAATGCTCAAGATCATTCCCATCATGGGTTAAGATTAATGTTAATTCTTATTACATTTGGCACGTCATGGCTCTTAACACACCACAAATTACGCCGACAAAAAAGATAACAATGGGGGCAATCGGCGAGGAATTGCCGCGTGGTGATTACCAACGTTGCCCGCAATGTGACATGCTGTTTAGCCTGCCCAAGATAAATTCTCATCAGAGTGCCTATTGCCCGCGCTGTCAGGCAAAAATTCGTGACGGACGCGACTGGTCGCTAACGCGCCTGGCGGCAATGGCGTTCACCATGCTGTTGCTTATGCCATTTGCCTGGGGCGAACCGCTGTTACGTATCTGGCTGTTAGGTATTCGTATTGACGCCAACGTCATGCAAGGCATCTGGCAAATGACCAAACAGGGCGATGCGATAACAGGGGCGATGGTCTTTTTTTGCGTTATTGGTGCCCCCCTCATTCTGGTGACCTCTATTGCCTGGTTATGGTTTGGTAACCGACTGGGTATGAATTTACGCCCGGTACTGCTGATGCTTGAGCGGCTGAAAGAGTGGGTGATGCTGGATATCTACCTGGTCGGCATTGGCGTTGCTTCTATAAAGGTACAGGATTATGCCCATATCCAGGCTGGTGTCGGCTTGTTTTCTTTTGTGGCGTTGGTGATTTTAACGACGGTGACGTTGTCACATCTTAATGTTGAGGAGCTGTGGGAGCGATTTTATCCGCAGCGCTCTGCTACGCGTAGGGACGAGAAACTTCGTGTCTGCCTTGGGTGTCATTTTACTGGCTATCCCGATCAGCGTGGTCGCTGCCCGCGTTGCCATATCCCGCTACGCCTGCGTCGCCGTCATAGTCTGCAAAAATGCTGGGCGGCGCTGTTAGCATCCATCGTTTTGTTGTTACCTGCCAACCTGTTGCCTATTTCTATTATTTATCTGAATGGTGGACGGCAGGAAGATACGATTCTTTCCGGGATTATGTCGCTGGCAAGTAGCAACATTGCGGTCGCCGGAGTCGTGTTTATCGCCAGCATTCTGGTGCCGTTTACCAAAGTGATCGTCATGTTCACTTTACTGTTGAGCATTCATTTTAAATGCCAGCAAGGTTTACGCACGCGCATTCTGTTACTGCGGATGGTGACCTGGATTGGTCGCTGGTCGATGCTCGACCTGTTTGTCATATCTTTAACCATGTCGCTGATTAATCGTGATCAGCTCCTTGCTTTTACTATGGGGCCAGCTGCGTTTTATTTCGGCGCAGCGGTAATTTTGACTATTCTTGCTGTGGAATGGCTGGACAGCCGCTTACTTTGGGATGCACATGAGTCAGGAAACGCCCGCTTCGACGACTGAAGCGCAGATTAAAAATAAACGCCGTATCTCACCTTTCTGGCTGTTGCCGTTCATCGCGCTAATGATTGCAGGTTGGCTGATTTGGGACAGTTATCAGGACCGGGGTAATACCGTCACCATCGACTTTATATCGGCAGATGGTATTGTTCCTGGCCGTACGCCTGTTCGTTATCAGGGCGTTGAAGTCGGAACAGTGCAGGATATCAGCCTCAGCAACGATCTTCGTAAGATTGAAGTCAAGGTCAGCATCAAGTCCGATATGAAAGATGCGCTGCGCGAAGATACACAGTTCTGGCTGGTGACGCCAAAAGCCTCGCTGGCAGGTGTCTCCGGGCTGGACGCCCTCGTCGGTGGTAACTATATCGGCATGATGCCGGGTAAAGGCAAAGAGCAGGATCATTTTGTTGCACTCGATACCCAACCGAAATATCGGCTGGATAACGGCGATCTGATGATCCACCTGCAAGCCCCCGATCTCGGTTCGCTGAACAGCGGTTCATTGGTCTATTTCCGCAAGATCCCGGTGGGTAAAGTCTACGACTATTCCATCAATCCCAACAAGCAAGGCGTGGTGATTGATGTCCTGATCGAGCGGCGTTTTACCGACCTGGTGAAAAAAGGTAGCCGTTTCTGGAACGTTTCCGGCGTTGATGCCAACGTCAGTATCCGTGGCGCAAAGGTGAAACTGGAAAGTCTGGCGGCACTGGTTAACGGTGCGATTGCCTTCGATTCACCTGAAGAGTCAAAACCTGCCGAGGCAGAAGATACCTTTGGTCTGTATGAAGATCTCGCCCATAGCCAGCGTGGCGTAATAATAAAACTGGAACTGCCGAGCGGTGCCGGATTAACCACCGACTCGACGCCATTAATGTATCAGGGACTGGAAGTCGGACAGCTGACCAAACTGGATTTAAATCCTGATGGTAAAGTCACTGGGGAAATGACCGTTGATCCCAGCATCGTCACCCTGCTCCGTGAAAATACCCGCATCGAATTACGTAATCCGAAATTATCCCTTAGCGATGCTAATCTCAGCGCCCTGCTGACTGGCAAAACCTTCGAGTTAGTGCCCGGCGATGGCGAGCCACGCAAAGAGTTCGTTGTTGTGCCAGGTGAAAAAGCGCTGCTGCAAGAGCCGGATGTTCTGACACTGACCCTGACTGCCCCGGAAAGTTACGGTATTGATGCGGGTCAGCCGCTCATTCTTCACGGCGTGCAGGTAGGCCAGGTTATCGATCGTAAACTCACCAGCAAAGGTGTCACCTTTACCGTCGCCATCGAGCCTCAGCATCGTGAACTGGTAAAAGGCGATAGCAAATTTGTTGTCAATAGCCGTGTCGATGTTAAGGTGGGGCTGGATGGCGTTGAGTTTCTCGGAGCCAGCGCCTCAGAATGGATCAACGGCGGGATACGTATTCTGCCAGGCGATAAAGGCGAGATGAAAGCCCGCTATCCGCTATATGCCAATCTGGAAAAAGCGCTGGAGAACAGTCTTAGCGACTTACCCACCACGACTGTAAGTTTGAGGGCAGAGACGCTGCCGGGTGTACAGGCGGGATCGGTAGTGCTGTACCGTAAATTTGAAGTTGGTGAAGTTATTACCGTACGTCCGCGAGCTAATGCGTTTGATATCGATCTGCATATTAAGCCGGAGTATCACAACCTTCTGACCAGCAACAGCGTGTTCTGGGCAGAAGGCGGGGCGAAAGTTCAGCTGAATGGTAGTGGCCTGACCGTACAGGCATCCCCGCTCTCCAGAGCATTAAAGGGGGCGATCAGTTTCGATAACCTCAGCGGTGCCAGCGCCAGTCTGCGTAAAGGCGACAAGCGTATTCTGTATGCTTCGGAAACAGCGGCCCGTGCGGTTGGCGGGCAGATTACGCTCCACGCCTTCGATGCCGGAAAACTGGCAGTCGGGATGCCAATTCGCTATCTGGGTATTGATATCGGGCAAATCCAGACGCTGGATCTGATTACCGCGCGCAATGAAGTACAGGCAAAGGCGGTACTTTACCCGGAATATGTCCAGACCTTTGCTCGCAGTGGTACGCGCTTCTCAGTGGTCACACCGCAAATTTCGGCAGCAGGCGTTGAGCATCTTGATACTATCCTCCAGCCGTATATCAACGTCGAACCAGGCCAGGGCAATCCTCGCCGTGACTTTGAATTACAAGAGGCCACCATTACTGATTCGCGTTACCTGGATGGCTTAAGCATTATTGTTGAAGCGCCAGAAGCCGGTTCGTTAGGCATCGGTACGCCTGTGCTGTTCCGTGGTCTGGAAGTCGGTACAGTTACTGGAATGACGCTGGGGACATTGTCAGATCGCGTGATGATTGCAATGCGTATTAGTAAACGCTATCAACACCTGGTGCGTAACAATTCCGTGTTCTGGTTGGCATCAGGTTACAGTTTAGACTTTGGTCTGACGGGCGGCGTAGTGAAAACCGGCACCTTTAACCAGTTTATCCGTGGCGGCATCGCCTTTGCCACGCCTCCGGGTATCCCGCTGGCACCGAAAGCCCAGGAAGGCAAACACTTCCTGTTGCAAGAAAGTGAACCGAAAGAGTGGCGTGAATGGGGAACTGCGCTTCCCAAATAATGCCCACTGCTCCGGCGTGCCTGCGCCGGAGCGTTTATGCTAAACTGCGCGCCTGTTTTTTTGCCAGTGGTACATGCTCGTGGCCCAACACACCGTTTATTTCCCTGACGCCTTTCTGACGCAAATGCGCGAAGCAATGCCTTCGACGCTCTCATTTGATGATTTTCTCGCCGCCTGTCAGCGCCCGTTGCGCCGCAGCATTCGCGTTAATACGCTGAAAATCTCCGTTGCTGATTTCCTGCAATTAACCGCTCCTTATGGCTGGACGCTTACGCCAATTCCGTGGTGTGAAGAAGGTTTCTGGATTGAACGCGACGATGAAGAAGCATTGCCGTTGGGTAGTACCGCCGAGCATTTAAGTGGCCTGTTTTATATACAGGAAGCCAGTTCAATGTTGCCCGTTGCCGCATTATTTGCTGACGGTAATGCACCACAGCGGGTGATGGATGTCGCAGCTGCGCCTGGCTCCAAAACGACGCAAATTGCCGCGCGGATGAATAACGAAGGTGCGATCCTTGCCAATGAGTTTTCTGCCAGTCGGGTAAAAGTGTTACATGCCAATATCAGCCGCTGTGGCATCAGTAATGTTGCGCTCACGCATTTTGATGGCCGCGTATTTGGTGCGGCATTACCAGAAATGTTCGATGCCATTTTGCTGGACGCTCCTTGCTCCGGCGAAGGCGTGGTGCGTAAAGATCCCGATGCGCTAAAAAACTGGTCACCAGAAAGCAATCAGGAAATCGCAGCTACCCAACGGGAACTGATCGACAGCGCCTTTCATGCATTACGTCCTGGCGGTACGCTGGTTTACTCGACCTGTACCTTAAACCGGGAAGAAAACGAAGCCGTTTGCCTGTGGCTGAAAGAGACATACCCCAACGCAGTCGAGTTTTTACCGCTTGGCAATCTCTTTCCTGGCGCGGACAAGGCGCTGACCGAAGCCGGTTTTTTGCATGTATTCCCACAAATTTACGACTGCGAAGGCTTTTTCGTTGCTCGTCTGCGTAAAACTCAGGCGATTCCCGCCTTACCCGCGCCAAAATACAAAGTAGGCAATTTCCCGTTTAGCCCGGTGAAAGATCGCGAAGCCGGACAAATTCGTCAGGCAGCTGCAAGTGTTGGCTTAAACTGGGATGGAAACCTGCGCCTCTGGCAGCGCGACAAAGAACTGTGGTTGTTCCCGGCGGGCATTGAAGCCCTGATCGGTAATGTCCGATTTTCTCGTTTAGGGATTAAACTTGCCGAAACGCATAACAAAGGCTATCGCTGGCAGCATGAAGCCGTTATTGCCCTTGCCTCCCCCGATAACGTGAACGCTTTTGAACTAACAGCGCAGGAAGCGGAGGAGTGGTATCGCGGGCGCGATGTTTACCCACAAGCCGCGCCAGTTGCGGATGATGTCTTGGTTACTTTCCAACATCAGCCGATTGGTTTAGCCAAACGGATTGGTTCGCGACTGAAAAATAGCTACCCGCGTGAACTGGTGCGCGACGGAAAACTTTTTACTGGTCACGCCTGATAGCGCACAAAAAAAAGCGCACTTTTTGACTGGCGCATTCCGCGACCTCAGCTAGGCTGAAAAATGGTGCGATCGGACTGGTCGTACCACAACCGACAGCTAAATGGAGAGCACGAAGATGAAAACCAGTGTGCGCATAGGCGCTTTTGAAATTGACGACGGCGAATTACACGGCGAATCGCCGGGTGATCGAACGTTAACTATTCCTTGTAAATCAGACCCCGATTTATGTATGCAACTGGATGCCTGGGATGCCGAAACCAGTATTCCTGCCCTGCTAAATGGCGAACACTCTGTCCTTTACCGTACCCACTACGATCAACAATCTGATGCCTGGATTATGCGTCTTGCCTGATCCAAAAAGAACCCGTCGGCATGGCGGGTTATTTGTCCTGGTTATTCCCTCGTTGTAAAATCTCTCCTAAAATTGACGGTACGGCACCACACTTCGGGGATGAAATGTTCGCGCTGGTACTTTTTGTTTGCTACCTGGAAGACGGTTGTGAAGATATTGTTGTTGATGTCTACAACACGGAACAGCAGTGTCTTTATTCTATGAGCGATCAACGGATCCGCCATGGCGGTTGTTTTCCGATTGAGGATTTTATAGATGGTTTCGGGCGACCGGCACAGGAGTACGGTGATTTTTAATTATTGCAGTTGCACGAGAGTCAGTTCTCCCCCAAAGACAGCGCCAGTATTAATATAATGCAGGTTGCCAATATCCACGCGATGGCGCAACGGTGTATGACCAAACCAGAAATGATCTGCGCCACTCATTCCCTGCCCTTTTTGGCGTTCACGTAATCGCGAGCGGCTCCACAAGACCTGATGCAAATCGACGTCCTTTTGCCACTCTCATAACGTGTTTGCCGGTGCGACTGTGTACTTCAAGAATAAACGGGCGCAGGCTGTTTCATCAATATTTTCCTCCCACGCTAAAGATCACATAATCTTAACAAGAATGTTAAAAAACGCTGGACTCAGGCAGTAGAGTATGTGTTATGGTTGGCTATAAAGTCAGCGAAGGGAATGCTTCCGGCTTTTAACAGATAAAAAGAGACCGAATACGATTCCTGTATTCGGTCCAGGGAAATGGCTCTTGGGAGAGAGCCGTGCGCTAAAAGTTGGCATTAATGCAGGCTTAGTTGCCTTGCCCTTTAAGAATAGATGACGACGCCAGGTTTTCCAGTTTGCGTGCAAAATGGTCAATAAAAAGCGTGCTGGCCATCAACTTAAATGTTAAAAACCGCCCGTTCTGGTGAAAGAACTGAGGCGGTTTTTTATTGGAAATCAAAAAGCTATTTTAGGTAATTAGCAGAGTTTTTCAGCTCGTTCTATAAACGGTGCCAGGCTCATTTTTTCGCCGGGATTGTTGGGAGCATCAATCTGAATCACCGAAATGGGTTGAGCTTTAGTCTTCCCGCTGGCGACTTCCTTTTGTGCGATATCGTTTAAAGGATACTGCACGAGGGTACTTGGGTTAATGACATACAAAGCATTACCCGGTCGGCAAGTCAGCATCACCTCTTCGCGATTAAACGCCCATTTGTCTTTACCCACTTCAAAACGACTGACGGTAATCACCTGCGGCGCCGCCAGCGCCGCTGCCGAACTGGTGAGTAACAGAAACGCCAGAATACTTTTTTTCATCATTTTCGTAATCCATCAAAAAGGTTCGAGAGTCGCAAGCAAGCTGATTATCACCAGCACTACCGCACCTATCGCCCATTCGAGTTTAGTCATCCACACAAACCGGGGAGCCGCACGGTCTTCATCCTGTCTCATGCGCGGTACAAGAACATAACGATTTGCCAGCGCGATGACCACCATAATCATCACCAGAATGGCTTTGAGCAATAAGAGTTGGCCCCAGTAAGTCGTAAGCGTGGGGGAAAATCCGGTAATCAACAATGCATTAAGCACGCCGCTTGCCAGTACGCCGATCACCGCCAAATGACCGCACCAGGAAAAACGCATCAGCGCCTGAATAGACTGCTGTCGCCAACGCCCTTTGATGAGTTTCATACACCAGAGAACCGGCAGTAATCCCCCAAACCACGTCGCCGCACAGATCAGGTGAATCGCGTGATTAGTCTGATGGATTTTCGCCGTTACCCCTTCATTCAGCGTCGCATGCCCGACTCCCGCCAGCAGAATAAATTGCGCGGTAGTGAGCATAAACAGCAAACGTGGCATATTCCGCGGTTGCATGAGGGCGACGATCAACGTTACGAGGGCGAAAACAATTTGCCATAACCAGACGCCACCAAACTGCGTTTGCAAAACAGCCTGCCAAATGCTTGGCGAAAATACATCTGACCATCCCGCTCCCATCAGCCCACCCTGAACGGCGAGCATTGCAGTAGCACTGATCAAACTCCAGACGGCGGCGTGCTGTTGTAAACGCAGAAAACGCTTTGTCAGCAAGCGACGAATCGTTAAGGGGGCCAGCCAGGCACCGTAAATAGCGACGCCAAAGACCAGCATCAGAGAGGTGAAATGGATAAATCGCAGCGCGATCCAGGTAAACACCAGCATGATTTATTTCACGCTAAAGGTGTAGTGTCCTTTCGTTTTATGCCCGTCCACCGAAACAACATGCCAGTCAACGGTGTAGGTTCCAGATTTCAGCGAATCGGCCAGTGGAACAATCAGTTGCTTTTGGTCCTGCTCATTCCGCTTCGCCGGTAATGTCTTAATATTTTCGTTTTTTGGCCCCGTGATTTTGACACCACTGAATCCTGTTTCAACGCCTTCAGAGAAGTTTAAAGTGATTGCCTGCGGGGCAGCTGTCACTTGCGCGTTTGCCGCAGGATACTGATGCGTTAAATGCGCATGTGCCCAGACGGAGGGTGTCACCAACGAAGTGGTCAGGATTGCCAGCGCGTAGTGAAGGGAGCGTGCAGTTGAAACCATATTATCTATTCCTTTTTGTAATAACTTTTTAACAGAGCATAACCTTGTCTACTGTCTGAGTCGAGGAGCATCAATTCCGGCTTGCCATCTAGGCTCACTCTTAGTAACGTTTGCCCGCGAATGATGAGGAGATTAAGAATGCTGAAGAATCTGGCTAAACTGGATCAAACAGAAATGGATAAAGTGAATGTCGACCTGGCGGCAGCCGGGGTGGCATTTAAAGAACGCTACAATATGCCGGTGATCGCTGAAGCGGTTGAACGTGAACAGCCTGAACATTTGCGCAACTGGTTTCGCGAGCGGCTTATCGCCCACCGTTTGGCTTCGGTCAATCTGTCACGTTTACCTTACGAGCCCAAACTTAAATAAAACTTATACATAGTTACACTTTCTTACATGACGCCTGCTGAATTATGAGTATTTTCTAAACTGCCCCCATAATTTGCCGTCATGATGTCGTTCTGGAAAGTTGCAGCAGCGCAATATGAGCCTCGTAAAACCTCACTGACCGAACAGGTAGCTCATCATCTGGAATTTGTGAGGGCCGCCGCCAGGCAACAATGTCAGCTGTTAGTTTTTCCATCGCTTTCTTTATTGGGGTGTGATTACTCGCGACGTGCCCTTCCTGCCCTACCCGATCTCTCACTGTTAGACCCGCTTTGTTATGCCGCAACGACCTGGCGAATGACCATCATTGCCAGCCTTCCCGTTGAATATAACGATCGCTTTATTCGTGGAGTTGCGGTGTTCGCACCGTGGCGAAAAACGCCAGGGATCTATCATCAGAGTCTTGGTCGTCTCATCGTCCGCGCCGATCGTGGTTCATTATTAGTCGGTCAGCATTCATCACAGGGTTGGCAAGGCGATATCATTCCATTACGCTAGGCTTTTTCGGCCTGGAGCATGCCATGTTGCGCATTATCGATACAGAAACCTGCGGTTTGCAGGGAGGGATCGTTGAGATTGCCTCTGTTGATGTCATTGACGGAAAAATCGTCAACCCCATGAGCCACCTGGTGCGCCCCGATCGTCCTATTAGTCCACAAGCGATGGCGATTCATCGCATCACCGAAGCCATGGTCGCCGATAAACCGTGGATTGAAGATGTGATCCCGCACTATTACGGTAGTGAATGGTATGTCGCGCACAACGCCAGCTTTGACCGCCGCGTACTGCCTGAGATGCCCGGTGAGTGGATTTGCACCATGAAACTGGCCCGTCGTTTGTGGCCAGGGATTAAGTATAGCAATATGGCGCTATATAAAACACGCAAGCTCAATGTACAGACGCCGCCGGGCCTGCATCATCACCGCGCGTTGTATGACTGTTATATCACCGCTGCATTGCTAATCGATATTATGAACACCTCCGGCTGGACAGCAGAACAGATGGCCGATATCACCGGACGTCCGTCGTTGATGACGACCTTCACCTTTGGTAAATACCGTGGCAAAGCGGTTTCCGACGTTGCCAAACGCGATCCGGGCTATCTGCGCTGGTTGTTTAATAACCTCGACAGCATGAGCCCGGAGCTGCGTTTAACACTGAAGCATTATCTGGAAAATACTTAATCCGCTGGCTTAGCGGGTAATGCTCCCTGCGCCAGCGCAACCAGAAAAGCATATTCCATCGCTACGCCTTCGTACGATTTAAAGCGACCAGATTTACCGCCGTGGCCTGAATCCATGTCGGTACAGAGCAATAACAGATGGTCATCGGTTTTCAGCTCACGCAATTTAGCGACCCATTTTGCTGGTTCCCAATATTGCACCTGAGAATCGTGTAAACCGGTCGTTACCAGTAAATGCGGATAAGCCTGTGTGGTGACGTTGTCATACGGGCTGTAGCTTTTCATGTACTCGTAGTATTGCGGATCCTGTGGATTCCCCCACTCTTCAAATTCGCCGGTGGTAAGAGGAATTGATTCATCAAGCATCGTTGTTACAACATCAACAAACGGTACCTGGGCGATAACGCCGTGGAACAACTCCGGGCGTTCATTAATCGCAACGCCCATCAACATGCCCCCCGCACTCCCGCCCATCGCATAACAGAGCGAAGGAGAGCCATAGCCCAGTTTTAACAATGCATCGCAGGCATCAAGATAATCATTAAACGTATTTTTCTTCTTCAGAAATTTACCGTCTTCGTACCATTGTTGCCCCAGCTCGCCACCGCCGCGAGCATGAACAATGGCGTAGACAAATCCACGATCCAACAAACTCAAGCGGCTAAAACTGAAATCGGCATCAATACTTGCGCCGTAAGAACCGTAGCCATACACCAGAAGCGGGTTGTGTCCTTTGCGAAAATGCTTGCGATGATAGACCAACGAAACCGGAACTTCGACGCCATCACGGGCGAGGACCCACAGATGTTCGCTGCGATAATTTGCCGCATCAAAACCAGGAACTTCCGTTTGTTTTAATACACGACGCTCACCGGTATCCATATCCAGTTCAAACAAAGTATCTGGTGTGGTCATGGAAGAGTAACCATAACGCAATCGCGCGGTTTCAGATTCTGGATTGTAGGCAATCCAGGTTACATAGGCCGGATCATCAAAGGCAATGCCAATGACTTCACGGGTCTTGCGGTTAATTTGGCGCAAACTGGTTAACCCGCGCTGACGCTCTTCAACCACCAGCCAGTCGGTAAACAGCGTAAACCCTTCCAGCATGATGTTATCGCGTGGTGGAATTAACTCTTCCCACTGTTGCTCATCACGCATACGGGTACGGTATAAGCCAAAGTTTTTGCCGTGGCGGTTGGAACGCAGATAAAACCGATGCTGGTAGTGATCAAGGCTGTATTCGTGATCTTTGCGGCGCGGCAGAAAAACAAACGGCTCGGCATCGGCCATTTCTGCGTCCAGCAGATGAACTTCACTGGTGGTGGCACTGGCCAGATGAATGACCACATAGTGCTTCGATGTCGTTTTATGCAAACTAACGTAATAGGTATCGTCTTTTTCTTCGTAGATCAGTTTATCTTGCGATGCTGGCGTACCGATGGCATGACGCCAGACTTGATATGGCAGCAGCGTTACCGGATGCTTGCGAACATAGTAGAAAGTCCAGGAGTCATTTGCCCAGACAAAGCTGGGTTCAACGTTATCCAGCAGTTCCGGATACCAGTTACCTGTTTCCAGATTACGAAAACGAATGCCGTACTGGCGTCGGGAAAGAAAATCTTCTGCCAGGGCCATAATGGTGTTATCGGGCGTAATCGCCATTCCTCCCATCGAATAAAACTCACTGTGCGCCGCGCGCTTGTTGGCATCGAGCAATGTTTCCCACTCGCCCCACTCTTCACTGAATGCCGATTGACGCTGATAGATAGCATATTCACAGCCTGGTTCATAAATATGTCGGTAGCGGTAGCCATTTTTGATGTAGGGCGCAGAAACGTCTCTTTGCGGAATGCGGTCGATGATTTCCTTTAAGATGCGATCCTGCAAGGCTTGTTGTGAGGCCATCACCCGATGACCGTAACTATTTTCTTGTTGCAGGTAGTCCAGGACTTCCGGCTGAGAACGCGTATCGTCCCGTAGCCAGTAGTAATTATCGATGCGTGTATCGCCATGAAGCGTCATGGCGTGGGGAATGCGGGCGGCTTTTGGTAGCATGTTATTGTTCTTTCTGGTTGAAACATCTTATAAGGGTGGCAAAACTCACCGGGGATGCAAGCGAAACAGGATTGTCATTGCTCAGATGATGACAGGTAATAGCGCGGATATCGAATGTTATGCAGACAGAGAAAATCAGCCTGCTCAAATGGCTGTGCGGTTCTGGATAGCCCGAAATAGTCAACTTCAGGCTATCCAGAGAGTGGAATTATTCAACCAAAGTGCGTTTCTGCTGTTCGAGATCGCGTTCAATGCCTTCACGAACATCCTGGGGAATTTTCAGCGCGTCACCCAGTGCATTCAGGTAACTGCGCTCCATAAAATGGTCAATATCAATAGCCGCGCAGCTCAGGAAGTAGATTTCCAGCGCCTCTTCTTCATTGCGGACTCCGGTAGCCAGGCGTTGTGGATCCAGCGGTTGTTCGATTGCCTGCTCAATGAGTACACGCCCCTGCTCTTCCACGCCAGCTTCACGCAATTGCTGCTCGATTGCCGCACGTTCTTTGGCATCAATATGACCATCACTTTTAGCGGCAAAGACCAGCGCAAGGATCAAACGTTCCGTACGCTCATCCAGTGGCGTACTTTGCGCGCCAAACTGCGGTTCGTCCTGATGCGCCGCACGAATTTTATCTTTGTATTTATTCCACAGCACCGTGCCCGCTACCGCTCCACCGCCAACCAGCAACGCGTTAGTACCATATTTCGTGAGAAGTTTCCGTGCTGATTTATTTGCGACCAGCAGCCCAGCCAGTCCACCTAATGCGCCTGGTACTAAAAGTTTGCCCAATCCTTGATCCGTAGACGAGGAGGTAGAAGAACTGCCTTGCCCAAGCAGGGATTGTAGCTGATTTAACCAGTTAGCCATATTTGTTCCTCAATAACTATTTTTAGTGCCTGTAGCATAACGGATGAGGATGTCAGAAAGTGTATATCGAGGCAAAAGATGCGCAAATAAGCGGGGGCGTAAGGCCATTATTAAAAGAAATTCGCACAAGGTAAGGTGTTTACTGTATATCGGCGGGAAGGGGTATTTTGGTGATGGTGGTTTGACGTTTTGAGTGGCATTGTTTAATGCTAATTGCCCGATGCAACGCAGTTGCGTCTTATCAGGCCTACGATTTTGGTGCGTTGTAGGGCAGACAAGGCACTCGCGCCGCATCTACCAACGATCAATCGAATTATCAGAAGTCATTAACGCCGCTGATATTCTGCCATTCCCGCTTTGCAGTCCACGCTGACCAGGTAATGAATATCAGCACTTTTGCCACGTACGGTCAGCGGAACTGACCATTTATCATCTTGACCCTGGATGTCCTGCAAACTGACCCATGCCACGGGATCGGCCTGACCGACAATTTTTTGATCGTCAGCCCAGCGCGCCACGCGATTTTGTTGATAATCACGTTTTACGCTCGCGGCAATTCCGGCAGCATCCAGACCTTCACACTTTGGGAAAGTGACCGACTTGCTGGTTTCATTATTCGCAGCGAAAACTGATGCGCAGGCAGAAACCAACAACAGCCCTAAAAAGGCCCCTCTTTTTTTCATGTTTTTCTCCATAGCACAATGATTCAGGAGAAAGCATGGTACAAATTGTCAGGAGCGCAAGTTGCTTCAGGCCGCGTGTGACGCATCATCCTCTTCAGAATCAGCACCAACTACCTGTGGGGACGGTAATTTGCCGGTTTTCAGAATAGTGCTCAACACATCTTTTTGTTCTGCCAGCCATAGCGAAAGGGCTTCACGTTGCTCGTCTTCCATTTGCACTGGAGAATTTGTCAGCCAGGTGTCGAGCAGATCTGCCGTATCAAGCATTTTGTCATAAGCATCGGCTTCCTTTTTGCTGGTAAACGACATTTTCTCTTCGCCCTCACGAATGACTACGTATTTAACTTCAACCGCCATTTGCAGCCTCTCACAATAACTGTAATTTTATACAGTATATTTCTTTTCAGCCGGGAAATCAATATCAACAATAAAGACATGCGCAAACGTTTTCGTTTATACTGCGCGCGGAATTAATCAGGGGATATTCGTTATGACGTTATTAGGCACTGCGCTGCGTCCGGCAGCAACTCGCGTGATGTTATTAGGCTCCGGAGAACTGGGTAAAGAAGTGGCAATCGAGTGTCAGCGCCTCGGCGTAGAGGTGATTGCCGTCGATCGCTATGCCGACGCGCCAGCCATGCATGTCGCGCATCGCTCCCATGTCATTAATATGCTTGATGGTGATGCATTACGCCGTGTGGTTGAACTGGAAAAACCACATTATATCGTGCCGGAGATCGAAGCTATTGCCACCGATATGCTGCTCCAACTTGAAGAGGAAGGACTGAATGTTGTCCCCTGCGCTCGCGCAACGAAATTAACGATGAATCGCGAGGGTATCCGTCGCCTGGCGGCAGAGGAGCTGCAGCTGCCCACTTCAACTTACCGTTTTGCCGATAGCGAAAGCCTTTTCCGCGAGGCGGTTGCCGACATCGGCTATCCCTGCATTGTTAAACCGGTGATGAGCTCTTCCGGCAAAGGTCAGACATTTATTCGTTCTGCCGAGCAGCTTACGCATGCGTGGGAATACGCTCAACAAGGTGGACGTGCCGGAGCGGGTCGCGTGATTGTTGAAGGCGTCGTTAAGTTTGACTTCGAAATTACCCTGCTCACCATCAGCGCGGTAGATGGCGTCCATTTCTGTGCACCAGTAGGTCATCGCCAGGAAGATGGTGACTATCGTGAATCCTGGCAACCACAGCAAATGAGTCAGCTGGCTCTGGAACGTGCGCAGGAGATTGCCCGTAAAGTGGTGCTGGCACTGGGCGGTTATGGTCTGTTTGGTGTCGAGCTGTTTGTCTGTGGTGATGAGGTGATTTTCAGTGAGGTCTCCCCTCGCCCACATGACACCGGGATGGTGACGTTAATTTCTCAGGATCTCTCGGAGTTTGCCCTGCATGTGCGAGCCTTCCTCGGACTTCCGGTTGGCGGGATCCGTCAGTATGGTCCTGCCGCTTCTGCCGTGATCCTGCCACAACTGACCAGTCAGAATGTCACGTTTGATAATGTGCAGAATGCCGTAGGCACAGGTTTGCAGATTCGTTTATTTGGTAAGCCGGAAATTGATGGCTGCCGCCGTATGGGTGTCGCGCTGGCGACCGCTGAGAGTGTTGATGAAGCGATTGAGCGCGCAAAACACGCCGCTGCACAGGTAAAAGTACAAGGTTAACCCCGGCAAAAAACGCTACAAAAATGCCCGATTCACGATCGGGCATTTTGACTTTTACAGCTTAGCGCCTTCTACAGCTTCACGCGCCAGCTTAGTAATGCGGTCGTAATCGCCCGCTTCCAACGCATCTGCCGGAACCAGCCAGGAACCACCGATGCACAGCACGCTTTTCAGCGCCAGGTAGTCACGGTAGTTAGCCGGAGAAATGCCCCCTGTCGGGCAGAAACGGACCTGGGAGAACGGGCCAGCAATTGCCTGCAGGGCTTTCACACCGCCGTTAGCTTCAGCCGGGAAGAATTTGAACTCTTTCAAACCGTAGTCCATACCCAGCATCAGTTCAGAAACAGTGCTGATCCCCGGAATCAGAGGAATAGTCCCTTCGGTAGCGGCTTTCAGCAGCGGCTCAGTCAGCCCCGGGCTAATTGCGAACTGTGCCCCCGCTTCAGTGACTTCTGCCAGCTGCTGTGGATTCAGCACCGTACCGGCACCCACAATCGCTTCCGGCACTTCTTTGGCGATAGCACGGATAGCGTCAACTGCACACTCGGTACGCAGAGTCACTTCCAGAACGCGTACGCCACCTGCGACCAGCGCTTTTGCCATCGGCACCGCGTGTTCCAGTTTTTTTACCACGATAACCGGTACAACCGGGCCGGTGGTCAGGATTGATTCTGCACTTGTTTTCCAGTTTTTCATCAGAGTTTTCTCTCGCCTGATTACAAATTTGTCGTCTTAAAAAGTGATACAGGTTGCGCCCTGTTCGGCACCGGACAGTTTTTCACGTAAGGCGCTGAATAATTCACGTCCTGTTCCCACGCGTGACGCGCTCAGGTCAGGAATGTGCGGCTCGCGAGCAGCCAGTTCCGCGTCGTCTACCAGCAGCATCAGTTCGCCTGTCTGTCCATTCACACGAATGATGTCCCCGTCGCGCACTTTTGCCAGCAGCCCGCCATCGTAGGCTTCTGGTGTTACATGGATAGCTGACGGCACTTTACCTGAAGCGCCGGAGAGTCGTCCATCGGTAACTAACGCAATTTTGAAACACCGGTCCAATAATACACCAAGTGGCGGCATGAGTTTATGTAATTCTGGCATTCCGTTCGCTTTTGGCCCCTGATGACGAACAACGACGACACAATCGCGGTCCAGCAACCCCGCTTCAAAGGCCGGCATAACGTCATGTTGGCTTTCAAAAACAACCGCTGGCGCTTCAATTACCTGGTTCTCAACCGGCACAGCAGACGTTTTCATAACTGCACGGCCCAGGTTACCGCTTAACACTTTTGTCCCACCATGATGAGAGAAAGGGTGTTCGAAGGACGCTATCACGTTGCTGTCGAGTGATTTTTCTGCCCCTTCCCGCCAGTCCAGTTCACCATTATTCAGCCATGGTTCAAGGGTATAACGAGACAGACCAAAGCCCGCCACCGTATTGACATCTTCATGCAACAGGCCAGCTTTGAGCAGTTCACGCACCAGAACCGGTACACCACCCGCCGCCTGAAAGTGGTTAATATCGGCCGGACCATTCGGGTAGAGACGCGCCATCAGCGGTACAACATCAGAAAGATCAGAGAAGTCATCCCAGTTAATCTGAATACCGGCCGCACGTGCCATCGCCACCAGGTGCATGGTGTGGTTAGTGGACCCCCCCGTCGCCAA
This sequence comes from Escherichia sp. MOD1-EC7003, assembly GCF_002965065.1. Lineage (GTDB taxonomy): Bacteria > Pseudomonadota > Gammaproteobacteria > Enterobacterales > Enterobacteriaceae > Escherichia. Next base: position 53,029 of record NZ_PTRE01000039.1, read on the forward strand.
CAGTGCAACGATGCCGTTCACCACCACTTTCTCATCGATCATCTTACCGATCGGCATCCATTCATTACCATTACCGGTCATGCGTGTAACCTGACGCGCAGCTGCAGCGGTCAACGCATTGCGCAGCGGGGTGTCCGGATGAACAAAAGAAGAGCCAGGCAACTGCATCCCCATAAACTCCACCACCATCTGGTTGGTGTTAGCAGTACCGTAGAAAGTACATGTCCCCGGCGCATGATAAGACGCAGCTTCTGACTCCAGTAGTGCCATACGGTCCACTTTACCTTCGGCATAAAGCTGGCGAATACGCACTTTTTCTTTATTTGGTAAACCGCTTGCCATCGGACCAGACGGCACAAACACCGCAGGCAAATGACCGAATGACAGTGCTGCCATTGCCAGCCCTGGGACAATCTTGTCGCACACACCGAGGAACAGAGCACCATCAAGCATGTTATGGGACAACCCCACCGCCGCAGACATCGCGATCACTTCGCGGCTTAACAGCGACAATTCCATTCCATCCTGCCCCTGGGTGACGCCATCACACATCGCCGGAACACCGCCCGCAACCTGACCAACCGCGTTCGCTTCATGCAGGGCTTTACGAATGATTTCTGGATAGTGTTCGTAAGGCTGGTGTGCGGAGAGCATGTCGTTATAGGAGGTAATGATGGCGATATTGTTACGCAACATGCTTTTTAAAGAGGTTTTGTCTTCTGGCTGGCAGGCAGCGAAACCGTGTGCCAGGTTACCGCATGCCAACTGCGAACGATGAACGGTCGAAGTTTTCGCTTGTTCTATCCGGGCGAGATAAGCAGAGCGAGTCTCGCGCGAACGTTCAATGATGCGCTTTGTTACGCGTAACAATTGTGGATTCATAAAGGCTCCTGAAATTGAGTTGTCAGAGCAGGATGATTCACAACGCGTTTCATACATGGAAATTATGACTGAAACGCCTGTAACCGGAGCTCATAGGGCAAAAACGTTTCAGTCAGTGTAATAAAAAAAGCCTCGTGGGTGAATCCACACGAGGCCTGAAAGTGTAAAAATTGTTCTACAATCTGTGCAAGATCATGTTACCGGTAAAATACCCATAAAGGATGAGTACAGATATTATTCAAACTCATTCCAGGAACGACCATCACGGGTAATCATCGCCACCGAGGCAACCGGTCCCCACGTTCCGGCTTGATACGGTTTCGGCGCATCATTGTCCATCGCCCACGCCTCAGTAATGGAGTCTACCCATTTCCAGGCTTCTTCCACTTCATCACGACGTACAAACAGGGCCTGAATACCGCGCATGGTTTCCAGCAGCAGGCGTTCATAGGCATCTGCCAGATGCGTCTGATTAAAGGTTTCTGAATAGCTCAGATCCAGCTTGGTGATTTGCAGGTTATGCTTGTGGTCGAGACCAGGAACTTTATTCAGTACCTGGATATCCACGCCTTCATCAGGTTGCAGACGGATAGTCAGTTTATTTTGCGGCAGATCCTGCCACGACTCTTTAAACAGATTCAGTTCAGGTGTTTTGAAATAGACCACAACTTCAGAACATTTGGTCGGCAGACGTTTACCTGTACGCAGGTAGAACGGTACACCGGCCCAGCGCCAGTTGTCGATGTCGACGCGGATCGCCACGAAGGTTTCTGTATTGCTGCTCTTGTTCGCGCCCTCTTCTTCCAGATAGCCCGGCACTTTTTTACCCTGGGCGAAGCCCGCAGTGTATTGCCCGCGTACGGTTTTTTCGCGTACGTTGGAGCGGTCAATGCGGCGCAGAGACTTCAGTACTTTGACTTTTTCATCGCGGATGCTATCTGCACTCAGGTCAGATGGCGGAGACATCGCAATCATGCAGAGAATTTGTAGCAGGTGGTTCTGGATCATGTCGCGCATCTGACCCGCTTTATCAAAATAGCCCCAGCGCCCTTCGATCCCCACTTCTTCTGCCACCGTAATCTCAACATGATCAATGGTGCGATTGTCCCAGTTGTTCACAAACAGGGAGTTAGCAAAACGCAGCGCCAACAAGTTAAGTACCGTTTCTTTTCCGAGGTAATGGTCGATGCGATAAACCTGGCACTCCTCGAAGTATTCACCGACTTGATCATTGATTTCACGCGAGGTCGCCAGCGACGTCCCCAGCGGTTTCTCCATGACTACACGTGCCGGTTTAGCATTCAGTTTTGCCTCACCAAGCCCTTTACAGATTGCGCCAAAAGTGCTGGGCGGCATGGCAAAGTAGTTAATGGTGATACGATTTTTTTGATCCAGCATCGCGCCGAGACGGCTGAATGCAGCTGTGTCATTGACATCGAGATTACAAAAATCCAGACGTGCACTCAGGGTGTCCCATAAACCTTCATCAATGGTTTCTTTCATGAAAGTTTCGAGCGCCTCGCGGACAACTTTGGTATATGCCGCTTTATCCCACTCAGCACGCCCTACGCCGATAATCCGGGTGTCCGGGTTGAGCTGACCGGCTTTTTCCAGTTGATACAGGGAGGGCAGCAATTTACGACGCGCAAGGTCGCCTTTCGCGCCGAAAATGACCAGGTCACAGGCCTGGGCTGTTTGCGTTACCGCCATGTCATTCTCCTTAAGTTAACTAACCCGGTACTTAAGCCAGGGTATACTTGTAATTTTCTTACGGTGCACTGTACTGCTTTTACGAGCTTGCGAAAACTGTAAACGCTTATCCACCCGTGCGATTACGGCAAAAGCGCGCAAAGTGCGGCAAAACTGATAAAAAAATCATCGTTTTCCATTGGGTAAAAATCTGACACTGATCATGTTATGAAAAAAAATAACAACTTTTTTATCTGCTTTTGTCATTAACACTGCACACAGGCGTAATATCTGACAAAACTGCATTTCGATTTCTTTCAATGCGGAAATCGTCATTACTCGTGAGTCTCTTTACATCATGAATATGCTGGAAAAAATCCAGTCTCAGCTGGAACATTTGAGCAAATCAGAGCGCAAAGTTGCCGAGGTCATTCTGGCTTCGCCCGATAACGCAATCTATTCGAGTATTGCTACTCTGGCGCTGGAGGCCAATGTTAGCGAGCCGACGGTGAATCGTTTCTGTCGCAGCATGGACACACGCGGTTTTCCTGACTTTAAACTTCATCTGGCACAAAGTCTGGCGAACGGCACCCCCTATGTTAATCGCAACGTCAATGAAGATGACAGCGTTGAATCATACACGGGAAAAATATTTGAGTCCGCAATGGCAACGCTCGATCATGTCCGTCATTCACTGGATAAATCTGCCGTCAACCGCGCCGTCGACTTGCTCACTCAGGCCAAAAAAATCGCCTTTTTCGGATTAGGCTCTTCTGCCGCCGTTGCCCACGATGCGATGAATAAGTTCTTTCGTTTTAATGTTCCGGTGGTGTACTCCGATGATATCGTGCTGCAACGCATGAGTTGTATGAATTGTAGCGACGGAGACGTAGTAGTGCTGATTTCTCACACTGGGAGAACAAAAAATCTGGTCGAGCTGGCGCAGCTGGCACGCGAGAACGACGCCATGGTGATTGCCCTCACCTCTGCGGGGACCCCGCTCGCCCGGGAAGCAACGCTGGCAATTACCCTCGACGTACCGGAAGATACTGACATTTATATGCCCATGGTTTCTCGACTTGCGCAGTTGACCGTGATAGATGTGCTGGCAACAGGTTTTACTTTGCGACGCGGCGCAAAATTCAGAGATAACTTGAAGCGGGTCAAGGAAGCGCTGAAGGAATCGCGTTTTGATAAGTAGTCACTTAATTTAAGTGACGATCGCTAAAAACGACTGTCACTGTTCTAATCTTATACGATATCCGGATGAGATTAATTTATCGCCATCACGGCGTTATTTCATTCGGATTTCATGTTCAAGCAACACCTGGTTGTTTCAGTCAACGGAGTATTACATGTCCAGAAGGCTTCGCAGAACAAAAATCGTTACCACGTTAGGCCCAGCAACAGATCGCGATAATAACCTTGAAAAGGTTATCGCTGCGGGTGCAAACGTTGTACGTATGAACTTTTCTCACGGCTCGCCTGAAGATCACAAAATGCGCGCGGATAAAGTTCGTGAGATTGCCGCAAAACTGGGGCGTCATGTGGCTATTCTGGGTGACCTCCAGGGACCCAAAATCCGTGTATCCACCTTTAAAGAAGGCAAAGTTTTCCTCAATATTGGGGATAAATTCCTGCTCGACGCCAACCTGGGTAAAGGTGAAGGCGACAAAGAAAAAGTCGGTATCGACTACAAAGGTCTGCCTGCTGACGTCGTGCCTGGTGACATCCTGCTGCTGGACGATGGTCGCGTCCAGTTAAAAGTACTGGAAGTTCAGGACATGAAAGTGTTCACCGAAGTAACCGTCGGTGGTCCCCTCTCCAACAATAAAGGTATCAACAAACTTGGCGGCGGTTTGTCGGCTGAAGCGTTGACCGAAAAAGACAAAGCAGACATTAAGACTGCGGCGTTGATTGGTGTAGATTACCTGGCTGTTTCCTTCCCACGCTGCGGTGAAGATCTGAACTACGCCCGTCGCCTGGCACGCGATGCTGGGTGTGATGCGAAAATTGTTGCCAAGGTTGAACGTGCGGAAGCCGTTTGCAGTCAGGATGCAATGGATGACATTATCCTCGCCTCTGACGTGGTCATGGTTGCTCGTGGCGACCTCGGTGTGGAAATTGGCGACCCGGAACTGGTCGGCATTCAGAAAGCGTTGATCCGTCGTGCGCGTCAGCTTAACCGCGCGGTAATCACTGCGACTCAGATGATGGAGTCAATGATTACGAACCCGATGCCGACGCGAGCAGAAGTCATGGACGTAGCAAACGCCGTTCTGGATGGTACTGACGCCGTGATGCTGTCTGCAGAAACTGCTGCTGGTCAGTATCCGTCAGAAACCGTTGCAGCAATGGCACGCGTTTGCCTGGGTGCGGAAAAAATCCCAAGCATCAACGTTTCTAAACACCGTCTGGACGTTCAGTTCGACAATGTGGAAGAAGCTATTGCCATGTCAGCAATGTACGCGGCTAACCACCTGAAGGGCGTTACTGCGATCATCACCATGACCGAATCGGGTCGTACTGCGCTGATGACCTCCCGTATCAGCTCCGGTCTACCGATTTTCGCCATGTCGCGCCATGAACGTACGCTGAATCTGGCTGCTCTCTATCGTGGCGTTACGCCGGTGCACTTTGATAGCGCTAATGACGGCGTAGCAGCTGCCAGCGAAGCGGTTAATCTGCTGCGCGATAAAGGTTACTTGATGTCTGGTGACCTGGTGATTGTCACCCAGGGCGACGTGATGAGTACCGTGGGTTCAACTAATACCACGCGTATTTTAACGGTAGAGTAATCTCACCTGCCCCGGCCGCTGATGACCGGGGTATTTAGCTACACATAAATTAGGACTACTCATTCAATCCAATCATAATCACAGCCCGCTGTAAAATGAATGCAGGGATAGCCTGAATGGAGATCTAAATAGTTTGCAAGACATCGCATACCCGCTTCCTCTGCAACACTATGTCCAATAACAGCCATCGGTAATCCACTATCTTTTGAGTATTGTGTCTGCACCCATGTTTTAATTGAATCGTTAATCGTAATATAATAATCAGCCTGATATTCCATATATTGTATTGGATCACAAAAACAGCCTGCCCCTATCCCAACAGTTCTGACTACTCTGTCTTTATCTCCATAAAATTGGATACCAGGAAGATTATAAACTTTAAAATTTTTGGCAAAACGTTTGGTAAGATTAATGGCACTGTCAGGTTCTATAGCATATATATGGTACATATCATCAGAAGCAACAATATTTGTAACATCCAATTCTAACTGCTGAGCCAAAGCCTTAGACATTCCGAACGTAGGTTCTCGATCCATGACATCATGACAACGAATGATTACCAAATTATTTTTATGCATAAACTCCTTTTTTTGCTCAATTATATTTAAATAACTGAGTTCACCTTGAGTATAACCCATTACTTTTCTGGCCCATGAAAACTCAAGATCTTCACCCTCCAGATCAGCATAAGAATAAAATGTAGGTTCATGAGTAATAATGATATTAACACCTTCAGAAACAGCTTTTCTTAAAACATCCATTGAGGCAATCCAGCAGGTACCAATTTTATTAATTAGTGTCGCTTCAGCACCAAAAATGATTTTATCAACAGTTGGCTGCGAAACGGCAACCATTGAATTTAAAAAACAATTAAGATCTGCGGCTGTTTTAATATGATGCATTCAACATCCTCCACATGTTTCATCAGCAATAAAATAATTTCAACATCTCTGGGAAGCGTTTTGCCCATGCAGACTCAGAGTGGGTATGACCTCCCCATAGGTGATAGTCCATAGTTACATTGCGTTGTTTACGAAGACTCGCGCATAATTTTTCAGCACCGGAAATATAAATTTCAGGAAAGTCTTCGTGCATACCACTGGTTTCCTGCGTACCGACATCGAGATACAGGGTAAGATTTTCAACTATATTGTTGTCCTTAATAAAATTCAGCATTGCGCTGTCATTAAACCATAGTGCCGGCGAAAAAACGCCAACTTTTGAAAAAACATCCTGACTAAGAATTGCGGCAAACAAACTGATGTACGCCCCCATAGAACTACCTGCTATCGCTGTATTATTACGATCTGGGAGAGTTCGAAAATTGCTGTCAATATAGTTCTTGAGCGTGTTCACAATAAAATCAACATACAGCGCACCTTTTCCTCCACTATAATCCACATCAGGGTCCCAGCCAGGTAAGGGAAAAGATGTGTTTCGCGGCCATGGAGAATACTCATCCATACGGCTGAATTTACCATGAGACGATGCATTATCAATCCCCACAATGATAACACCATCGTATTGTGAATTTGGGAAAAAAGCATCTACCGCCTCAGGTATATCCCATACATGTGGACCAAAAGATACAGATTTATCAAATAAATTTTGCCCATCGTGCATATACAACACAGGGTAACTGACATCAGATTCATAATAGGACGCAGGCAGTAATATTCTTATTTCGCGACTACTTGCCAATTGTGGCATAGGAAAGGATTGCAACACATGATAGCGATTCCCATAGCTCTCAATATCGTTCATGATTTAAATTAATCTCAATAAAAAAATAAATATAACATCTAAGTACTCCCCTACCACATTATATATGGGAGCACTTAGAAATGGCTAACACCTATATTTTTATCTTAAAAAGTTTTTTCGCATTCGTAAACATAAGTTGTTCAAATTCACTTTGCGTTAATTTACTTTTTAATTCAGTAAAATACTTATTATAATAATCATCATCATTGTACGTATCTAGTCCATTAATAGGATTATCGGTACCGAATAAAATCTTATCACTACCACAGATTTTTATCGCCAGGTAAACCATATCCGCCCTAACCCACGCAGTATCGCCATAGAGATTAGGAAGCTTTGCAATCAATTCGATTGCTTCCTGATTATCTGTCGCGAGCCCCATATGACACATTACAAAATTCACGTCTGGATACTTAAGTGCCATCTCATAAACCAACTGTGGGCTGGATTCATAATCATTAGAAGTATGGCTAACTACCGGGAGATCATATTTTTGAGCAAGGCGTATATAATCCTGAACTTTTTCTGAGTTGAAAGCCATTTTTGAATGATATGGATGAACTTTGATGCCATAAATGATATCTCGATTGCTGGCAATCATATCTTCAAAGTCTTGATCACAACTTTCCAGACGAGGCTTAATCCACATAAACGCGCCAATTCGCTTTGAATGTTGACGAACAAGTCTGAGCATACGTTCATTATTATCATGCTGTGTAACTTGATCTTCATCCGGAATCGGTTTCTGGTCATGGTCAACTTCTACGGCAGATCCACAAGAACATAACGCAAAATCAATATTATACTTGTCCAGAGATGCCAGAAAAACATCTTCTGGCATACGGATTTTCACAAAGTCACCAATATGAGTGTGTGCATCAATTATCATAACAAATATCCTAATAGAAATTTAAAAATTATAAAGATCAGCAGCAGGTAAACCTTCAATTTCATAACTGAAACCGGAGATATCCATACTTCTTCCGTCATAAATAAAGCTGGCAGTATCCTCACTATTATTTAAGAAGAAAGTGATGTTATCACGTTGATAAGCGATCACCGTGGGATGTTCAACGTCTTTCCATTGTATTGATGCCTCACACCATTGTGGATGTTTTTTACGTAGACGTATTAACCAACGTATAAATTGCCGTAATTCAAGATCTTGTTTGTTTTCATCCCACATCATACATTTTCTATTGTTCTCAAGCGTCATTGATTTAAAACCATCGATTCCTATTTCGCTACCGTAGTAGATACAAGGAGAGCCAGCTTGAGTTAACATAAATAAATAGGCGAGTTTAACTTTTCGTTTATCATTCAAACAAACGCTTAAAATACGAGCGGTGTCATGACTATCCAGAAGATTAAACATAACTTCAGTTATATTTTTAGGATAACAAAGATAAGAACGTGTGACGGATGTCATAAATTCTTGTTTTGTTGTATCCTGTAACGCAAAATAATCAATAATCCCATATGTTAAGGGATAGTTCATTAATGAATCAAACTGATCACCACGCAACCAGGGGGTGCCCTCATGCCATATCTCACCCAAAATATAACATTCAGATTTGATATCTTTAATCACCTTTCTGAAACCTCGCCAGAAATGATGATCCACTTCATTCGCGACATCCAGACGCCAACCATCAATATCAAAATTTTGCGTCCAATAGCGAACGATACTAAGTAAGTATTCACGGCACTCTTCATTCTCAGTATTTAGCTTGGGCATTTCAATGACATTGCCAAATGTTTCATAGTTAAAATTTTTAAAATCCCATTCACTTTTTGGAGTATCGGGATAAACAGGAAATTTATGAATCCAGAACCAATCGGCGTAACGTGATTTGGCACCATTGCGTACAACGTCAAGCCATATTGGAGAGTCAGCTCCTAAATGATTGAATACTGCATCCAACATAATTTTTATTCCACGCTTATGCGCTTCTTCAATCAAAGTATGGAAAGCAATATTCCCACCTAAATGTGGATCTACACTGAAATGATCAATTGTGTCATATTTATGGTTGGAAGCTGAGGTAAAAATAGGACAAAAATAAATCCCATTAATACCCAGATCTTCCAGATAATCGAGTTTATCAATAACCCCCCACAGATCCCCACCCATAAAATTGAATGAAGTCGGTGTACTGCCCCACGGTTCTACCCCTTCTGGAGATATTTCAGGTCTGCCATTACAGAAACGATCTGGAAAAATTTGATACCATACCGTATTTTTTACCCAGGAGGGCGTATTTAGAACGTCAATTTTATTAAGATAAGGGAAGCAAAAAAAGTTATTTAAGCGGCTTAACTCTCGTTCTTCGCACTCCAGTGAACTGATATCAACACACCTTTTCTCACCAAAAAGAAACTTCTCTCCCTCTTTCCCAAAAAGTATAAAACCGTAACGGCAACGGCGTTTTTGAGGTTTGAACACTGCAAACCAGTGATCATGAAATTCGGTGACAGCTTCTTGTTCCATCTCGATCTCGTTGCCGCCAATCCATCCGAACGCTTCTGTCCCCGCCATGTTACCGCCGTCAAGACCACCTTCAGCCCAATTATATGGATCGCCTATCCAGAGAATAACTTTATCAACTTCTCCTCTTAATGTGCGTAACCGTACATGCAAAGTTTCGTTATCATAAGCATAGCTATCTTCACTTTTTGCTGAGTGTTTTAACGAACTAACTGTAATCATAAATACTAATCCCTAAATTATTCCTTAACGGCACCGCTAACAAGTCCAGTAGTTATATGCTTCTGTGTGAAAACAAATAACAACGTGATAGGTACTGCAACTAAAAGCGCCCCAGCAGCAAAAAGCGTATAATTCTCTGCTGAATTAGAAGCAATCCAACTAAAAATGCCAATCGCCAGGGTCATTTTATCCTCACTACGAAGCACCAACGTTGGCAAAATGAAGTCCATCCATGGTCCAGTGAACGAAACTAATCCAACGAAAACGAGAATCGGCTTAGCCAATGGCAATATTATCTGAATAAAAATAGTCAGATGCCCAGCTCCATCTATCTTAGCGGCCTCATCCAAAGAAGTTGGAATAGCATCAAAATAACCTTTTACCAACCACGTCATGAAGGGCAATGAACCGGTTACATAAACCAGAAGCAATCCAGTATATGTGTCTATCAAATTGGCCTTTGAAAGCAGGATATAAATGGCAGTCATTGATAAAAATGCAGGAAACATCTGCAATACAATAATACTCATTAAAGTATTACGCTTTCCACGAAATCGATACCGTGAAAAAACGTAGGCAGTCATTGTCACAACGACCAGTGAAATTAACATGTTAGCGGTTGCAAGTATGAACGTGTTTAAATACCACTGCATATATGGCGTATCTGTGAACAACGTTATGTAGTGATCAAATGTAAACTCGATGCCACTAAATGTGGAACTAAATAGATTATTCCCTTTTTTAAAAGATGCCATTATCGTCCATATCACTGGCCCAAGCACAACAATGGAGTTGCAGATTAAAAAAAGATAAACGACGAGCGTTGATATTTTACGTAAAGATTTATCCATAGTTACATCCCTACATCATCTTTAAATGATTTCATCCGTCTGAATTGCCATATTGCTATAACCGATAAGAAGATAAATATTATGATAGAGATTACAGACGCTATATGATATTGCTGAAAATTCAATGTAAGTTTATAAATCCAGGTAATAAAAATATCTGTATGCCCAGCAAATCTATATTCCGGATTAGTCGGACCACCTTCAGTCAGAAGATAAATTGCACCAAAATTATTGAAGTTGTATGCAAATGTCATTACCAGAGTTGGCGCAATCTGATGTAACACCATTGGCAATGTAATTTCCTTAAATTGTTGCCACTTAGTTGCGCCATCGACCTCACTAGCCTCATACAAATCTCGTGATATGTTGGTTAATGCACCCGCGATCAATAGCATAAAATACGGTGCCCCTACCCAAACACATACGGCAATTACTGTTATTTTTGCATTTAATGGAACCGACAGAAAATCAATTGAATTCATACCGATACTGTTCAGAAACGAGTTAACCGGACCAATTCCATTTAAAAGAAGACGGAAAATAAGTAACGTTACAAATGTGGGTATGGCATATGGTAGTATAAATATCAATCGCCAGACTTTTGCGAAACGTATATCTTTTTTAGCCAGTGCTAAAGCCAGAACAAAGCCAAAACTGAAGGTAAAAACCGTAGCGCAAATTGCCCAAATGAATGTCCAGAGAGCAACACCTAGAAACGTATCAGACCATATTTTAAACTTAAACAACATAATAAAATTTTTAATCCCAACCCAATCAACCAGGTTCTTTGGTGGGATGTGATTTGGCGCAGCATAGTTTGTAAAGGATACAAGAACTGTAATTACAATAGGTAAAACGATGAATGCTATACTCGCTAAAAATGCGGGCGTTAGGACTATAAATGCAAATTTATCCTCATAGACTTTATATAACTGTTGTTTAAAAGTCAGATGGCAATAAGATGAGTTCCGCGCATCTTTAATATTAAGGATATAAATCGTGGTGAATAAGCCAACAATAATTGTCGCTATCACGCCTTCTACAAGCATAAATATAGAATTGTCACCCTGAATGACAGTCAACCCTTTTCGAATTTGCGCGACATCACCTAATGTGAACAACCCTATTAATGTATGCACAATCTCGGAAAGATAAAGCAAAAAACATACTTGTATTGCAAAGAATATCCCGCCTTTCACATAATAATGACGTGATAACTGAGTCCCGCCTATAATCAAACAGGAAATAGGTAGCACAGGTGCACTCTTCATTTTCAGTTGTTTAGTATTCACAATTACTCCTGAAGCGAAAGTTGTTCTTCAATAATTGTATGTGCATAATTTAAAACTTCATCCGGTGTCTTATTCTCAACCCAGGTAGCCAAAATAGCATTAGTCATTGGAGACCATAGATAAGACATTTCCGGTATTGATGGCATTGCGTCAGAGTAATTAGCTTGAGCAATAATTGCTTTTATAGCTTCACTACCTGTCTGGCTAATTTTTTTCATAAGCGAATCGACTGGTGGAATGAGATTCGTCATTTCATAACGCTTCATCAACATCTTATCCGTTGTCAGGTAGTCAGCGAATAATTCAGCGGCATGAGGATATTCGGTAAATGAGCTTACAACGGCCAGCCGTACTGTTGAAAATGAGCGAGGCTGATGACCATCTAATGTTGGGATGCGTGTTACGCCAAAATTGATTCCGCTGTCAATGTAACCTTGTATGGACCAAGGTCCGTCGATTACAGCAGCAACTTTTCCTTCATTAAACAGACCTCTTAGAACTTGTGGATTTCCCATATCAAGAGGATTAGAGGGATTCGCTTTCTTTAAGCGTTTCATTGTCTCTAGCCCTTTCTTCGCTTCAGATGAAGAGATGCCTAAAGCTTTGGGGTCGTTACCGGTTTTACCGAATTCGTTGGCACCATATAAGGTAATAAACATACGTGAAACATAATAATTTTGTACATCCCACAGCAGAGCATATTTATGCTCAGATGAATTATTAAACTTTTCACTGAAAGTATTAATTTCTTCGAATGTTTTTGGTGCGGTGTTTAACAAATCCTTATTATAGAAAAGCGCCAGCGTTGCGAAACTTACAGGAAAACCATAGCTGATGTTATTATATGTAGCTGCCGATACTGCGCCTGGAATAAATGTTTTCTCAATCCGCTCAGCTGAGACCATGTTTTCCATAACCCCGCCAGCAACGACTAACCGCCCCAAGGTATCATGTTCAATTTCAGCTACATCAGCTACACGAGTCGTACCACCATCCTGCATAATTCTTGACGCTGCATCCATTGGGGCTATATTGCGAAATGTAAACTTTACCTTGTAGCCAAAATCTTTATTAAATTCCTTTGCTGCATATTTCATATATTCCGCGCTTGCTGCATCAGACCAGACCAACAACTCAGCATTTGTTTCAGGAATCAATTTTTCTGCCATCGCCTGGGGGGTTAGCGTACTGGAAATTGCAAGAATTATAACTGTGACGATATTTGAAAGCTTCATTGTATTCACCTCGCGAATAACACCGTTAAGTAGTACACGTTGTACGCCTATATAAGAATTTACGTCATTATCAACACAAATCTAGTCAAATCAACTGTCAAATAAGATTTTAATGATGAATAACTGTAAATAGTGATGCATATCCCATTTGCAGTAATTTTTTAAGAAAAAAAATATTTGATTGCCGCAGAGTGTTTAGGAGTACATGAGGTACGACTACATGAAATAGTAGAAATCATACTTTAAATTGATATTTTGGAAGGAACTCATTTATGGTTTTAATAAAAAAGAATCTCTTATCGGCTTCAATTGCAACAGTCCTTTTAGGATCAACAGGAGCCTTTGCGGCAAACGATCGCGGCTTTACCTCCGACAATGACTGGTCAGAAGAACAGGCTGGCTTTAATGGACATGTTGGTTCTACATTTGAATATGAGACCAAAAGCACTGATAACTATTTAGGTAAAACAGTAAAGGAATATACTAAAACACACGAGATTTTCCAGGCCTATTTCAGCCAACCCAATTGGCAATTTGCAGCTATCTATGGGCTTAAGTCTATCGATCGCCGGCAAGAAGAAAAAGGCTATCACGAAAATGAAACAAGTCTGCAAAACTATATATCACTAAACAAAACGTTCACTATTGGTAACGGTTTCGATTTCAGTCTGGTATACGACCTGATGTATACCGACGGAAATATAGATAACCCTTATGTAACAGGTTTGCATACCGTTACAGTTGACAACAGTTTCCGCCCTACGTTGACGTACTTTAACTCTGACTGGAACGCAGGTTTTTATTCAAACGTTGAATACTTATACAGTCGAAATGATAAGAGTTCCTGGGGCGTACGCGAAGAAGAAGGTCAAAGTATACTATTTCAGCCCTATAAACGTTTTGGTGCATGGGAATTTGGTATTGAATTTTTCTACCAGAAAAAGCATAACGATGAATTTAATCATGGTAAAATAAACGATCGTAGTATTTATACCGAAACTTACTACGAGCCAATTATCAAATATGCTTTTGAAAATGCTGGTAATCTGTATCTACGCACCCGCTTCGGACACGGGAAAACAGAAAATGCAGGTAGTTTGCAATACAATGCAAACAGAACCTATTTCAAGACAATTCGAAAAGCTACTCTAGGTTATGAACAAAACATAGGTGACGACTGGATTGCCAAGATTGAATATAAACATGCCTGGGAGAAAGAGCACAAAAACTTCTATGACCCAGGAGATAAAGAAAAATATAATGAGCTCAATCAGGATAATATTTATGTTCATGCTTTCTATCGCTTTTGATTAAACAGAGGGAAACCTATGTTCAGCGCACTAGATATTAAAACGTTGATGCAAGGAACTTTATATGGTGATCCATCACTCAGGGTTGATACCATTCGGCCAATCCATAGTCCTTTAGTTGGTGGACTATCTATTGTTATGACACCTGGAGATTTGTTGCATATACCAACGACTGGTGCGGATATAATTATCGGACCGGAAGAGATCACTAGTTCTAACGCTAAGGCAAAGATTGTAGTCGATTATCTGAACGTGAATAATCTTAACAAAGTTTTAAGATATTATAAGGTACATAAGTATCGTTTGTTTGAGCAAGAAAACACTTCAACGATACCTGATGTATACATTGGTAAACACTGCCAGATTGGTATGAACTGCCATTTTATGCCGGGTGTTAAAATTATGAACTGTGTGACCATAGGTGATAATGTTGCCATTCATGCGAATACAGTGATTAAAGAAGGCACTATTATTGGTAATGATGTTATTATTGATTCTAATAATTCTATCGGTAATTATAGCTTTGAATATATGGCTGATGAACGTGATTCATATGTCCGAGTCGATAGCATCGGTAGAGTTATCATAGGTGATGATGTTGAAATCGGTTGTAACAACACCATTGACCGAGGAACACTTGGAGATACAATAATTGGTCAAGGCACTCGTATTGATAATCAAGTGCAGATTGGACATGACTGCATAATCGGCAATAAATGCCTGATTGTTTCACAATGCGGTTTTTCAGGGCATGTTGTTTTAGGCGAACATGTTATTACACATGGTCAGGTCGGTATCGCCGGTCACATTTCAATTGGTAGTTATTCGGTAATAAAGGCAAAATCAGGTGTAAGCCATTCTTGTCCAGAAAAGAGTGATCTTTTTGGTTATCCTGCCAAAAATACGCGAGAGTACAACAAGAATCTCGCTGTCCTTAATAAATTAACGAAACAACATGGTGTATATAAACAGTGAGTCATTGAGAAGTATTATTTATATACATTAACACTGCCATAGCAATAGCTTGATTAAGCTATACTATCTTTATTGAGACTTTTAAATGAAAAATAAAATACTTATTGCTATTATGTTGTCTGGTTTTCTTTCAGGATGCGTTGATGGAAATTCCCCCTCTGGCACTCAGGAAGGTGTTGTGAAAGCGGATCCCCGCTATTCAGAATGTAACCTCCCCGATGTAAATGAAAGAGGGCCAATTGCTGCGGGTCTTTACATTTCTGGAACTCTCCCGGAAGGCTATTGGTTAATGAAGCCAGAGAGAAAATTGCATTATAAAGGAGATGGTATCTATCAGCTTATTTATTCAGAAAAAGCCGGTGCGCTAACAATGCAATTTGCGACTATGAACTGGAACCCGCAGTTCACTGTAACAGGTCTTGAGTTGCCATTAAATCAGGCTAAAACACTTAAAAAAGGCGGCATGGGTAAAAATACAAAAGTCGTCATTCCTGCCGATGGAAAGTATGTTTGGACGATTCAAATTGGTCCTGATAAAAAGGCAATAGCCGCCATGGTAGCACCATGTAAATAGTTATTTTTAGCACTCCACCATTCAACATTCGTTGAATGGTGGAGTATCAGTATCCCAAAATTCTTGTTAATGAGAGCAGATTATGGCCGCGGTAATTCTACGCAACGTTGAAAAAATTTATGACAATGGATTCAAAGCTGTTCACGGCATTGATCTCGATATAAACGATGGTGAATTCATGGTTTTTGTTGGACCATCTGGGTGTGCCAAATCAACTACATTACGCATGATTGCAGGTCTTGAAGACGTATCTGGTGGTGAAATTTACATTAGCGACCGCCTTGTTAATACCTTTCCACCTAAAGATCGCAGCATTGCAATGGTGTTCCAGAACTATGCGCTGTATCCCCATAAGACTGTATTTGACAATATGGCTTTTGGCTTAAAAATGCAAAAAAGGCCAAAAGAAGAGATTAAGAAAATTGTCGAAGAAGTTGCAGAAAAACTTGAAATTAGCGATTTACTTTACCGAAAACCGAAAGAAATGTCGGGTGGTCAGCGTCAGCGTGTCGCGGTAGGCCGTGCAATTGTTCGTAAGCCAGATGTTTTCTTATTTGATGAGCCACTATCTAACCTTGATGCTAAACTTCGTGTTTCAATGCGAGTCAAAATTGCTCAGTTGCATCAGTCTCTCAAGGATGAAGGTCACCCAGCAACCATGATTTATGTTACACACGATCAAATTGAAGCATTGACCCTCGGTGATCGTATTTGTGTGCTTAATCAGGGGCGAATAATGCAGGTCGACACACCAGTTAATCTGTATAACCACCCTGCTAACAGATTCGTTGCTGGCTTTATTGGTTCCCCGTCAATGAATTTGATAGATGCGGTTGTACGTGAGAAAGACGGTAAACTCTATATTGACATTGCCCAAAATATTCGGTTGTACATACCTGAGAATAAACAATCAGTACTCAAAACGTATATAGACAAACCCGTTTGTTTTGGTATTCGTCCAGAACATATCTCTTTGAGTGTGAATTGCAAAGAAATAAATACTGTCACTGGTGCATTAAGTATTATTGAAAATATGGGGAGTGAAAAATATCTTTACTTTATCGTTAACAACAAAGAGTTTATTGCAAAAGTCAACGATCAATCAATTACTACAGCCGATATTGGAAAAAATTTATATTTCAACCTTGATACGAGCTTCTGTCATATATTTGATTTTTACACAGAAGAAAATCTAACTAATTATTTGTGATTGATATGATAATAACCCCAAGTTGAATAACGGTATTAAACCTTACTATTCCATAAGGCTTCTTACTGCTCGAACTGTTTATTGGTAAATGTCATTAACTTCACGAACTGATTCTTATCAAGGTAATTGAGTTACCAAAATATATCAATTAAAAAGAGCATATATGAATAAACCGTTGAAAACATCGCTTACTCAGTGAGTCTACCATTTAGGTCAGAGCATGTCTTCTGACCATAGTTGGAAGGCATTCAGATTCGCAGTTCACAATGCTTACGTGCTGTAGACCTGTAACCAGCTTGAGGATGAATGACGATAAATACACATTTTATCTCAGCATTTTTTTCGAAAATGTTAATTAATAATGTTAAAATTGGTAAGATTTCATTTTCATTTCAGGAGCGCGTCTATGATACATTTGGTAAATAAATTGATAAATTTTGGTTTCACTCGCACCGATGCACAGGTTTACATCAGTCTGTTGAAAAACGGTCGTAGCAGTGGCTACAAGATAGCAAAAGAAATTTCACTTTCTCGTTCGTCTGTATACTCATCTATTGATAATCTTTACAAGAACGGTTATATCTTTCTTGTTGATGGTGAAACTAAAGAATATGAAGCAAAATCTCCTGAGCTCATACTTTCACAAATTGAAAAAAGCACTATTGACAATATAAAAATTTTGAAAAAAGAATTATCACAGATGATGTTTCAGAATGAACGTGAATTCATTTATAATGTCTCTGGTTTTGATAATTTACATCAGAAAGCTAAAGAGATGCTTTCTTCTGCAGAGTATGAAATTTACCTCAACACGGATTTTGATTTACATTTTTTGAAAAATGAAATTTGTGAGGCTCTAAATCGACATGTTCGAGTTATTGTTTTTTCATTTAATAAACTTATTACTCCTGACCCACGTGTAGAACTGTATTATCGTTTTAACCATGAAGAAGAATATTACCCTTCTCATCGTTTTATGCTTGTTGTTGATATGAAGACAGTAATGGTTTTTTCACAACGAGCTGAATCACTGGGGTTATACTCGAATAATCGCTTGCTTATCAATATAATTGCCGAACATATCCATAGTGATATATATCTAACCAAGTATCAGCAACAATATCCTGATGCCAATGCATTAATAAATACTTTGCATGAATCTGGCAATGATATGGTGCAGGATGAAAAACGTTTGAGTGATAGCAAAAACCGTTAATATTTTCCTTTCATTGTGATCGTCTGCAGACGATCACAATCTATTTGTCTTTTATAACATCTAAACTTTTTTATACAGAGGTATTTATATGATTTTTTTTAACGACATAAAGCCCACTGGTTGGTTAAAGAATAAGATAGAATGGTATATGAACGGTCATATAGGAGAACTGGATAAATTAGTTCCCCATCTTATTACGGAGCATAAAATATATGGAAGAGATCGTATAACTCCACTCACTGTTTCTTCTGAAGATAGCGTTATTAAAAAACAGAATAATCCCGATGATGACATGATGCAATATTATTGGTGGGATAGTGAAACTCAATCGAATTGGAAGGATGGATATTGCCGCAGTGCCTACTTGTTAGATAATAAAGAATGGCAGGAGAAGGCGAGCGATTTATGTTTGGAGCTTATCAATACGCAAGATGATGATGGCTACATTGGAATTTATGATTCATCATTAAAATTTAATTGTATAGCAGAAAACGGAGAGTTCTGGGCACAAGCTACTGCATTGCGTTTTGTGCTTGGATGTTATGAATCCACCCGTAATGAGAATTTATTAATTTCTCTTACCCAAGCCGCACAATGCATTATGGCTGGTTACCCTAAAGAAACATCACATCCTTTCGTCGTGAAACATGGTTTTGCTGGACATAGCCACGGATTAACAATAACAGATGTTTTCTACCGCCTTTATGAAATAACCAATAACATTGAATATCTCTCATATTGCTTGTGGCTGTATGAAGATTATTCCGCAGGATGCGTGTCGGAGCAAGATCTGCAATATAAAAATGTCATAGACCCTGGTTACCTTCTTAAAGGTCATGGCGTGCATACATATGAGCATATTAGGGCATTAGCCATCGCAGCGAGCCAACGGCCGCAATATAAAACTGCATTAGATATTTTTTTATCCCAGTTGAAATATTATCTTACACCATCTGGCGCTCCCATTGGTGATGAGTGGATTACAGGACGCACAGCTAATGCCACTTATACAGGCTATGAATATTGTTCTGTTCATGAGCTATTTAGCACTTATGTTATGTTGATAAAACTGACCACTAACATTGGTCTGGCCGATGATGCTGAGTGGTTATTCTATAATGCTAGTTTTGGCATGCAGCATCCCATACATCACGCGATAATGTACTGTAAGACTGATAATTGTTATGAAGCAAATGAAAGGAAACATCCGGACAGTAATCAGTTTAATACCAGATATAAATACTCCCCTACTCATGAGGAGGCTGCTGTCTGCTGCGTACCGAATACAGCAAGAACCATACCGGCTTTTGTCGAAAATATGTTTCACGAAAATAACAATGGTTTTACTGCATTATTTTATGGTCCGTGTGAGTTTTATGGTACATATAATAACGTTGCAGTTAAAATTACACAATTAACTGAATACCCTCATGATTTAAGCGTAAAATGTCTCATTGAGCCTGAGTCATCTGTTCGTTTTTCTCTCAGTTTCCGTTACCCCGGCTGGGCAAAAATGATGATTATTAATGGTGTTACTTTTACTAAAAGTGATACCCAAAACTCACTTATTATTTTAGATAGAACATGGCAACATCATGATGTGATTGACATAAAATTTATAGCTGATATACAGTTTAATACTGACTTATGTGGTGACACTTATATTTCCAGAGGTCCAGTTTTATATGCAATTGAGCTTGAGAGCGATATTTTAATTAAAAAGAATCTGCTAAACGGGAAATATTATGACTCAGGATACATACCCTGTAGTAGAGTTGATGAATCGATCCAGTTCTCTTATGCTGATTTGGAATCTTTTTCATATTCAACCTCACCAGAGGGCAAACAATACATTGAAGGGAGTTTTTATTTAAACAAGACTAAAATAGTCAGAAAACCTATACCGTTTGGTCAAACCATTCTTCGCAAAGTAACTTTCTCCAATATAGAGAATTAATATTTCTCGAGTATTATAATTAACTAAAGGGATTTCTATGTACCTTACTGATGATATTATCAAACTGTCGAATAAAATAGGTCAGAGAGTTTATACTGTTGTCTCTGAAATGTCGATTGAAGCATGGATAACAAAAGAACCGCAGCCTTTTGTTTATCGCCGTAGCGGCGCTTACCAGAAACTCACCGTTGGCTCAGACTGGGGTCAACTGTTTGACTGTGCCTGGATGCGAGTTTATGGTAAACGTCCAGCAGATAAATTTAGACACAAACTCGTCGCTCTCGTTGATATCGGTGGCGAAGGTCTTGTTGTGGATAAGAATGGTTCACCCATCTGCGGCATCACGAATAAAACATCATCTTATGGCGTACCGCCAGATAAACCGGGTAAATGGGTGGTTGATCTTTCTCTCGTTAGTGAAAATGACGAGGTTGAGTTTTGGATTGATGCTGCCTGCAATGATTTATTTGGCTATGTCACTAATGGAGGGATTATTACTGATGTTCATATCGCGACATGTAATCAGCTACTGAAATCCCTTTATTATGATGTTGAAGTGCTTTTCGACTGGATTAATGATGGTCAGAAGTTTGAATCCATACATCCTAAAGGTATCATCCCAGAAAAAATCATCACCAAAAGAAGCGAGCGTACTGACGAAATCATAAGAATTCTCGAATATATTGATAATACGTTAATTACCTTTAGCAATGAAGAAATAATTAAATGTCAAGCTGCAATCCAATCCATAATCAATAAAAACAATAATCCTTCAGAGTTCAGGATTATGGCTACTGGTCATGCCCATTTAGATATAGCGTGGATGTGGCCTTTAAGAGAAGGACGCAGAAAAGCAATAAGAACATTTGCCACCGCCCTTGCAAACATTGAAAAATATCCTGATTACATTTTTGGCGCTAGTCAGTACCAACTTTTTCACTGGATAAAAAAAGATTATCCCTATTTCTTCGAAAAGTTAAAAAAACAAATCGCCGCAGGCCGCTTTGAATTACAAGGTTGCTTCTGGGTCGAATGCGATTTAAATCTGGTAAGTGGAGAATCGCTTATAAGGCAAATCATGCATGGGACACGATTCACACAGCAGAATTTTTCAAAGAAGATAAATTATGTCTGGCAACCGGATGTCTTTGGATTCCCCGCGACGCTTCCACAAATTCTCAAAAAATCAGGCATTAACTATATTGCATCGCAAAAGCTCTCACAAAACAAGATTAATAAATTTAATAATTACCTTTTCCGCTGGCAGGGCCTGGATGGCTCAGAAATTCTGATGCATAACTTTCCTGAAGATACGTATGATAGCCGAGCACGTGCTCGCTCTTTAGAATATATTGAACAAAACTATAATGAAAAAGAGAGCTGTCCCTATGCGCTTATGGTGTATGGTGTCGGTGATGGCGGTGCTGGCCCCGGTGAGGAACATATAGAACGATTAACACGTATACGCAATATTGATGGTTTACCTCATGTTGATTTCAGCCGTGTTGATAAGTTCTTCACTCACGCCGACGCCTTTCGCGAATCCTTGCCCATTATTTCGGGTGAACTTTACTTCGAGGCTCATCAAGGGTGCTATACATCAGAGTCAGCAACTAAAGCCCATAACCGAAATATGGAAAATAAACTCCATGATGCTGAATTTTTTATAACTATTACTAATAATATGACATCAATTCTTCGCAGTGAGTTTGATGAAATATGGAAAGAGATGCTGACCTTGCAATTCCATGACATCCTTCCCGGCTCATGTATTTCAAGAGTTTATCATGAAACGGAAAAGGAATATCTTAAACTAGAAGCAAAAACCGAGAAAATTATTTCGGATGCGCGGTCTACTTTATTAAGTAAAATTGACACTTCATCTTATAAAGATCCGCACATTTTATTTAATACCACCTGCTTTGCTCGTAACGAATGGATCAATATTAATAACAACTGGCTCAAAGCACGAGTAAACTCTTATGGTTATACTGTGATTGAACCTCAGAATAAGATCGTAAATGGTCTGAAGGCTGAATCTCGAAGTATTGAAAATAATTACATTAAACTTCTTTTTTCAGAAAACGGTGATTTAATTTCACTATATGATAAAAGATATGGTAAAGAATACATTACTGAAAATATGCACAGTGAGATCCGTGCATACCACGAAGATGCAGGTTTTTTCGCGGCCTGGGATTTTGCTCCAAATTATCGTGATGGGGAATCATATGTTTTACTCGCTGAAAAAATGACAACTGTGATCAGCGGGCCTAAAACTACGATGACGCTGATTTATCACTACAATTCATCTTATCTTCGCTTAGCATTTACCCTGACACAGGACAGCCCACGCGTTGATGTCCAAACTTTTATTGATTGGCACGAACCTAATGTTTCTCTCAAAGTAAAATTCCCGGTGTCAGTACAAACATCTCTTGCACAATGTCAAATTCAGTTCGGTGTAATTGACAGACCAACGCATAGCAATGATTCGTTCGCTTTTGCCAAAGATGAAATACCAGCACATCACTGGGTCGACCTTTCTGATCAAGAAACTGGCATAGCTTTAATAGCAAAAAACAAATATGGCTATCGTGTCAAAGACCAGACGCTTGAATTAACTTTGCTGCGTTCGCAGCACAAACCTGGGGAAGTTGTTAAGACAGACAATTATGATAATTTCCTGATTAATAATTTTGCAGATATTGGTAAACAAAAATTCACATTCTCCTTATTTCCTCATCATGGAGATTACCGTGTGGGTGGTGTTATTAATCAGGCCTATATAATGAATCATCCCTTACAGGTCGTCCCTGTCAAACCACACCCGGGTGAATTACCCCCTTCACTATCATTTTTTGCTATCGATACTAACAGCGTTATCATCGAAACAATAAAATTAGCTGAAGACGGCGACGGTATAATCGTAAGATTATATGAGAGTCATGGATTGGAAATTTCAGCCATGCTTTCATGGATATGTAATTATCACTACGTTCAATATGTCGATCTTCAAGAAAATAAGTTAGATGACAGCTTTTATTGTAATCAATATTGCAATCTTGAGTTAAAACCTTTTGAAATTATCACGCTACGATTAACTCAATAGCGTACTAACCTAAAAACTCAAAATAGTGAGAATACTCATTGAGATTTTTTTTCAAGTACAGCCTCTCAATAATTTGAGAGGCTGTTTTTTATTTGATGGGATAAAGATCTTTGCGCTTATACGGCTGGATTTCGCCCGGTTTGCGAGTTTTCAACAATTTCAATATCCAGGTGTATTGTTCTGGTCGCGGACCAACAAAAATCTCGACTTCTTCATTCATTCGCCGCGCAATCGTATGATCATCTGCCTCTAACAGATCATCCATCGGTGGGCCCACCTGAATCGTCAGGCGATGCGTTTTGCCATCATAAATCGGAAACAGCGGTACAACACGCGCACGGCACACTTTCATCAAACGACCAATCGCGGGCAACGTCGCTTTATAGGTAGCAAAGAAATCAACAAACTCACTGTGCTCTGGGCCATGATCCTGATCGGGTAAATAATATCCCCAATAGCCCTGACGTACCGACTGGATGAAAGGTTTAATACCATCATTTCTCGCGTGCAGACGACCGCCAAAACGACGGCGCACCGTGTTCCAGACATAATCAAAAACAGGGTTGCCCTGATTATGGAACATCGCTGCCATTTTCTGCCCTTGCGAGGCCATCAACATAGCCGGAATATCGACGGCCCAGCCGTGCGGCACCAGAAAGATCACTTTCTCGTTATTACGCCGCATCTCTTCGATGATCTCCTGCCCTTGCCAGTCAACGCGCGGCTGAATTTTCTCCGGCCCGCGTATTGCCAACTCAGCCATCATTGCCATCGCCTGGGGCGCGGTGGCAAACATCTCATCAACAATCGCTTCACGTTCGGCTTCACTACGTTCTGGAAAGCAGAGCGACAGATTGATTAACGCACGACGGCGTGAGCTTTTACCCAGTCGTCCGGCAAAACGGCCCAGCCGTGCCAGAATGGGATCGCGGAACTTTGGCGGTGTTAAAGCGATACCCGCCATCGCTGCTACACCCAGCCATGCTCCCCAGTAGCGAGGATGGCGAAAGGATTTATCAAACTCAGGAATGTATTCGCTATTATTTTTTTTCGTTTCCATGCTTTTCCTGTTTCGGATAAGGCAAAAATCAATCTGGTGATAGTGTAGCGGCGCAACTTGCCCCGCACCAAATAAAAAAGCCGGTACTGACTGCGTACCGGCTGCGAATGGATGTTAATTAATCAAACCGTAGCTGCGGCACAATCTCTTTGGCCTGCGCCAGGAATTCACGACGATCGGAGCCGGTCAGTCCTTCGGTACGCGGTAGTTTTGCCGTTAGCGGGTTTACGGCCTGCTGGTTGATCCATACTTCATAGTGCAGATGTGGCCCGGTTGAACGCCCGGTATTACCGGAAAGCGCGATACGGTCGCCACGTTTCACCTTCTGTCCCGGTTTCACCAGAATCTTGCGCAAGTGCATATAACGCGTGGTGTAGCTGCGACCATGACGAATAGCCACATAATATCCTGCTGCGCCGCTGCGTTTGGCAACCACCACTTCACCGTCACCCACGGAAAGCACTGGCGTACCCTGTGGCATAGCGAAATCAACACCTCTGTGTGGCGCAACGCGACCGGTCACCGGGTTAGTACGACGCGGGTTAAAGTTAGACGAAATACGGAACTGTTTCGCCGTCGGGAATCGCAAGAATCCTTTCGCCAGACCCGTACCGTTACGATCGTAGAATTTGCCATCTTCCGCGCGGATAGCGTAATAATCTTTACCTTCTGAACGCAAACGTACGCCCAGAAGCTGGCTTTGCTCACGTTTGCCATCAAGCATTTCACGTGACATTAACACCGCAAATTCATCGCCTTTTTTCAGTTTGCGGAAGTCCATTTGCCACTGCATGGCTTTAATCACCGCGCTCACTTCAGCGCTGGTTAAACCGGCGTTTCTGGCGCTGGCTACAAAGCTTCCTCCGACAGTACCTTTCAGCAGATTGTTAACCCACTCCCCTTGCTGCATTTCGCTGGTCATTTTAAAACCGTTAGCGGCAGTGCGGTCATAGGTTCGGGTTTCCCGACGAGAGACTTCCCAGGTGAGGCGCTGCAATTCGCCGTCCGCGGTTAATGTCCAGGAAAGTTGTTGACCGATTTTCAGGTTACGCAATTCTTTGTCGGCAGCAGCCAACTGGGTGATATCACCCATATCAATACCATACTGATTGAGAATGCTGCTTAGCGTATCGCCAGTGGAAACAACATATTCATGCACACCCGCTTCACCGGCGATTTTGTCATCCAGTTCATCCTGGGGAATAGCTTCATCTTCTTGTGCAGCTTGATCAATCGGCTCACTGGCTTCAGGTAAGAGCGAACGAATTTCGTTCTGTTCCAGCTCAATGGTTTTGACAATTGGCGTGGTATCGCGGTGATAAACATAGGGCCGCCAGACAGCGACGGCCAAAGTAAGGACGGTGAGCGCCCCCAACATAACGCGGTGTGGTCGCGGTAAATTATTAAACGCCAAGGCGACAGAGCGGACTATCTGTTGCACGTCATCACTTCCTCATTAATCTCCTTTCAGGCAGCTCGCATACTGGTTGGCTAATTGATTCAGGAATTCTGAATAGCTCGTTTTGCCCAGTTTGATATTCGTCCCCAGAGGATCCAACGTTCCCATTCGAACAGATGTCCCTCGTGCGACACTCTCAACGACCGCTGGCCTGAACTGTGGCTCAGCAAAAACGCAGGTTGCTTTTTGCTCAACCAACTGTGTTCTTATTTCATGTAAACGCTGCGCGCCAGGTTGAATCTCAGGGTTAACGGTAAAATGACCAAGCGGCGTCAGTCCGAACTGTTTTTCGAAGTAACCGTAAGCATCGTGAAAAACGAAATAACCTTTCCCCTTGAGCGGCGCGAGCTCGTTACCAACCTGCGTTTCGGTTGAGGCTAATTGTGCCTCAAAATCCTTCAGGTTGGCGTCAAGTTTGGCTCGACTTTGCGGCATAAGTTCCACTAATTTTCCATGGATTGCAACCGCTGTAGCCCGCGCTATCTCTGGGGAAAGCCAAAGATGCATGTTGAAATCGCCGTGATGGTGAGCTTCGTCACTTTTTTCCGCGTGGTCGTGATCATCATCATCGCCGTGAATACTTTTCATCAACAGCGGTTTCACATTCTCTAGCTGCGCGATCGTTACCTGTTTCGCTTCAGGTAATTTACTTACCGGTTTTTGCATGAACGCTTCCATCTCCGGGCCAACCCAAACGACTAAGTCCGCGTTCTGTAAGCGTTTTACATCCGATGGACGCAATGAATAATCATGTTCTGAAGCGCCGTCAGGAAGTAAAACCTCCGTTTCTGTTACCCCATCAGCAATGGCAGATGCGATGAACCCAACGGGTTTAAGCGAAGCGACAACTGCAGCATCTGCGGCCTGTGTTGCACCGCCCCAGAGAGCGGCAGATAATGCTGCGAAAAGAAGCGTTTTTTTATGTAACATAATGCGACCAATCATCGTAATGAATATGAGAAGTGTGATATTATAACATTTCATGACTACTGCAAGACTAAAATTAACATGACAAGTCTGGTTTCCCTGGAAAATGTCTCGGTTTCTTTTGGCCAACGCCGCGTCCTCTCTGACGTGTCGCTGGAACTTAAACCTGGAAAAATTTTGACCTTACTTGGGCCAAATGGCGCAGGTAAGTCGACACTGGTACGGGTAGTGCTCGGGCTGATAACACCCGATGAAGGGGTTATCAAGCGCAACGGAAAACTGCGCATCGGCTATGTACCGCAGAAGCTGTATCTCGACACCACGTTGCCACTGACCGTAAACCGTTTCTTACGCTTACGCCCTGGCACACATAAAGAAGATATTTTGCCTGCACTAAAACGTGTCCAGGCCGGACACCTGATTAACGCACCGATGCAAAAGCTCTCTGGTGGCGAAACGCAGCGTGTACTGTTAGCACGAGCATTGTTAAATCGACCGCAATTATTAGTGCTGGATGAACCCACACAGGGCGTGGATGTGAATGGTCAGGTAGCGCTGTATGACCTTATTGACCAACTGCGTCGCGAACTGGATTGTGGCGTTTTAATGGTGTCTCACGATCTACATCTGGTAATGGCAAAAACCGATGAAGTGCTTTGCCTTAATCACCACATTTGTTGTTCCGGCACGCCGGAAGTTGTTTCCCTGCATCCGGAGTTTATTTCAATGTTTGGTCCTCGTGGTGCTGAGCAATTGGGTATCTATCGCCATCATCATAATCATCGTCACGATTTACAGGGACGAATTGTTCTGCGTCGGGGAAATGATCGCTCATGATTGAATTACTATTTCCCGGTTGGTTAGCCGGGATCATGCTCGCCTGTGCTGCGGGTCCGCTGGGTTCGTTTGTGGTCTGGCGTCGTATGTCTTATTTCGGTGATACGCTGGCTCATGCCTCATTACTTGGCGTCGCGTTTGGTTTGTTGCTGGACGTGAATCCATTCTATGCGGTGATTGCAGTTACGCTGCTGCTGGCGGGCGGTCTGGTATGGCTGGAGAAACGCCCACAGCTGGCTATCGACACGTTATTAGGGATTATGGCGCACAGTGCCCTGTCACTGGGCCTGGTGGTCGTTAGTTTGATGTCTAACATACGCGTTGACTTAATGGCTTATTTGTTCGGTGATTTGCTGGCAGTGACGCCAGAAGATCTCATCTCTATTGCGATTGGCGTGGCCATCGTGGTGGTGATTTTGTTCTGGCAATGGCGCAATTTGCTGTCGATGACGATTAGCCCGGATCTGGCGTTTGTCGACGGTGTGAAATTACAGCGCGTGAAATTGTTACTGATGCTGGTGACGGCATTGACGATTGGTGTAGCGATGAAATTTGTCGGTGCATTAATTATTACTTCGTTGCTGATTATTCCTGCAGCAACTGCACGTCGCTTTGCCCGTACGCCGGAACAGATGGCTGGTGTCGCTGTTTTGGTAGGGATGGTGGCGGTAACTGGCGGTTTAACCTTTTCCGCATTTTACGATACGCCAGCGGGTCCGTCGGTGGTGCTGTGTGCGGCACTGCTATTTATTATCAGTATGATGAAAAAACAGGCCAGCTAATTTGTCGCTGAACAGATTTGTCGGATGCGGCGCGAGCGCCTTATCCGACCTACCGTTTGGTCCCCGTTGTAGGTCTGATAAGACGCGGACAGCGTCGCATCAGACCTATTGTCAATTTGAATGCCTTAGCCAACTTACGGCATTTCTGGCGGCGTGATGCCGAAGTGGTTCCACGCCCGCACAGTCGCCATACGCCCGCGCGGCGTACGCTGCAAAAAACCTTGCTGAATCAAATAAGGTTCCAGCACATCCTCAATAGTTTCACGTTCTTCGCCAATGGCTGCCGCCAGGTTATCCAGACCTACCGGCCCACCAAAGAACTTATCAATGACCGCCAGCAACAATTTACGGTCCATATAATCGAAACCTTCAGCATCGACATTCAGCATATCCAGCGCCTGAGCAGCGATATCTGCCGAGATGGTGCCATCGTGCTTCACTTCGGCGAAATCACGCACTCGACGCAGCAGACGGTTGGCGATACGTGGCGTACCGCGAGCGCGGCGAGCAACTTCCAGCGCGCCGTCATCACTCATCTCAAGCCCCATAAAGCGTGCGCTACGACTGACGATATATTGCAGATCCGGCACCTGATAAAACTCAAGACGTTGCACAATTCCGAAACGGTCACGTAATGGCGATGTCAGCGAGCCAGCCCGAGTGGTAGCGCCAATCAGGGTAAACGGTGGCAAGTCAATTTTAATGGAGCGTGCCGCCGGACCTTCGCCGATCATGATATCCAGCTGGTAGTCTTCCATTGCCGGATACAGCACCTCTTCCACCACGGGTGAAAGTCGGTGGATCTCATCAATAAACAGCACGTCATGCGGTTCAAGGTTAGTGAGCATCGCTGCCAGATCGCCCGCCTTTTCCAGCACCGGACCGGAAGTCGTGCGTAAATTAACGCCCATTTCATTGGCGACAATGTTGGCAAGCGTAGTTTTACCCAATCCCGGAGGGCCAAAAATTAACAGATGATCGAGGGCATCGCCGCGCAGTTTCGCCGCTTTGATGAAAATCTCCATCTGCGAACGGACCTGTGGCTGACCAACATACTCTTCCAGTAATTTGGGGCGAATGGCGCGATCTGCTACATCTTCCGGCAAAGTGGTACCGGCAGAAATCAGACGGTCTGCTTCAATCATCCTTTACCTCATAACGCGGCGCGCAGGGCTTCGCGAATTAATGTTTCACTGCTGGCGTCAGGGCGAGCGATCTTGCTCACCATCCGGCTGGCTTCTTGTGGTTTATAGCCCAGCGCCACCAGCGCAGCAACCGCTTCCTGTTCAGCATCATCGGTCGCCGGGCTGGCCGGTGACGTGAGCACCAGATCGGCGGCTGGCGTGAAGAGATCGCCGTGCAGACCTTTAAATCGGTCTTTCATTTCGACAATCAAGCGTTCGGCGGTTTTTTTGCCAATACCCGGCAGTTTCACCAGTGCCCCCACTTCTTCACGCTCAACGGCATTGACGAACTGCTGCGCTGACATTCCGGAGAGGATCGCCAGCGCCAACTTCGGGCCGACGCCGTTGGTTTTGATCAACTCTTTAAACAGCGTACGCTCTTGCTTGTTGTTAAAACCGTACAGCAGCTGCGCATCTTCACGCACCACAAAGTGGGTGAAAACGATCGCTTCCTGGCCCGCTTCAGGGAGTTCATAAAAACAGGTCATCGGCATATGCACTTCATAGCCTACGCCGCCCACTTCAAGTAACACCAGCGGGGGTTGTTTTTCCAGAATGATGCCTCTCAGCCTGCCTATCACATGACGCTCCTGGGTAACGAATCAAAGAGAATGTTGTATGATAAAAAAATGCTGGATAGATATCCAGCGAAGGATGAAGAAAACTTGCGAGGCGTCCCGACGATCTGAAAAACGGCGCAGTATAATTTATTCTACAGGTTATATTAGAAGCAAATATTTGAATATTACATATCCAGTGAAAAAATGCGTAATAAAAATATATATTGCATCTCCTGAAAAAATAATTTTTTTATGCTATTACGTATACTCATATCTATCTCAATGGAATGACAACGTGAATATCAATTACCCTGCTGAATATGAAATTGGTGATATCGTCTTTACATGTATAGGTGCTGCCTTATTTGGTCAAATATCAGCTGCATCAAATTGCTGGAGTAATCACGTCGGGATCATTATCGGTCATAATGGTGAAGACTTCCTGGTTGCAGAAAGTCGGGTTCCCCTTTCAACCATCACCACGCTATCTCGTTTTATTAAACGTTCATCTAATCAACGATATGCAGTAAAGCGATTAAGCGCAGGACTTACAGAACAGCAAAAACAACGTCTGTTAGAACAGGTTCCTTCACGGCTGCGCAAATTATACCACACCGGGTTTAAATACGAATCATCTCGCCAGTTCTGTTCAAAATTCGTTTTTGATATTTATAAAGAGGCGCTATGTATCCCGGTGGGTGAAATAGAGACGTTTGGAGAACTGTTAAATAGCAATCCGAATGCAAAACTCACTTTCTGGAAATTCTGGTTCTTAGGTTCTATTCCGTGGGAGCGTAAAACCGTCACGCCAGCCAGCCTGTGGCATCATCCGGGGTTGGTGTTGATTCACGCGGAGGGAGTAGAAACGCCTCAGCCTGAACTGACCGAGGCGATATAACTTAACGCAGTCTCCCTCTCGCCAGGTTCAGCCGCGATTCGCTCATCTGCATCGCATTCTGGCTAACGTGGCAGTGAGTGATGGCAATCGCCAGCGCATCGGCGGCATCCGCTTGCGGGTTAGCAGGCAGTTTCAGCAAGGTGCGCACCATATGCTGCACCTGGCTTTTTTCGGCACTACCAATACCTACCACCGTTTGCTTTACCTGACGTGCAGCGTATTCAAATACCGGCAATTCCTGATTCACCGCCGCCACGATCGCCACCCCCCGCGCCTGCCCCAGTTTCAGGGCTGAGTCAGCGTTTTTCGCCATAAAGACTTGTTCAATGGCGAAATAATCAGGCTGGAACTGGGTGATGATTTCCGTCACGCCCGCATAGATGAGCTTCAGACGAGACGGTAAATCATCCACTTTGGTGCGTATGCATCCGCTACCCAGGTAGGACAGTTGCCTCCCTACCTGGCGAATTACGCCGTAGCCGGTAACGCGCGACCCCGGATCAATGCCGAGAATAATAGCCATCACGCGTCTCCGTTTTGCTGTTTAGCAGGCCTCATCAGAGAGTCGCTGCAACCTCATCAGAGATTTCACCGTTATGGTAAACTTCCTGCACGTCGTCGCAATCTTCCAGCATATCGATCAGGCGCATCAGTTTCGGTGCGGTTTCTGCATCCATATCCGCTTTGGTGGACGGGATCATGGAAACTTCCGCGCTGTCTGCTTTCAGACCTGCCGCTTCCAGAGCGTCGCGTACTTTACCCATTTCTTCCCATGCCGTGTAGACGTCAATCGCGCCGTCATCATAGGTCACAACGTCTTCAGCACCGGCTTCCAGCGCTGCTTCCATGATGGTGTCTTCATCGCCTTTCTCGAAGGAGATCACGCCTTTTTTGCTGAACAGATAGGCTACGGAACCATCAGTACCGAGGTTACCGCCACATTTGCTGAATGCGTGACGCACTTCAGCAACAGTACGGTTGCGGTTGTCAGACAGACATTCAATCATGATTGCTGTGCCGCCAGGACCGTAACCTTCGTAGATGATGGTTTCCATGTTCGCATCATCATCACCGCCCACACCACGTGCAATTGCGCGGTTCAGTGTGTCACGGGTCATGTTGTTAGACAGTGCTTTATCCACCGCTGCACGCAGACGCGGGTTAGCGTCCGGATCGCCACCGCCCAGTTTAGCCGCGGTTACCAGCTCACGAATGATTTTAGTGAAGATTTTACCGCGCTTAGCATCCTGCGCAGCTTTACGATGTCTGGTGTTGGCCCATTTACTATGACCTGCCATAAAAATATCTCCAGATAGCCCTGCCTGTTCAGGCAGCGTTAATGACAAACTGTTCAATCGCCTGCCGGTTGCTCCAGGACTTAGTGAGCGCCGCCGCAGCATGCGCATCAAGCCACTTGTAGGCCAGATGTTCAGTGAAAACGATCTGGCGCTCATGCGGGAGCGCAAGACAGAACCAGGATTCCGTATTACGCGTCACGCCCGGCGCATAGCGATGACGTAAATGTGAAAAAATTTCAAATTCTACCGTGCGCTGACAGTCAATTAAGGTCAGTTGTTCAGCGACAACATCAATGGTGACCTCTTCCTTTACTTCGCGCAGGGCAGCTTGCGGCGCGGTTTCACCCTCTTCCACGCTGCCGGTTACCGACTGCCAGAAATCGGGATCGTCACGCCGCTGCAACATCAGCACCCGTTTCGTATCTTGTGCATAGATGACCACTAAGATCGAAACGGGACGCTTATAAGTCATATCAATTATTCTCTGCCTTCTTCACAACCTGAATGCTCAGCTCAGCCAGGGCTGTCGGGTTAGCAAAGCTCGGTGCTTCGGTCATCAGACACGCGGCCGCCGTGGTTTTCGGGAAGGCGATAACGTCACGGATGTTGTCGGTGCCGGTCAGCAGCATGGTCAGACGGTCAAGACCGAATGCCAGACCTGCGTGCGGTGGAGTACCGTATTTCAGGGCGTCGAGCAGGAAGCCGAATTTCTCACGCTGTTCCTCTTCGTTGATCCCCAGAATACCAAACACCGTCTGCTGCATATCACCATTATGGATACGCACAGAACCACCACCCACTTCGTAACCATTGATGACCATATCGTAAGCGTTCGCCACCGCATTTTCCGGTGCCGCTTTCAGTTCTGCCGCCGTCATGTCTTTCGGTGAGGTGAACGGATGGTGCATTGCCGTCAGGCCGCCTTCACCGTCATCTTCAAACATCGGGAAGTCGATAACCCACAGCGGTGCCCATTTGCTTTCGTCGGTCAGGCCAAGGTCTTTACCCACTTTCAGACGCAGTGCGCCCATCGCGTCGGCAACAATTTTCTTGTTGTCGGCACCGAAGAAAATCATATCGCCATCTTGCGCAGCAGTACGATCCAGAATGGCTTCGATGATTTCCGCATTAAGGAACTTCGCTACCGGGCTGTTGATACCTTCCAGACCTTTCGCGCGTTCGTTAACTTTGATGTAAGCCAGACCTTTCGCGCCGTAGATTTTAACGAAGTTACCGTATTCGTCGATCTGCTTACGGGTCAGCGATGCGCCACCCGGAACACGCAGAGCGGCAACGCGACCTTTCGGATCGTTCGCCGGACCTGCAAATACTGCAAACTCAACAGATTTCAGCAGATCAGCAACGTCGGTCAGTTCCATCGGGTTACGCAGATCCGGTTTATCAGAACCATAACGGCGTTCGGCTTCCGCAAAGGTCATTACCGGGAAATCGCCCAGATCCACGCCCTTCACTTCCAGCCACAGATGGCGCACCAGCGCTTCCATCACTTCACGCACTTGCGGCGCGGTCATGAAAGAAGTTTCCACATCGATCTGAGTAAATTCAGGCTGACGATCAGCGCGCAGGTCTTCGTCACGGAAGCATTTAACGATCTGATAGTAGCGGTCAAAGCCGGACATCATCAGCAGCTGTTTGAACAACTGTGGGGATTGCGGCAGTGCGTAGAATTTACCTTTGTGCACACGAGAAGGCACCAGGTAGTCACGCGCGCCTTCCGGCGTGGCTTTGGTCAGCATCGGAGTTTCGATATCGAGGAAGCCGTGGTCGTCCATAAATCGGCGCACCAGGCTGGTGATTTTAGCGCGAGTTTTCAGGCGCTGAGCCATTTCCGGACGACGCAGGTCAAGGTAGCGGTATTTCAGACGTGCTTCTTCGGTGTTGACGTGGTTAGAGTCAAGCGGCAGAACGTCTGCGCGGTTGATGATAGTCAGCGAGGACGCCAGCACTTCGATTTCGCCGGTCGCCATATCGCGGTTAATATTTTTTTCGTCACGCGCACGTACGGTGCCCGTGACCTGAATGCAGAACTCATTACGCAGTTCAGAGGCCAGCTTTAACGCGTCCGCACGATCCGGATCGAAAAATACCTGCACGATACCTTCGCGGTCGCGCATATCGATGAAGATCAGGCTACCAAGATCACGACGACGGTTGACCCAACCACACAGAGTCACCTGCTGCCCCACGTGGGACAAACGGAGCTGTCCACAATATTCTGTACGCATGAGATATCCCTTAACTTAGCTGCCGGCAGATGCCCCCT
The DNA here is from genome assembly GCF_002965065.1 of Escherichia sp. MOD1-EC7003. GTDB lineage: Bacteria > Pseudomonadota > Gammaproteobacteria > Enterobacterales > Enterobacteriaceae > Escherichia. Next base: position 87,893 of record NZ_PTRE01000039.1, read on the forward strand.
GCTGTGCAGGTGACCAAGTCGCAGCGTTAGCTGTATGTCACAACTGAATGAAAAAAGGCGGCTATTATACTGGAAATTCTGCCGCACCGTAAGAGCTAGGCCCGCGCTGGAACGCTTCGTTACCCGTTTATATCGGACCTGAAATCAGACTCTACGCCAGTTTGCTAAAAAGGTGTTGCCCGAACTCATAAAAATTAACAAAATTTGTCGTTCTGCCATCGGCTAATCGCATTAAGGTGAGAGGCACGATTTTGTTTTGTCAGGAGTCATCATGCTTGAACTTAATGCTAAAACCACTGCGCTGGTGGTGATTGATTTACAAGAAGGCATCTTGCCTTTTGCCGGTGGTCCGCATACTGCCGAGGAGGTGGTTAATCGCGCCGGGAAACTGGCGGCGAAATTTCGCGCAAGCGGTCAGCCCGTGTTTCTGGTGCGCGTTGGCTGGTCTGCCGATTACGCCGAAGCATTAAAACAGCCGGTTGATGCCCCCTCTCCCGCTAAAGTGTTGCCCGAAAACTGGTGGCAACATCCTGCTGCATTAGGTGCAACCGACGGCGATATCGAAATCATTAAACGTCAATGGGGTGCGTTTTACGGTACGGATCTGGAATTGCAGCTGCGCCGCCGCAGTATTGACACCATCGTCTTATGTGGGATCTCGACCAATATTGGTGTTGAATCCACCGCCCGCAATGCCTGGGAACTCGGTTTTAATCTGGTGGTTGCCGAAGACGCCTGCAGTGCTGCCAGCGCCGAACAACACAATAACAGCATTAATCATATCTACCCGCGCATCGCCCGCGTGCGTTGCGTGGAAGAGATCATCAACGCGTTATGATTTACATCGGTCTGCCGCAATGGTCGCATCCTAAATGGGTGCGGTTGGGGATAACTAGCCTTGAAGAGTATGCCCGCCACTTTAACTGTGTGGAGGGCAACACCACGCTATACGCCCTGCCGAAACCCGAGGTTGTCTTGCGCTGGCGTGAGCAGACGACAGATGACTTCCGCTTCTGTTTTAAGTTTCCGGCGACCATTTCGCATCAGGCTGCATTACGGCATTGCGATGATTTAGTGACAGAATTTTTGACTCGTATGTCACCGTTGGCTCCTCGCATTGGGCAATACTGGCTGCAACTGCCTGCCACATTCGGTCCACGGGAGCTACCTGCGCTTTGGCATTTTCTCGATTCTCTTCCTGGCGAATTTAATTATGGCGTGGAAGTGCGTCATCCGTTGTTTTTCACCAAAGGAGAAGAGGAACAAATGCTTAATCGCGGTTTACATCAGCGCGGCATTAATCGGGGGATTTTAGACGTCCGCCCAATTCATGCAGCACGTCCGCATAATGAAGCCATTCGCGACGCTCAACGGAAAAAACCTAAAGTTCCGGTACATGCTGTACTGACGGCGACAAATCCGCTGATCCGTTTTATCGGCAGTGATGATATGACGCAAAACCGGGAATTATTTCAGGTCTGGTTACAAAAATTAGCGCAGTGGCACCAGACCACGACACCTTATCTTTTTTTACATACGCCAGATATTGCCCAGGCACCGGAACTGGTAAATACCCTGTGGGAAGACTTACGTAAAACGCTCCCAGAGATCGGAGCAGTTCCGGCTATTCCACAGCAATCTTCTCTTTTCTGAATTTGCCACCTATCATAGACAAGTGCCATCGGCCATTTTAAAGGGAGTTTGTATGGTAAGCGCGCTCTATGCCGTTTTAGGTGCGTTGTTATTAATGAAGTTCTCTTTTGATGTTGTTCGCCTGCGTATGCAGTATCGCGTTGCCTATGGCGACGGTGGTTTTAGCGAACTGCAAAGCGCTATTCGCATTCACGGCAATGCGGTGGAATATATTCCCATCGCAATTGTGTTGATGCTGTTTATGGAAATGAATGGCGCTGAAACCTGGATGGTGCATATTTGTGGCATCGTTTTGCTTGCTGGTCGTCTGATGCATTATTACGGTTTTCATCACCGTCTGTTCCGCTGGCGACGTTCCGGCATGAGCGCCACCTGGTGTGCGCTGTTGCTGATGGTGCTGGCGAATCTTTGGTATATGCCCTGGGAGTTGGTTTTCTCCCTGCGTTAGCGCACAATACGCCACTTTCTTTTTCCCGGATTTTTACGTTATGTCTCACCGCGACACGCTATTTTCTGCCCCTATCGCCAGACTGGGCGACTGGACCTTTGATGAACGGGTAGCTGAAGTCTTCCCGGATATGATCCAGCGTTCCGTTCCCGGCTATTCCAATATTATTTCCATGATTGGTATGTTAGCCGAACGCTTCGTTCAACCTGGTACGCAGGTTTACGATCTGGGTTGTTCTCTGGGCGCGGCGACGCTCTCGGTGCGTCGCAACATTCATCATGATAATTGCAAAATTATCGCCATCGACAACTCCCCGGCAATGATTGAACGCTGCCGTCGCCATATTGACGCCTATAAAGCCCCTATTCCAGTAGACGTTATTGAAGGTGATATTCGCGATATCGCCATTGAAAACGCGTCGATGGTGGTACTGAATTTTACCCTGCAATTCCTGGAACCCTCTGAGCGCCAGGCGTTACTGGATAAAATTTATCAAGGGCTGAATCCGGGCGGCGCACTGGTGCTTTCGGAAAAATTCAGTTTCGAAGATGCCACAGTTGGTGAACTGCTGTTCAACATGCACCACGACTTTAAACGTGCCAACGGCTACAGCGAACTGGAGATCAGCCAGAAGCGCAGCATGTTGGAAAACGTAATGCTGACCGATTCCGTTGAAACCCATAAAGCACGCCTGCATCAAGCCGGTTTTGAACATAGCGAGCTGTGGTTTCAGTGCTTTAACTTTGGTTCACTGGTGGCATTAAAAGCAGAGGACGCTGCATGATCGACTTTGGTAACTTCTATGCTCTGATTGCCAAAAATCATCTTTCACACTGGCTGGAAACGCTGCCTGCGCAGATTGCCAGCTGGCAGCGAGAACAGCAGCACGGGCTGTTTAAGCAGTGGTCCAATGCTGTAGAATTTCTGCCTGAAATTAAACCGTATCGTCTTGATTTACTGCATAGCGTGACGGCAGAAAGCGAAGAACCACTGAGCGCCGGACAGATTAAGCGCATTGAAACGCTGATGCGCAACCTGATGCCGTGGCGCAAAGGGCCGTTCTCGCTGTATGGCGTCAACATCGATACCGAATGGCGTTCCGACTGGAAATGGGATCGTGTTCTGCCCCATCTTTCTGATTTAACCGGGCGCACGATTCTGGACGTCGGCTGCGGCAGCGGTTATCACATGTGGCGCATGATTGGCGCAGGCGCACATCTGGCGGTGGGAATCGATCCTACGCAACTGTTCCTCTGCCAGTTTGAAGCAGTGCGTAAATTGTTAGGTAACGATCAACGGGCGCATCTGCTGCCGTTAGGCATTGAACAACTTCCGGCGCTGAAAGCCTTTGATACCGTCTTTTCGATGGGCGTGCTTTATCATCGTCGTTCACCGCTGGAACATCTCTGGCAGTTGAAAGATCAACTGGTGAATGAAGGCGAACTGGTGCTGGAAACGCTGGTTATTGATGGCGATGAGAACACGGTGCTGGTACCAGGCGATCGTTACGCGCAAATGCGTAATGTTTATTTCATCCCGTCAGCGTTGGCGTTGAAAAACTGGCTGAAGAAGTGTGGTTTTGTTGATATCCGCATTGCGGATGTGAGCGTTACCACTACAGAAGAGCAGCGACGCACCGAGTGGATGGTTACCGAGTCTCTGTCCGATTTCCTCGACCCACATGATCCGAGTAAAACGGTAGAAGGTTATCCTGCGCCTAAACGCGCGGTGCTGATTGCGCGTAAGCCGTAAAAATTTAGCGCCCACTTCCGGGCACTGAGATTGATGACAAACGCAAAAACTGCCTGATGCGCTACGCTTATCAGGCCTACTCATCTCCTGCAATATATTGAATTTGCACAACTTTGTAGGCCGGATAAAGCGTTCACGCCGCATCCGGCATGAACAAAGCACACTTTGTCAGCAATTTAGCGCCTGTTTCCAGGCGCTATTTACGTCTTATGCCTGAACAGCTGGCTGATCAAACGCCGTTAACGTCGGCGCATTGCCCGTATATTTTTCGATATATACCAGCGCATTTTTCACCGAAGCAGCGCGGAAATCGCCATAGCGAGCAAATCGTTCATTATTTATACTGCCAGAAGATAAAAAAAGACCCCTGTTGAAATAGCAGGGGCCTGGTACGAGCAAGCATCATATTGGGCGACATGATGCAACGGTAAAAATCATTTGGCCTGATGACGTTCAATGATTCCTTTCATTTCAGCAACCGCTGCCCCGTCTACGACATAACACGAATACTCGTCCGCGTGTGCATCTGATGACATGGACAATCCCTGATTACGATAACGCATCGGTGAGGCTTGCCACGCTCCCGCAGAGCTATGGACTTCCAGCACTCCGGCATCGAGGAAATGGTGCAGGTTTTCTGCACGAACTCCTGCTCCGTCCATAATGATTGGAGCATTACGATGGGCAATAAGTTCCATAATTTTTGATAAACCTTGCAGTGCATCTGATTTTTGCCCTGATGTCAGTACCCGGGCAATGCCCAATTCCGCAAGATTATTGAGTGCATTTAAAGGGTTAGCGCACATATCAAAGGCGCGATGAAAAGTAACAGCCAGTGGACCGGCAGCAGCCATTATTTTTCCCATTCGTGGCATATCGACATTCCCGTCAACATCGAGAACGCCCGTCACCAGTCCAGGAAAACCTAATTCGCGGACTGTGCGCACATCCTCAAGGATGGCGGCAAACTCACCGTCGCTGTAGCAAAAATCACCACCGCGTGGACGGATAATCGGGTGCACAGGGATCGTCACCCGCTGGCGCACGGATTTCAGTACCCCCAACGACGGCGTTAAGCCCCCCTCTTTTGGGGCTGCGCATAATTCAACTCTGTCTGCGCCGTTTTGCTGCGCCGTTAGCGCGCATTCCATGCTGTAACAGCAAATTTCCAGTAATGCCATTTTTGCTCCTTAATTACGCCGACAACTCGCTGGCAACGATCTCTTCAATGGACCATGGATGAAATTTAATCGTTGTTTTGCCATCGGTGACCGCCAGCGTCGGATTTGGTAATCGCTCATGCTCACCTTTTGGCGAACTGGTTTTAACTGAGATCCCCGGCAAGCTGAGTCCTTCATCAGAAAGCAATGCCAGCGCACGGGCATTAAGCGTTTCAGGATCACCAGGCAGAACGATTTCAATATGTTCCCAACCTTCCTGCGGGTAACGTTTTTCCCCAGGCCACGGTAGCTCCACAATTGAAAACAGCCAGTGAGCAACCTGTATCGGTTCATGCAATTTAAACAGACAAATCGGTCTGCCATTGATCATATTTTCTGACAAAAGCTCGCCGCACTGTTCAAACCCGTGACGCCAGCGTTCAGCGGTGGCGTTTTGATGGCAACGCAAAGAAATGTGATCGGCAGTCAGCGGAGTGATATCCAGCCCCAGACGGCGGGAAAGTTCATCTAATGCGTGGGTAAATCGCGGTAAATCCGATGCAATATCCTGCAGCTCGTCGATAGATTGCCAGTTCGCCATAATCACTCTTCGTCTTTCAGTAAAAGCGTTAATTTACCCTGTTGGCCTGCGCCAACCAACCGCTGCTTTCACGCCGCTCTTGATGCAATAGTGAAAACGGCAATACGCCACGCGCACGTTGCTGACGAAAACAGCCATTTGCAGTATACTCCCGCCCTAATTTCTTTAACTGGTGCGGGCAATTTTTGCTCGCTTCATCAATGTAAGGTATTCCGGTGAATATTCAGGCTCTTCTCTCAGAAAAAGTCCGTCAGGCCATGATTGCGGCAGGCGCGCCTGCGGATTGCGAACCGCAGGTTCGTCAGTCAGCAAAAGTTCAGTTCGGCGACTATCAGGCTAACGGCATGATGGCAGTTGCTAAAAAACTGGGTATGGCACCGCGACAATTGGCAGAGCAGGTGCTGACTCATCTGGATCTTAACGGTATCGCCAGCAAAGTTGAGATCGCCGGTCCAGGCTTTATCAACATTTTCCTTGATCCGGCATTCCTGGCTGAACATGTTCAGCAGGCGCTGGCGTCCGATCGTCTCGGTGTTGCTACGCCAGAAAAACAGACCATTGTGGTTGACTACTCTGCACCAAACGTGGCGAAAGAGATGCACGTCGGTCACCTGCGTTCCACCATTATTGGTGACGCGGCAGTACGTACCCTGGAGTTCCTCGGTCACAAAGTGATTCGCGCAAACCACGTCGGCGACTGGGGCACTCAGTTCGGTATGCTGATTGCATGGCTGGAAAAGCAGCAACAGGAAAACGCCGGTGAAATGGAGCTGGCTGACCTTGAAGGTTTCTACCGCGATGCGAAAAAGCATTACGACGAAGATGAAGAGTTTGCCGAGCGTGCACGTAACTACGTGGTAAAACTGCAAAGCGGTGACGAATATTTCCGCGAGATGTGGCGCAAACTGGTCGACATCACCATGACGCAGAACCAGATTGCCTACAATCGTCTCAACGTGACGCTGACCCGTGATGACGTGATGGGTGAAAGCCTCTACAACCCGATGCTGCCGGGTATCGTGGCAGATCTCAAAGCCAAAGGTCTGGCAGTAGAAAGCGAAGGCGCAACCGTCGTATTCCTTGATGAGTTTAAAAACAAGGAAGGCGAACCGATGGGTGTGATCATTCAGAAGAAAGATGGCGGCTATCTCTACACCACCACTGATATCGCCTGTGCGAAATATCGTTATGAAACACTGCATGCCGATCGCGTGTTGTATTACATCGACTCCCGTCAGCATCAACACCTGATGCAGGCGTGGGCTATCGTCCGCAAAGCAGGCTATGTGCCGGAATCTGTACCACTGGAACACCACATGTTCGGCATGATGCTGGGCAAAGATGGCAAACCGTTCAAAACCCGCGCGGGTGGTACAGTGAAACTGGCCGATCTGCTTGATGAAGCCCAGGAGCGCGCACGCCGTCTGGTGGCAGAGAAGAACCCGGATATGCCAGCCGATGAGCTGGAAAAACTGGCTAACGCAGTTGGTATTGGTGCGGTGAAATATGCGGATCTCTCCAAAAACCGCACTACCGACTACATCTTCGACTGGGACAACATGCTGGCGTTTGAGGGTAATACCGCGCCATACATGCAGTATGCCTATACGCGTGTATTGTCCGTGTTCCGTAAAGCAGAAATTAACGAAGAGCAACTGGCCGCAGCTCCGGTAATCATCCGTGAAGATCGTGAAGCGCAACTGGCAGCTCGCCTGCTGCAGTTTGAAGAAACCCTCACTGTGGTTGCCCGTGAAGGCACGCCGCACGTGATGTGTGCTTACCTGTACGATCTGGCCGGTCTGTTCTCTGGCTTCTATGAGCACTGCCCGATCCTTAGCGCAGAAAACGAAGAAGTGCGTAACAGCCGTCTGAAACTGGCACAACTAACGGCGAAAACGTTGAAGCTGGGTCTGGATACGCTGGGTATTGAGACAGTAGAGCGTATGTAATCGATTTTTCGTGAAAGTAAGGCCTGAGCAGGGTTACCTGCTCAGGCTTTTTTATTGCCACCTAAATGTATTCTGAAAATGGACATGCCATCGTTTTCTCACTGTTGGGTAAAAAGTCAGAAGCGTAATATCCAGCCTTCGGAAACGGTAATTTACCCGGTGCGCCGTAAAACCCCATCCTTCAGGGCAGGGATATAAGGCGCGGTTTTTCACCTGACCAGGTGTTTGCTGTTGTTCAATGTATTGGCGGATGACGGATATTGTCGCACCTCCGCAGCTACTGGCAAAATAGCCAGGACTCCACAAAACGCCTTTGTAGTAATACCTGACTGCAATATCTGGTCGATCTCGTCGCAGTAACCTACTCGATACGCCTTTGAGGCTGTTTACCAGACTGGATATCGCCAGTTTGGGAGGATAGTTAATTAACAAATGGACGTGATCTGGTGCGCCATCCATTTCAACCAGTTCAGCTTCAAAATCAGCACATACATTTGAAAAGTCAGTGCGTAGTTTTTCTGTCGCGTCATGGTCAAAAATCTGGCGTCGGTATTTGGTGACAAAGACCAAGTGAACATGCATCAGGAAAACACAATGTCTTCCACGCCGGATATCGGTTTCTTTTTTCACAGACCAAAGTATAATTTAACCTGTGAAACGACTACAGGCATTTAAATTCCAGTTAAGACCCGGTGGTCAACAGGAGCGTGAAATGAGGCGCTTCGCAGGCGCATGTCGTTTCGTTTTCAATCGCGCTCTGGCACGTCAGAATGAGAATCATGAGGCCGGTAATAAATACATCCCTTACGGGAAAATGGCTTCCTGGCTGGTTGAGTGGAAAAATACCACTGAAACGCAATGGCTTAAAGATTCGCCCTCACAGCCATTGCAACAGTCACTGAAAGACCTTGAGCGGGCTTACAAAAACTTCTTCCAGAAGCGTGCGGCTTTTCCCCGATTCAAAAAGCGGGGACAGAATGATGCATTCCGCTACCCGCGGGGCGTTAAGCTCGATCAGGAAAACAGCCGTATTTCTCTGCCGAAACTAGGCTGGATGCGCTACCGGAATAGCTGTCAGGTCACGGGTGTTGTGAAAAATGTCACTGTCAGCCAGTCCTGCGGTAAGTGGTACATCAGTATTCAGACTGAAAGTGAAGTATCCACTCCGGTTCACCCTTCAGCATCAATGGTCGGACTGGATGCTGGCGTGGCTAAACTCGCCACGCTGTCAGATGGCACAGTCTTTGAACCTGTAAACAGTTTTCAGAAAAACCAGAAGACGCTGGCGAGACTTCAGCGACAGTTAAGCCGCAAGGTCAAATTCAGCAACAACTGGCAGAAGCGGAAACGCAAAATACAGCAACTGCATTCCCGTATCGCAAATATCCGCAGAGACTACCTTCATAAAGTCACAACGACAATCAGCAAAAACCACGCAATGATTGTCATTGAGGATTTGAAGGTAAAACACATGTCAAAGTCAGCGGCTGGTACGATAAGTCAGCCGGGGCGCAATGTCCGGGCAAAATCAGGTTTAAACCGTTCGATACTGGAGCAGGGCTGGTATGAAATGCGCCGTCAGCTTGAGTACAAGCAGCGCTGGCGTGGAGGTCAGGTACTGGCAGTGCCGCCAGCGTACACAAGCCAGCGTTGCGCGTGCTGTGGTCATACCGCGAAAGAAAATCGCCTGTCACAAAGTAAATTCGTGTGTCGGGCTTGTGGATATACAGCGAACGCCGATGTAAACGGCGCTCGTAACATTTTAGCGGCGGGGCACGCCGTACTTGCCTGTGGAGGGATGGTGCAGTCAGGCCGCCCGTTGAAGCAGGAACCCACCGAAATGATTCAGGCGACAGCCTGAACGTAGCAGGGATCCCCGTCCTGCAGGGCGGGAGGATGTCAATTTCCTATAATTACAGTTGAATCACATAATCACAAAGAGTAATTAATTAAATTTACTAATAACCAGGCTAATATTTACCTGTTTTACCGAATTGGAATTGCGTCGTTTCTCCATTAAGAGTAAAGCTTAAATGTCACCTGAAGTTCACCGAATAAGGAACAGGTTATGAGCTATAGCAATATTCTTGTCGCCGTTGCGGTTACACCGGAAAGTCAGCAACTGTTGGCAAAAGCGGTATCTATTGCCAGGCCAGTAAAGGGACTCATCAGTTTAATGACTCTCGCTTCCGACCCGGAAATGTACAATCAATTAGCTGCACCGATGCTTGAAGATTTACGCAGCGTGATGCAGGAAGAAACGCAAAGCTTTCTTGATAAGTTAATTCAGGATGCGGGATATCCCGTTGACAAGACTTTTATTGCCTACGGTGAGTTAAGCGAACATATTCTGGAGGTTTGTCGCAAACATCATTTCGATTTGGTGATTTGCGGTAATCATAATCACAGTTTCTTTTCGCGAGCATCCTGCTCGGCGAAAAGAGTGATTGCCTCAAGTGAGGTCGATGTGCTGTTGGTTCCACTTAAGGGAGATTAACAGCACCTACGCAAGCTTTGGAAAGGTAGCAACTTTATCGCGCTGCTGGCTTTCCGCGCTTCGCGGGACTATCTGCTTTAGGTCGCTAATGAAGCACTCCTGCCAGTGGTTAATATCGTTTTTCACGATAACGTCCAGCATTTCTGCATGACGGGAGATACGCTCTGCCAGCGACATAGTCAATGCACGATCCAGCGCAGCTGCAACTTCGTCACGATCGTAGGGGTTAACAATTAACGCCGACGTTAACTCGTTTGCCGCTCCCGCAAATTGCGAAAGAACAAGAACGCCCGGGTTGGCTGGGTCCTGAGCGGCAACATACTCTTTTGCCACCAGGTTCATCCCGTCACGCAGTGGCGTCACTAAACCCACGTCAGAGTAGCGGAATATTTTCATCAGTAATTTACGGTCAAAATGTTGATTCAAATAATAAAGCGGCGTCCAGCCTAATTGCCCGTATTTACCATTAATTCGTCCGGCTTCATTTTCAAGCTGATGACGAATATCCTGATAGGCTTGCACATCACCACGCGACGTTGGCGCAATCTGGGTATAACGAATTTTACCGTGATGCTGCGGATATTTTTCCAGCAACGCTTCATAGGCGAGAAAACGCTCCGGCAACCCTTTGGAATAATCCAATCGTTCGACAGAAAAGATATTTTGTACGTTTTTTAGTTCCGCTTTGAGTTGCGCCAATTTTGACGGCAGTGGTCCGGCAGCCTGTTTGGCTATTTCTTTCGGCTCAATGCCGATCGGGTAAACGGCTGTTCGAAACGCTTTGCCGCAGGCCGTATGGCTTTTTGCGCTACGCGTCGTGACGCGGGTCAGGTTAGAAAGGCAATCCAGGAACGCCAGGCGATCGTTTTCTGTCTGGAACCCCAACAAATCATAATCACAAAGCTGTTCAAGCAAGGTGTCATATGTCGGCAGCGCGTTGAAGATTTCCGGTGTCGGGAAAGGAATATGCAGGAAGAAACCAATGCGATTATTCACTCCACGTTTGCGTAATTCATGCGCAAATGGCAACAGGTGATAATCGTGGATCCAGATAATGTCATCGTCTTGCAATAGCGGCAGTAATTTATCTGCCAGCAATGCATTTACGCGTAGATAGCCGTCCCAGGCTGAACGCTGAAATTGCACCAGATCGAGCCGATAATGAAAAGCTGGCCAAAGAACGGCATTGGAGAATTGATTGTAGTATTCGTCAAGGTCCTGTTCGCTGAGATTAAAAGAAGTCCACGTAATGTTACCCTTTTTCACCTTTTTTAGCGGCTGAGCCTCATTCCCTGTTTCGCCACTCCAGCCAAACCACAGTCCACCTGCGGCTTTCAGTGCCCCCAGTATGCCAACGGCAAGGCCACCGGCACTGGCGGCGTGCTCATCTGGTGGTGCAATCCGGTTAGATACTACGACTAAACGACTCATAGTCATCACTCCTGTTATTTTCTCTTTTTTGTTGTAATGCGGTGGTTATCATCTCCAGCCAGCTCCAGACATCCGGTACGCCCGCCAGTCGCCATGATGCCTGAGTTGCGCCTGTGCCAATTTTTACTGACATTCCACCCAGCCGGTTAACGGCTGCGAAGCCAGACTCATCGGTTAAATCATCGCCCAGAAATACGGGCGTTCGCCCGATAAAGGGAGCTTCCTGCATAAAGGCTGCAATCGCCTCACCTTTACTGCTACCTCTCGGTTTGATCTCGACAACACACTTTCCCTGCTGTAACGCCATTTGTGGCCAGACCTGAATAATACGTTGCGCTAATGTCATTAATGCGTCTTCATGCTGCGGAGCCTGACGATAATGCAGCGCAAAAGCTATCCCTTTCGCCTCCAACTCCGCACCAGGGTACTGAGCGATAGCCGTATGCAGCTGCACGCTAATATCACGCGCAATTGCATCCGGCAGATGAACGATATGCGTTTTACCATTGATGTCACGGCGCTCCGCCCCATGCACGCCCGCTAACGGGAAGCGATAAGGTTTTGCCAGTGCGTCAAGCTCTACCATTGAGCGCCCTGATATCAATGCCAATGCACCATCACTTGCAGTTGCCAGTAGCTGAAGTCCTTGCAGAATATTGTCAGGCACGACGACCTGATCGGGATGCGGTTTGATTTCTGCCAACGTTCCATCGAGATCAAAAAACCAGGCATATTTCGCGGATAGTTCAGGGGTCTCGGTTAACGGTTCTGTCACCCGGTCTCCTCCTTCTCTTTTCTTATTGTGTTGCGCAGAACGCGCTTTACAGACATGTAAGTATAGACAGTGTGACGGGGGGCGCCATTTGCAACTAAGAACAGCCAACCGTTGTGGCGGCTGGCTGTGGTGGGAAAAGTGCTAAATTGTTGTAGAAAACAGCATCAGACAGTGCGTTTCGCTTTTTGCTTGTAACGGTCGAAGATCACCGCCGCCAGCAGGATTAAGCCGCGAACCACGTACTGCGCGAAAGGAGAAATATTAAGCAGGTTCATGGCGTTCTCCACAGTGCCTAAAATTAAGATACCCGCCACCACATATGAGATTTTTCCGATGCCGCCTTTCAGAGAAACGCCACCTAAAACACAGGCAGAGATAACAATCAGCTCATAACCAATCGACGTCATTGGCTGCCCGCTGGTCATACGTGAAGCCAGAATAATTCCGGCTATCGCTGATACCAGGCCTGAGAGAACAAAGATAATAATTTTGGTGCGAACAACCGGTACACCCGCCAGACGCGCGGCCTCTTCGTTCCCGCCAATCGCCAGCGTGTTACGACCAAAGGTGGTTTTATTCAGCAGCAAACCAAAGATAATCAGACACGCGACGGTGAGCCAGATTGGCGCAGGCAGACCGAACCAGTTGGCGTAACCAAGGGCAAAGAAGCTTTCATCTTCGATACCGACCGCTTTACCATCTGAAATGATGTACGCCAGACCACGAACAATCTGCATAGTTGCCAGTGTCGTGATCAGGGCATTTATTTTCAGTTTGGCAATAACAAAGCCATTGACCAGGCCACAGAGAATGCCCAGCAGCAACCCCGCTGCCACGCCAACCCACAGGCTTTCAGTCAGGTTGATGACCACCGCCGTGGTGACACCCGCACAGGCAATTACGGAGGCGACAGAAAGGTCAAAGTCACCGGAGGCAAGGCAGAACAACATGCCACACGCCACCATCCCCGACATGGAGATTGCCAGTCCCAGCCCTTTCATATTAATGAAGGTGGCAAAATTTGGGACAAAAATGGCACAGGCGATAAAAAGCACCGCAAACACCACCAGCATGCCGTACTGATCCCAGATACGCCCGAAGCTGAATGACGACTTAGGTGCGCCAGAACCCGATGTAGAAACAGAAGACATCATACTCTCCTTACTCAGGCAACTGCCTGGCTGACTTTAGGCATCGCAAGGCTCAGTGCCTGACGTTCATCTGCCTGATCGTGTAACAATTCACCGGCGATTTCGCCTTCCCGCATCACCACAATCCGGTCGGCAACGCCGAGAACTTCAGGTAAATCGCTGGAAGCAAACAGCACCGCCACACCCTGCGCCGCCAGCGCATAAATCACGTTATATATTTCATGCTTAGCGCCAACATCAATGCCGCGCGTAGGCTCATCCAGCAAAATGACCTTCATCTCCTCCGATAACCAGCGGCCCAGAATGGCTTTTTGCTGATTTCCACCTGAGAGATTCATAATCAATTGCTCAGCGCCCGGCGTTTTTATGTTGAGTGAACGGATGTGGTGATCGGCATTGTTTTCTTCCCAACCGTTGTTGATTACACAACCGCCGAGCACATGTTTACGTCTGGCACTGATGTTGATATTGTCGCGAACGGAGTGCACAGGAATGATGCCTTCCGCTTTGCGATCTTCCGGGCAGAGCATCATGCCAGCGGCAATGGCGTGGCCCGGTTTACGGATATCGATCGGCTGCTGGTCGATATAAACCTGACCGGCGGTGATTTGCGTCCCGCCAAACATGCCTTTCATTAATTCGCTACGCCCCGCCCCTACCAGACCAAACAGACCGACAATTTCACCACTACGAACCGCCAGACTTATTGGCGTACGCACGCCTGGTGCTTTCACAGCATCAAGACGCAGCCGCTCCTTGCCATAACTACGCGGTTGCCAGCCGTAGATATCACCGATGTCGCGCCCGACCATCGCCTGCACCAGCGCGTCGTGATCAACCTGCTGCATATCGGTAAAGGTTTTGACATAACGCCCATCCTTAAAGACGGTGATGGCATCGCTGAGGGCAAATATTTCTTCCATACGGTGAGAAACGTATAAGATCACTCGCCCCTCTTTTCGCAGTTCACGAATAACGCGGAAAAGATTGTCAATTTCACGGGCAGAGAGGGAACTGGTTGGCTCATCAAAGGCGATGATTTTGGCATTACGCGCCAGGGCTTTGGCAATCTCAACCATCTGCCACTGACCAATAGAGAGATATTTCAGCGGCGTGTCCGGGTCAATATCCATACCAAGATGTTTCAGTTGTAAACCCGCCTCATAATTCAGCAATGAGCGATTCACAATGCCGCTTTTATGAGGAAGCTGGCCGAGATAGATGTTTTCTGCGACGGTCATTTCCGGCACGAGATGCAGTTCCTGGTAAATAATCGCCACCCCCGCGTTAAGTGCCGCTGTCGTGTCGGAAAAGGACATTTCTTGGCCATTAATCACTACCGAACCCGTGGTTGGCGCATAGTTGCCGCTGAGGATTTTTAAGAGAGTTGATTTTCCTGCGCCATTTTCACCCATCAACGCATGAACCTGACCGGCATAGCAGTCAAAACTAATATCCGTCAGCGCTTTAACGCCGGGAAACATTTTACCGATGCCGCGAAATGAGAGATACGGGGTAGACTGTTGCATAACGTCTCCGAGAATCACTGGTCGTTCACACCCCCTCTGCATAATGCAGAGGGGAATTTTTCCGGCAGATTACTTACCGCCTAAACCTTTTTTCTCCAGTTCTTCTTTAAAGTTGTCACGCGTGATCAGTACCACGTCGGTAACTTCGGTGAATTTTGGCGGTTCAACATCTTTTGCTACCCAGTTGTAAAGCATTTCGCTGGATTTATAGCCATGTATGTCCGGACTTGGCAGCAGGGAACCGTAGAAGCCGGTCGCCTGTGCTTTAGACAGTTCGCTTACTGCATCCACACCGTTAATACCAATACCAATGATATCTGCCGCTTTAAAGCCCTGGCCTTCCGTTGCGCGTACACCACCCAGCACGGTGTTATCGTTCATACCGACGATCAACCAGTGCTTAACTTCAGGATGCTGAACCAACATGGAGTTGGCAGCGTCAAACGCCCCCGGGATATCGTTAGATTTGGTGGGAACCTGATAAATTTGTTTTTCCGGGAATCCGGCCGCTTTCAGTGCGTCCATAGAACCCGTTGTACGCCGGCGGGCGGTATCCAGTTCGTTGGCGGTAATTGCCATCACGGCGCTTTCTTTGACATCCCAGCCCCGTTTCTGCATCTCTTTATACAGTTCCATGCCCTGACGTTCGCCAATTTTGGTCGCCGCCATCATCACCAACGGAACAGTATCCATCGGTTTACCTTTCGCGTTCACAAACTGGTCATCCACGGCAATCACTTTCATATCGTAACCACGCGCTTTCGCCACGATGGCAGAGCCGAGTTTCGGATCCGGAGTACAAATAACGAAACCTTTCGCGCCACTGGCAGCCAGGCTGTCGATAGCGTTCAATGTTTTTTCGCCATCCGGCACGGCAATCTTAATAACCTCAAACCCTAAATCTTTCCCGGCTTTATCGGCAAACTTCCATTCGGTCTGGAACCACGGTTCTTCCGGTTGCTTCACCAGGAAACCGAGCTTCAGATTCTCTGCTATAGCGGATTGTGACATAACGGCTGCCAGACCAATGGCTGCCAGGGCTTTAGTAAATTTGTGCATGGTTATCTCCAGCTCTAGTGTCGTTTTGTGTAGGGCAAAAACGAATAACTCTCGTTAATTTGATAGGAAAACAAAGCATTACCTTTTAACTAAAAGATAAGTAACTGTGTTGACATAGTTTTAGCGAGAAATTAATTCTCCATAGGAGAGCAACATCACATCGCAGAATTACAGTGAGAACGTGCATAAATTTAGCGGGAAAAGACATAAGCAAACACTTATTTATCATACAAATAATCAGATGCTCAGCAGATTAATCCATAAGATTAGCCAGGAAGTCCTTGTTGTCTTTGGCCCCATGCTGGATGTCTTCTTTTTAACCAGTCAATAGGCTGCATTGCCTGGCGTTGAACTTTTGAAATGGTGTAATAACAGCAAATGAAAAGTGTGGAAAATACGCATAATTCATTTCACCGTTAATTATCACTGCACTCATTAATTAACAGCACACGAATAATGAGAGCTATATCGCAAAAATAAAAAATGTTTTAAACAAAATCATCATTTCATCACAAGTTTAAATATACTGATTAATATCAACAAGATACAAAGACACCCTCATTAAAACCCATTGTAATGACATTGATTTTATCAATGAAATGTAAAAAAATATAAACTTGATGAGTTAAGGATTTTCTTATACCCATTCAGACGTTATGCTTATTTCAGATCATCGTCAGAATTGACTCCACGATCACATTTCGGACCGGCAGAAAGGAATTATTCTGCAAACAGTAATTATGGTGTTTTGATTTATCTTGCACCACTCCACTTCTGGATATAAGGATATTAGGTATGGCAACCGCTGGAATGCTTCTCAAACTCAACTCTCAAATGAACCGCGAGTTTTACGCATCCAATCTCTACCTTCACCTGAGTAACTGGTGTTCTGAACAGAGTCTAAACGGCACCGCCACTTTCCTTCGCGCCCAGGCACAAAGTAACGTGACCCAAATGATGCGCATGTTTAACTTTATGAAGAGCGTCGGCGCTACTCCTATCGTTAAAGCCATTGATGTTCCCGGTGAAAAACTGAATTCTCTGGAAGAACTGTTCCAAAAAACGATGGAAGAATACGAGCAACGTTCAAGCACTCTGGCACAGTTAGCCGATGAAGCGAAAGAACTGAATGATGATTCAACCGTCAATTTCCTGCGCGATCTGGAAAAAGAACAACAGCTTGATGGCCTGTTGCTGCAAACTATTCTTGATGAAGTGCGCAGTGCGAAACTTGCTGGTATGTGCCCTGTGCAGACCGATCAGCATGTTCTGAATGTCGTGTCGCATCAGCTGCATTGATCATCACCGGCGCTAATACATTGCGCCGGTGAATTTTTTGAGAACCGCTGCCTCATCTTGTTGAAGCAGCGGTTTTTTAATGGGATTCGCCCTGTGGGGTAAACTTGAGTTCAATCAGCGCGATAGCTTTTTGAATTGCCCGCATGGTAACCGGGTCTGCGGCGGCAGGATGGTGAGTAAAGTCGATATTCTTCAGCTGGCTGGACATTTTTTCGCGAACTTCAACGGGCGCGATCACATCGAGAACGTCGAGAATTTGTTTGATAACCAACTGGCAAGCAACCACATCAGAAACCAGTTCCTGATCGGCATTCAGCGGCTGTGACATCGTAAACTCCTGATAGCATTTTAAAAGCCGTTATAGTAGCGACTTCACATCTTCAGCGATAGCCACATCCACCGTCATCAGGCTACAAAAAACCAGCCGGAACAGTTTTTTTGTGGGAGATCTTCGCTGATTAAATAAATAGCGGTAATGCGTTTTATTCCCATTCTCATTTTTAATAAATGAAGTTTATATTTTACCTTTTGCAAATAATAAAATAACAAATTATAGTGACGCCACAGCAACAAATATAACCTTTGTGGAGCACTATCATGCTGAAACCAGAAATGATTGAAAAACTTAATGAGCAGATGAACCTGGAACTGTACTCTTCACTGCTTTATCAGCAAATGAGCGCATGGTGCAGCTACCATACCTTCGAAGGTGCTGCCGCGTTTCTGCGCCGCCACGCCCAGGAAGAGATGACGCATATGCAGCGTCTGTTTGATTATCTGACTGATACCGGCAATTTACCGCGTATTAATACCGTTGAATCTCCGTTTGCTGAATATTCCTCACTTGATGAATTATTCCAGGAAACCTATAAACACGAACAATTAATCACGCAGAAAATTAACGAACTGGCTCATGCAGCAATGACCAATCAGGACTACCCAACATTTAATTTCCTGCAATGGTACGTTTCTGAGCAGCATGAAGAAGAGAAGCTGTTTAAATCAATTATTGATAAACTAAGCCTGGCAGGCAAAAGCGGCGAAGGTCTGTATTTTATCGACAAAGAACTCTCAACCCTCGACACACAAAACTAATGCTCTCCGGCGGCAGGTTTCCTGCCGCCGTTTCAAATCAATGACGGCAAATCTTACTCTGATCGGTCGAAAAACCTTCTTCACAAGGAATAAATTTGCCTTTTGCCGCCAGAAACGCTACCAGCTCTCCCGCTGTCATCTCTTCTGCCGAACAGGTGTGAAAACGTGCTTGTTCACCAAAACGCGCTTTAATCGCAGCTTCCAGACTGGCATGCGTATATTGCTCGCCTGATTCAATCATCATATTTAACACTTCATGACCGTGAATAGAGTCCATCGTTCCTCCTCAAAAAAACCTGGCGTAGCGATTGCCGCTTATAAAGACTTTGCGCCAGCACAGGACCGAATGCTTTATTGTACACTTATATTTACAACATATGTAACGTCGATTTGACGAATCAGACGTAATGCCTTAACCTGCGCCGAAGATATCACTCATAAAGATCGTCAGGACAGAAGAAAGCGTGAAAAACAGAACTCTGGGAAGTGTTTTTATCGTGGCGGGAACCACAATTGGCGCAGGTATGCTGGCAATGCCGCTGGCTGCGGCAGGTGTTGGTTTTAGCGTCACGTTAATCCTGTTAATTGGGCTTTGGGCGTTGATGTGCTACACGGCGCTATTACTACTGGAGGTGTACCAGCATGTCCCGGCAGATACCGGTCTGGGCTCGCTGGCCAAACGCTATCTGGGACGTTACGGTCAGTGGCTAACGGGCTTCAGTATGATGTTCTTAATGTATGCTCTGACCGCGGCATACATCAGCGGTGCCGGTGAATTGTTGGCCTCCAGCATCAGCGACTGGACAGGTATTTCAATGTCGGCAACCGCTGGCGTACTGTTGTTCACTTTTGTTGCCGGTGGCGTGGTTTGTGTCGGAACTTCGCTGGTCGATTTATTTAACCGTTTTCTGTTCAGCGCCAAGATTATTTTTCTGGTGGTGATGCTGGTACTACTGCTTCCACACATTCACAAAGTGAATCTTTTAACCCTACCGCTGCAACAGGGGCTGGCACTGTCTGCAATCCCGGTGATTTTTACGTCGTTTGGTTTTCACGGTAGCGTGCCAAGTATTGTCAGTTATATGGATGGCAATATTCGTAAGCTACGCTGGGTGTTTATAATCGGTAGTGCGATCCCCCTGGTGGCATATATTTTCTGGCAGCTGGCGACGCTTGGCAGCATTGATTCAACAATCTTTATGGGATTGCTGGCTAATCATGCCGGATTAAACGGGCTGTTACAGGCGTTACGCGAAATGGTAGCCTCTCCGCATGTCGAGCTGGCGGTGCATTTATTTGCTGATTTAGCCCTCGCCACGTCATTCCTCGGTGTAGCGTTAGGTTTATTTGATTATCTGGCCGATTTGTTTCAGCGTTCAAATACCGTTGCTGGACGATTGCAAACTGGTGCAATTACCTTTCTGCCGCCATTGGCATTTGCACTGTTTTATCCACGAGGATTTGTGATGGCACTAGGTTACGCCGGTGTGGCACTGGCGGTACTGGCATTGATTATCCCTTCGCTGCTGACCTGGCAAAGCAGGAAGCACAATCCTCAAGCGGGTTACCGGGTGAAAGGTGGTCGTCCGGCGCTGGTAGTGGTGTTTCTCTGTGGTATTGCTGTGATTGGCGTGCAATTTTTGATTACGGCAGGGTTGTTACCCGAAGTGGGGTGATTAGATAGCCTCAAATTCCTTATTGGGTGCCAGAATTAACACTGGCACCCAATATGACCTCTTAATGCAGGCAGCACTGCTTAAATTTCTTACCACTACCGCACGGACAAGGATCGTTACGCCCTGGTTTCTCTTCTGCTTTAATTGGCTGCTGAACAGCTTTTTCCTGCGGATGCGCCATCCAGTACGCATGTAAATCAAGCGCTGCCAGTCGAATGGCATCTACGCTCTCTTCAAACGTAAGCGTGCAGCAAGAACCGTATTGACGGGGATGTGTTATTCAGTCGGCAGTGCTACGCGCCAGGGGAGCAGTTCGCCGACCCGGTTTATCGGCCAGTCGGCTATGACGTCAAGGACATAGCGGAGGTAGCTTTCTGGCTCCACTCCGTTCAGTTTGCACGTCCCGATCAGGCTGTACAGCAGCGCTCCCCGCTCTCCTCCATGATCCGAACCGAAGAACAGGTAGTTTGTAACCGGCTCATTTAAACCGTCTGGTCTGTTTCCTCCGGCTCTACAAAAATAATGTCCA
>NZ_PTRE01000003.1 GCF_002965065.1 Escherichia sp. MOD1-EC7003
GGCATAATTTTTATCGTGCGTTTTATGGATTGCTTTCTGCATCAGGCGTCGTTCGTCACGGGAAATTGGTGCTATGATCGGCATCGCTCAGTCCGGTTGGTGATTTGTGATTTTTGGCGATTGATCAGATCGCACAATTCGGGCTGAGTTCCCTCAAAGTGATCTACTATTCCGGGCAGCTATTTAGCTGCCCGGAATTAGCCGTATATTCCATTTCGACATCCAGACCGTTCTTTGCAAAAAAACCTTTTTGCTGCGCGACCCATACAGGAAGATTCCATCCTCCCTGAAAGGTAACGACGTTAACTGACTTCAGCGGAGAAGATTTATTCTTTTCTGCACCAGAGGCATATACAGAAGCCAGACTACAGACCATGATAGTCAGAGGTAAAAGAATTTTTTTCATTACATTTATCTCTCAATCAATATAATATCGAACACAAGATGCTAAACATTATCCATACTAATAATCAACCCAGCCGCATACGCTGGATTCAAATTATGGTTTGTTATTTACCATGATTCCTCAATCATACACATCGCTCAAATGTGTTAATCGCACTCGCAATAGCAGATCAGTAAAAATGTCCTCATGTGTACGTGTCAGCACCAGTGATACAAGACGGTAATGGGGATGCGGACATCCCCCTTTGCAGTAAAAGAACCCTGTTACAGCAATGCCGCAGTGGAAAAGCTTTCATTGCCCACACAGGACAGCCGGGACATTATTGCCGCAGCATGCAGAGCGTTAAACCATGTCTGGCGTGAAGGGTGCCGCTATATGAAGGCAGGAGTCATGCTGGCTGATTTCACACCATCGGGTATAGCACAGCCGGGAAAAGGGAAAGAATGCATGGAACTAAAACAAAGTAAGAAGAAAATCCCACTAATCAAGGGGAGGCCTTACTTCCTGATTTCTGGCCATAACTCCCCCGTCAGGATTAAATTCTCAATCAACAATACCATTAAACTGTGTGATATCATCATAGTTGACGCATTATTATCCGGGATTCTTTCCTGGTAACATAAGTACAGTTATCCGGAACGTCCTCCATAATAAAAGACATCGCTCCAATTTTTACATTACTACCTATTTTTACGTTAAGCCCGATAATACATGTATGGGCACCTACATCGACATTATCACCAATAACAATATAATTTTCTCTGCTGTCAGATTCCTTTTCGCCAATGGTCGTGTTCTGCCGTATAATCACATTCTCACCGATCTTTACATTACCGTGAATGACGACACCTGAATGGTGGGGCAACACAAAGCCTTTACCAATCCGCGCCCCCAGACCGATATCACATCCATACTTTGCCATAAGCGCATTTTTTATCTTAATCGCACATTTTCGTTGTTTTTTATTCCCGGATATATACATTTCATTAGCCAGGCGCCACCAGAGAAGAAAGCCTCTCTGCCTCTGCATACCGTTCCTGATAAGTCGGTGAACAACAAAGTTATCCCGCATGATAACTTCAGCTTTCCAGTATTCCAGAAGATGACCTTTTTTCTCTGATAATAAAAAGGTACCAATATGAAAATAAGAAATCGGATTTTTTATCAACATACGAAATTTTCAGAAAAAATAATGAAGACAGGTGTATTTTATATAAGCAAGAGAAACCACGCAACAGTCATGAGAATGACAGTTGCAATGAAAAGGCTGTCAGAAAGACAGGTCGGAACAGGAAAATGACTGACAGAAATAAAACCTGATGCACGCAAATACATCAGTTTTCCGGGGAGGCAGCATTAGCATTTTCATATATTACTGATACAGTAAATCGTGCTTTAGATGGAGTAAGAACTAATGATATTTGTTAAATCTAAATCTCTGATCCATAAGATAGACACAATAATTATTCATGACATTAAACGGGGGAGAAATACTGGTCACTCAGACTCGTAAAAACAGGCACTTTTTGTACATTTATTACGTATTTCGGGTTCACGTTCATCACTCAGTACGCAGGCCAGGAACTGCCGGAGACATTTATTGAGGAATGTGCCCAGGCTCTCTTTTCATTTACAACTATTAGCCCTTGTCAGCCACAGGGTCAGAGGCGAATTGTATGACAGACTGGAAGAAAGGATCCTGAATAAGTGACAGGACCACGCTCAAGGACAATATCACCTGGTCAGTGCTCAGAGACCGGGTAGCGAAATGATCAGCAACTTACTCACGAATGAGCTTCTTGTCCTTGATGACAAGCATGCTCCAGAATATCTCCGTCATTTACCGGCGACCTAAACCGCCGAAGTCCGGCGTAAGCAGGCACAGTCGTCCGGATGTCACCAGACCTCCTTCATCTCTTCATACGGGCTATCAGCGATGAAAATACTTCTGTACGCGGTCGGAGTGACCCCGGAAGGGGGTTGCGTATCTCTACGTTCGTGAGCCGTCAGGGCTGCTTACGAGCGTGTATGGCAGACGTGCAGCGATTTTTACCCGTCTTTAGTTCTTCTTTGGGCCTGAATTGTCAACTTCTGAATCGTGGGGGCCCCTTTGGGGTTCCGATTCAGTGGTTGACAACTGCACATAAAATACCCTGTATGCGGGGTGATGGTTCACGGAGTGGGCCATCGCCCTGCTAAGCCAGTGGGGCCTTAAAGCAATGACGATGTTTAGTTACAACATTCATAATTAAAAGCGACTCTGTTCCGGCCCGGAGGGCCGGGGCGGGGCTGCTTTTCAGTTATGAGGGAGGGGCTTTGCGGTTTCGGTTCTGCGCTGAACCGGGGGTTTCTTGGTGGTTGTATTTGAGTGTTGTAACTAAAACGGCTCCGGTTGGGGCCCGCCGCTTGCGGTGGGAGGGCATATCTGTCTGTCCAGAGGACAGGCAGTGAATAGGTTTTCTTTTTAAATGAATGTGATTAGGTAGTTTAAAGGAAATATAAACAGGTGTTTAAAAGATACATTGCACCCTGTAAGGCTGGCGGCTGGCGCTTTGTGGCATGAACGGTTGTAACCTTATGGAGAAGTCCCTTGCAGTTAAATGTGGATAAACAAAATTGCCCCTCTGCGAGACGTATTTTGCATCAAAAACAGGGGAAACCGGATGCACCTGAAGGTGGATGATGAGGTTGTTTTTTGTATGTGGTGCTGATTTTTTTGTGCACTGACGAGCTTCAGGCGTGTGGATGCCTCCGGCGCAGGCCGGATTATTCTGAGGAGGTTACGTTCAGGGGGAAGCTGTGGCCAGCCGGCTGTAATTACGATTACGTGACAGAATCATGCGCTCCTTCACACGACGCTCCACTTCGCGTTTTACCGCCTCACGATTAGCAGTGAAGCGCCCTTCCGAGATTTCGCGCGTCAGCTGCCGTTTCACCAGGGTGACGATATCCTGACGTTCCCTGTTCGCATCACGACGCGCGCGGGCACGCTTTATTCCCCGGGACTTAAGCTCTGTCTGGTAACTGCGGAAACGCTCACGCACAAAACGCCAGGCTTTCGCTATCAGTTCATCCATATCCAGGGTATCCAGCCCCTGCTTTTTGCGCTGTCTGTTTTCCCATTCAACACGACTGCGGCGCGCAGCTGCCACTGCATCCTCAGACACATCAAGGGCGGCAAACAGCGCCGGTGTGAACGTGATATCGGTCGGAATGTAGCACCCGATAAGCGGATCATATTCCGTCTGGTAGGTAATCAGTCCCAGCTCTGCAAGGAACGTCAGGGCACGGGTGGCACGGGTGATAGAGAGTTTTCCGGCAGCAGACTCCGTCGCCAGCCCGCACTCAATGGCCAGCGTGGTGATGGAGCACTGGACACGGTTGGCCAGCGGGTCATAGTGGAAACACAGCCCCTGCAGCAGCGTATCAATGGCCCGTCGACGCAGCACCGGTGGCATGCGTCGACGCAGACCACGCGAACGGGCATGCGCCACATGAATAGCGAAATCAAAACGGGAGGTGAAGCCCACCGCCTTTTCCATCAGTTTTTCGCAGAACTTCAGCGTTCCGGCACCTTTACGGGGTGTGAACACCGGATTCGGATTCTTTACCTGGCGGTAATATGTTTGTTGAAGATCAGTCACACCATCCTGCACTTATGTTGCACAGAAGGAGTGAGCACAGAAAGAGGTCTTGAACTTTTCCGGGCATATAACTATACTCCCCGCATAGAGCAACAGCTTCTATGCAGTTTCTTGTTAGCCCCGGTAATCTTTTCGTACTCGGCAAAGTTGAAGAAGATTATCGGGGTTTTCGCTTTTCTGGCTCCTGTACATCCACATCAGAACCAGTTCCCTACCACCTTATGGTGTGGCCAGCCACAAAATTCCTTAAACGATCAGTAATCTAGCACTAATCTTCTGAACACTCAAGAATGTAAGCCCATCATCACATGCATCGTTTTTGCGCTTCACTTTTTATCAGTGCGGTCAGAACTTCAGCCTGAGTCAGGCCATCTTCATAACACATTTGCATGAGCATGGCCTTATACTTTGGTTCAAGAAATACTTTTACTTCCTTGAACGAAGCTCTTTTACGGGCCACTGATAATCTTTGTTTCTCTGCATCAGAAAGCGGATTCCCCTTTCTGTATGCTCGTTTTGCGCCAGATGAGGAAGTCACTGCATTTTCTGTCTGCGACATCTCGCCTCCTCAATACTTAAACAGGGATCGTTTCGCAGAGGATACTACAGTTTTTTGAAATCAGCGACTTGAGAATTGTGACGAAGATCTGTGTTGGCTCACAAATCAACGGGGATTACTGTCGTTTAATGTGATTTAAACTGTGAAACAGTATGGTTTTCAGTTATGGAAACGCCGGGAGCGGGGAAAACTTGCTTTTTCCCGTTTCCGGGGTTGGACAACTGAGCAACGCGAAGGCGTCAGCTACGATGTTCTGGTGACTGCTGATCAGCCCCTGTTGTATTCAGCCATTCTCCGGTCATCTGCAGCAGTTTTTTGGCATCGTGGCTTCTGAGCAACGGAATACCAGCCTGCCTCAGAACCTCTTCCAGAAGAATATCCCGGCGTCTGCGTTCCGGTCGTAAATGGCTGGCATCATCCAGCTCTACTGCTGCAACAATACTGAACGAACGCCGCTCAACGATAACCACATCAACATGGAGTTCTACGCCGGAACCGCCGAAATTTCCGTCATCCCAGTTTTAAACCGACTACAAATGCATCCAACTCAATGATTTCATTATCATTTTGTAAGGTATAATGCCCATTTAACAAAATGGGTTGCCAGGCTACTGGTGATATCCTGGTCAGAGCTTCAATGGCCTTTTAATTACCTTCTGTTTCCAGTCGCCTCAGTAAACGTGACAGGATCGCAGAGTTGTAATAAACGATCGCGTTGGAGAACAGGCGATCACACTGATTACTGATCTCCGTTTCTATATCGTTTTTTCCGGTTAACTCTTTCTTTCCACCAACTTTGGCCACTGCTGCACGTAACTGGTGATAAGACTCTATCCGGTTCTGGGAACGGCGAATATTGCATTCCATTTGCGGATCGCGCAGATACTTCAACGTATAAATACTGCGAATCAGACGGTCATATTCAAATACTGCCTGCCTTGTCGGATTGGTTGCTGTATATGTACATAACTTACGGATCAGTGTCCCCTGTGTCATTTCCTTCAGACCCAGCGTGGCAACGATGCGATCGAGATTGCTTTTCTCCCGGGATATAAGTTCCAGGTCAATCCGACCGGCTGTAAGCGTAAACCGACCGCCGTATGTAGCCATTAGACAAGAATTGGTAATTTAGACGCCCATCTGACACAGACGGACATCTAAGTATGGAATTACAGGACTGGCGAAAAGAACCTCGTAAAAAGTATTCGAATGAATTCAAACTTCGTATGGTTGAACTGGCATCACAACCCGGTGCTTGTGTGGCTCAGATTGCACGAGAAAATGGCGTCAATGATAATGTTATTTTCAAATGGCTCAGACTCTGGCAAAACGAAGGGCGTATATCACGGCGTCTTCCGGTGACAACCACTTCTGACGCAGGCCTTGAATTATTACC
Organism: Escherichia sp. MOD1-EC7003; assembly: GCF_002965065.1. Classification (GTDB taxonomy): domain Bacteria; phylum Pseudomonadota; class Gammaproteobacteria; order Enterobacterales; family Enterobacteriaceae; genus Escherichia. The sequence continues at coordinate 6,006 of NZ_PTRE01000003.1, forward strand.
TGTAGAGATAACCTCTGATGAGCCGAAAGAACCGATGGCTGCTCTTATTCCGCCCTTATCCACTCAGACTACTGTCAGTGCCAGCTCCTGCAAGGTGGAGTTCCGTCACGGTAACATGACGCTGGAAAATCCTTCACCAGAGCTGCTCACTGTATTGATTCGTGAACTGACCGGGAGGGGAAGATGATCTCACTCCCATCCGGTACCCGTATCTGGCTCGTGGCCGGGATAACCGATATGCGTAAGTCTTTCAACGGGCTGGGTGAACAGGTACAGCATGTGTTAAATGTTAATCCCTTCTCCGGTCACCTGTTTATCTTCCGTGGCCGACGGGGTGACACCGTTAAAATTCTTTGGGCTGATGCTGATGGTCTGTGCCTGTTCACCAAACGCCTGGAGGAAGGCCAGTTTATCTGGCCTGCGGTGCGTGACGGTAAGGTATCCATTACCCGCTCGCAACTGGCAATGCTCCTCGATAAGCTGGACTGGCGTCAGCCAAAAACATCCCGCCTTAACGCCCTGACAATGTTGTAAAAAACGCCTGGCCGCATTATAAAAACGGTCATGAGTCAGAAATACCTCATTCGCATTGCAGAACTGGAAAGCCTGCTCCGTCAGAAAGACCAGCAACTGAGTCTGGTTGAAGAGACGGAGGCCTTCCTGCGCTCTGCACTGGCACGTGCCGAAGAAAAGATCGAAGAAGATGAACGGGAAATAGAACATCTGCGGGCTCAGATAGAAAAACTGCGCCGGATGCTGTTCGGTACCCGTTCTGAAAAACTGCGTCGTGAAGTTGAACAGGCTGAGGCCCTGCTGAAACAACGCGAACAGGACAGCGATCGTTACAGTGGGCGGGAAGACGATCCACAGGTTCCCCGCCAGTTGCGACAGTCGCGCCATCGTCGTCCGTTACCGGCACACCTTCCCCGTGAAATACACCGTCTGGAGTCTGAAGAAAGTTGTTGCCCGGAATGTGGCGGCGAGCTGGATTATCTGGGGGAAGTCAGTACTGAGCAACTGGAACTGGTGAGCAGCGCCCTGAAAGTGATCCGCACAGAACGGGTAAAAAAAGCCTGTACAAAATGTGACTGCATCATTGAAGCACCGGCGCCGTCCCGCCCGATAGAGCGTGGTATCGCGGGCTCCGGATTACTTGCCCGCGTGTTAACGGGAAAATACTGCGAACACCTGCCACTGTATCGTCAGAGTGAAATCTTTGCCCGACAGGGTGTCGCACTGAGCCGTGCATTACTCTCCAACTGGGTTGACGCGTGCTGCCAGTTAATGACGCCGCTGAATGATGCCCTGTACCGTTATGTGATGAATACCCGCAAGCTTCACACTGACGACACACCGGTAAAGGTACTGGCACCGGGCCTGAAAAAGACGAAAACAGGGCGCATCTGGACGTATGTCCGGGATGATCGCAATGCGGGTTCGTCATCTCCTCCGGCGGTCTGGTTCGCGTACTCACCGAACCGGCAGGGGAAACACCCGGAGCAACACCTCCGCCCCTTCCGGGGTATCCTGCAGGCGGATGCGTTCACAGGTTATGACAGGCTGTTCAGTGCAGAACGTGAAGGTGGTGCGCTGACAGAAGTTGCGTGCTGGGCCCATGCCCGGAGAAAAATCCACGATGTATACATCAGCAGCAAAAGTGCGACGGCAGAAGAAGCCCTGAAGCGAATCAGTGAACTGTACGCCATCGAGGATGAAATACGGGGATTACCAGAGTCAGAGCGTCTTGCAGTCAGACAGCAGCGAAGCAAAGCGTTACTGACGTCGCTGCATGAATGGATGGTGGAGAAGAATGGCACGCTGTCGAAAAAATCCAGACTGGGCGAAGCGTTCAGCTATGTACTGAATCAGTGGGACGCCCTCTGTTATTACAGTGATGACGGACTGGCGGAGACGGACAATAACACAGCGGAAAGAGCGCTTCGTGCAGTCTGTCTTGGAAAGAAAAATTACGTGTTCTTCGGTAGCGATCACGGTGGCGAGCGTGGTGCACTGCTATACGGGCTGATCGGCACCTGCCGTCTGAACGGTATCGATCCGGAAGCGTATCTGCGCCATATTCTGAGCGTACTGCCGGAATGGCCCTCCAACCGTGTTGACGAACTCCTGCCATGGAACGTGGTTCTCACCAATAAATAAGCGTCAATACGGTGCTCCGTTGACGCTTACCGCGAACCAGACCGCCGGAGGCATTTCCGAACCGGCGTTACGGTCATCACGGACGTAGACCCACAGCCGGGCTGTCCGGGTTTTACCGCTG
>NZ_PTRE01000329.1 GCF_002965065.1 Escherichia sp. MOD1-EC7003
TACTGAAGGTTGACCCGCTGAAGTGCGTGCTGTGCGGAAGTCAGATGCGTTTTACGGGGCTGAAGCGCTGAGGGATCCCCATAAATCAGCGCTAATAAACCAACACCATATTCTGGTAGGTTTTGGCGAGATGATTAAGAACTGTGCTTAGCACTGTTCGTCTTAAAATTAGCGGGGAGTGTCGTAAGACATTCTTCGCTAACGTCAGATACGAGATTACCCGCCGTGCTTTAATGCTGTTGGCCTCATTT
>NZ_PTRE01000040.1 GCF_002965065.1 Escherichia sp. MOD1-EC7003
ACTGTGGCTTATTGGCTATCATGCTGAAAACAAAGGATTACATCTGAGATATCAGGCCAACAGCATTAAAGCACGGCGGGTAATCTCGTATCTGACGTTAGCGAAGAATGTCTTACGACACTCCCCGCTAATTTTAAGACGAACAGTGCTAAGCACAGTTCTTAATCATCTCGCCAAAACCTACCAGAATATGGTGTTGGTTTATTAGCGCTGATTTATGGGGATCCCTCAGCGCTTCGGCGGGTTTTTTTATGGCTAAAACCTGAATCAGCGTAAAAAATGGAAAGTTGCTTTTTGCTGCCGCCTGACAGGCAGGTAAAACAAAAACATCGCCGATAAGGGACTAAGTCAACCATTTCAAACTAAGGAATATCTCTTTTTCCCCATTTCTGGCATCGACTCACCACAAAGGCCGCAAAATCTGGTAAACTATCATCCAATTTTCTGCCCAAATGTCGGGTATTGCTCATTTTTTGTTTTATTTTTAAACAATGATGACACATTCGCAGATGGGTGACGCAACTTCTGACTGGCCACGCGGTGGCTGGTAGCAGTAAAAATTCTGACTATACCTGGAGGTTTTCATGGCTGTCGCTGCCAACAAACGTTCGGTAATGACGCTGTTTTCCGGTCCTACTGACATCTATAGCCATCAGGTCCGCATTGTGCTGGCTGAGAAAGGTGTAAGTTTCGAGATCGAACACGTGGAAAAGGACAATCCGCCTCAGGATCTGATTGACCTCAACCCGAATCAGAGCGTTCCGACCCTGGTGGATCGTGAGCTGACCCTGTGGGAATCTCGCATCATTATGGAATATCTGGATGAGCGTTTCCCGCATCCGCCACTGATGCCTGTTTACCCGGTAGCTCGCGGTGAAAGCCGTCTGTACATGCATCGCATCGAGAAAGACTGGTACACGCTGATGAACACCATCATCAACGGTTCAGCTTCTGAAGCAGATGCCGCACGTAAGCAACTGCGCGAAGAACTGCTGGCGATTGCGCCGGTCTTCGGTCAGAAGCCGTACTTCCTGAGCGATGAGTTCAGCCTGGTCGATTGCTACCTTGCTCCGCTGCTGTGGCGTCTGCCGCAACTGGGTATCGAGTTCAGCGGTCCGGGGGCGAAAGAGCTGAAAGGCTATATGACCCGCGTCTTTGAGCGTGACTCTTTCCTTGCTTCTTTAACTGAAGCAGAACGTGAAATGCGTCTGGGCCGGAGTTAATCTGTATGGATTTGTCACAGCTAACACCACGTCGTCCCTATCTGCTGCGTGCATTCTATGAGTGGTTGCTGGATAACCAGCTCACGCCGCACCTGGTGGTGGATGTGACGCTCCCTGGCGTGCAGGTTCCTATGGAATATGCGCGTGACGGGCAAATCGTACTCAACATTGCGCAGCGTGCTGTCGGCAATCTGGAACTGGCGAATGATGAGGTGCGCTTTAACGCGCGCTTTGGTGGCATTCCGCGTCAGGTTTCTGTGCCGCTGGCTGCCGTACTGGCTATCTATGCCCGTGAAAATGGCGCAGGCACGATGTTTGAGCCTGAAGCTGCCTACGATGAAGATGCCAGTATCATGAATGATGAAGCGGCATCGGCAGACAACGAAACCGTTATGTCAGTTATTGATGGCGACAAGCCAGATCACGATGATGACACTCATCCTGACGATGAACCTCCGCAGCCACCACGCGGTGGTCGACCGGCATTACGCGTTGTGAAGTAAAACAAAAACAGGCCCTGGCGGCCTGTTTTGTCTTTTTAATGGCTTAATAAAAAAGCGTGATTGTGGCAATCATATTCACCACGAAACCGACTGCCATAGGGATCGCTGTCCGCTTCACCACCGCAAAAGGTGAAACGCCGGCAATTCCTGACGTAACGACCACCACTGCAGTAATCGGCGAAACCGCGCGCGCTAACGTCGTGGCAAAATGCATTGGCATAATCATAACCACCGCTGGTACGTGTAGTCCGGCTGCGATATTTGGAATAAGACTGGCAAATGACATAAACGGCGCATTGCCTGAGCCCATCACAATGGCACAAATAGCAATGACCAGCGCCATGATAATCATCACACCAATACCGCCCAGACCAGAATGCTCCGCGCCTCTGATAACCGCATCGACAGTGCCAATCGTCGTTAAGCCCTTCGCAAATATTTCACCCGCGACCACCAGCGTTACCACGTTGGCAAACTGTGTACCCATGCCGTCAAAAAACGCCTGCACATCGTCCATTGTTTCGCGCAAGTTATGTTTGCGGAAGAACTCAACAAACATCGTCAGCGTTAAACTCAGTAACATCACCACCACCAGATGCAGTTCTGACTGCATCAGCCCGGCGTGGGCGAGAAACAGCGAGCCGAGCATCAGGATTAGCGGCATTACCGGTAAAATGGCGTAATAGAGCGGCGGGACATTATCGAGAGTTTTTTGCTCTGCCTGTTCTTGATTGATATTTTTATCTTTTTTGTCAAAAGCGCGCTGCACGAAAAAGTGGGAAATCGCCACCGAGATAATGACGCAAGAGGCGACCGGAAGCTGGTAGTGGAAGAAGTAAGTGGCGATTTTCATTCCTGCTACCTGGGCAGCAAAAATAGAGTTCGTTTCCAGAATCCCCCACTCAATGGACATTGTGGTTGCGATAACCGCCACCGCAGAGAGGCGACTTACTCCCAGACTCACCAGCGTCGGAAATAAGGTGACCATCAGCAACATACCCAGACCGGAGGCGCTGGTAATAAACTGCGCCATGATTTGGCCGATGACGTAAGTGGCCGACAGAATAAGATACGGCGAGCGAATGAGTTTTAACGGGCGGCTTAACAAGCTCACCATCGCGCGACTGGCTCCTATGCGCTCCATGTAGCGGGCATAACCGCCCACCGCCATAATCGACAGCCCCAACCCGGCAATGCGGTTGGATAGCATACGCAGAATTTCATTATAAATATCGACGATCAAGTAGCCGCTGCTTTTGGCGGGATCGAGTACACCACCAAACCCTAACCAGACACCGCACATCATCAGGAGGATACCTGCGGCAGCCAGTACCACCTGAGGTTTGTAGTTTTTCAGGATCAAATAGCCCATCGTAATTAATACGATGACAGATATAATTATGCCGAACATTGTTGAACTCCGTGTCAAAAGAAAACGGTCAATCCCATAAACGGCAGATTGAAAACAATGATGTTATATTTTTTGCAAGGCTATTTATGGTGCTGGTGTCGTATTTTTAAATTGTGGTTGAGGGGATTTTTCATTAAAAAATATGCATTTATGATTGTTTGGCAAGAACACATTCATAATAATCATAATGTCTGTGAATAGTCTTATGAATAATTCAATCGGGATGTTTTTATCTGCGTTACATTAATTTTTCACAATAGTTAATTATGATAATGATGAGGTACAAAGAGAAAAAACCGCCATTTCCCCCTACTTTCAATCCTGTGATAGGATGTCACTGATGATATTAATCACACTGACCTTACAGAATGGGCTTTATGAACGCATTTGATTCGCAAACTGAAGATTCTTCACCTGCAATTGGTCGCAATTTGCGTAGCCGCCCGCTGGCGCGTAAAAAACTCTCCGAAATGGTGGAAGAAGAGCTGGAACAGATGATTCGCCGTCGTGAATTTAGCGAAGGTGAACAATTACCGTCTGAACGCGAACTGATGGCGTTTTTTAACGTCGGGCGTCCTTCTGTGCGCGAAGCGCTGGCAGCGTTAAAACGCAAAGGTCTGGTGCAAATAAACAACGGCGAACGCGCTCGCGTCTCCCGTCCTTCTGCGGACACCATCATCGGCGAGCTTTCCGGCATGGCGAAAGATTTCCTTTCTCATCCTGGCGGGATTGCCCATTTCGAACAATTACGTCTGTTCTTTGAGTCCAGCCTGGTGCGTTATGCGGCTGAACATGCCACCGATGAGCAAATCGATTTGCTGGCAAAAGCGCTGGAGATCAACAGTCAGTCGCTGGATAACAACGCGGCATTCATTCGTTCAGACGTTGATTTCCACCGCGTGCTGGCAGAGATCCCAGGAAACCCAATCTTCATGGCGATCCACGTTGCACTGCTCGACTGGCTGATTGCCGCGCGTCCAACGGTTACCGATCAGGCGCTGCACGAACATAACAACGTTAGCTATCAACAGCATATTGCGATCGTTGATGCGATCCGTCGTCATGATCCCGACGAAGCCGATCGTGCGTTGCAATCGCATCTCAACAGCGTCTCTGCTACCTGGCATGCCTTCGGTCAGACCACCAACAAAAAGAAATAATGCCACTTTAGTGAAGCAGATCGCATTATAAGCTTTCTGTATGGGGTGTTGCTTAATCGATCTGGTATAACAGGTATAAAGGTATGTCGTTTATCAGACAAGCATCACTTCCGAGGTATTTATGGCAACGAATTTACGTGGCGTAATGGCTGCACTCCTGACTCCTTTTGACCAACAACAAGCACTGGATAAAGCGAGTCTGCGTCGCCTGGTTCAGTTCAATATTCAGCAGGGCATCGACGGTTTATATGTGGGCGGTTCAACCGGCGAAGCCTTTGTACAAAGTCTTTCCGAGCGTGAACAGGTACTGGAAATTGTCGCCGAAGAGGCGAAAGGTAAGATTAAACTCATCGCTCACGTCGGTTGCGTCAGCACCGCCGAAAGCCAACAACTTGCGGCATCGGCTAAACGTTATGGCTTCGATGCCGTCTCCGCCGTCACACCGTTCTATTATCTTTTCAGCTTTGAAGAACACTGCGATCACTATCGGGCAATTATTGATTCGGCAGATGGTTTGCCGATGGTTGTGTACAACATTCCCGCCCTGAGCGGGGTAAAACTGACCCTGGATCAGATCAACACACTGGTTACGCTGCCAGGTGTTGGTGCCCTGAAACAAACCTCTGGCGATCTCTATCAGATGGAACAGATCCGTCGTGAACATCCGGATCTGGTGCTCTATAACGGTTACGACGAAATCTTCGCCTCCGGCCTGCTGGCGGGCGCTGATGGTGGTATCGGCAGTACCTACAACATTATGGGCTGGCGTTATCAGGGGATCGTGAAGGCGCTGAAAGAAGGCGATATCCAGACCGCGCAGAAGCTACAAACCGAATGTAATAAAGTCATTGATCTGCTGATCAAAACGGGCGTATTCCGCGGCCTGAAAACTGTTCTGCACTATATGGATGTCGTGTCTGTGCCGCTGTGCCGCAAACCGTTTGGTCCGGTAGACGAAAAATATCTGCCAGAATTGAAGGCACTGGCCCAGCAGTTGATGCAAGAGCGCGGGTGAGTTTTTTCCCCTTGCTCGCCCCTACCGGGTGAGGGGAAATAAACGCATCTGTACCCTACAATTTTCAAACCAAAGCGTGTGGGCATCGCCCACCGCGGGAGACTCACAATGAGTACTACAATCCAGAATATCCCGTGGTATCGCCATCTCAACCGCGCACAATGGCGGGCATTTTCCGCTGCCTGGTTGGGATATCTGCTTGACGGTTTTGATTTTGTTTTAATCGCCCTGGTGCTCACTGAAGTGCAAGGTGAATTCGGGCTGACGACGGTACAGGCTGCAAGTTTGATCTCCGCAGCCTTTATCTCTCGCTGGTTCGGCGGCCTGATGCTCGGCGCTATGGGGGACCGCTACGGGCGTCGTCTGGCAATGGTCACCAGCATCGTTCTCTTCTCAGCCGGGACGCTGGCCTGCGGCTTTGCGCCAGGCTACATCACCATGTTTATTGCTCGTCTGGTCATCGGCATGGGGATGGCGGGTGAATACGGCTCCAGTGCCACCTATGTCATTGAAAGCTGGCCCAAACATCTGCGTAACAAAGCCAGTGGCTTTCTGATTTCCGGCTTCTCTGTGGGGGCTGTCGTTGCCGCTCAGGTCTACAGCCTGGTGGTTCCGGTCTGGGGCTGGCGTGCGCTGTTCTTTATCGGCATTTTGCCAATCATCTTTGCTCTCTGGCTGCGTAAAAACATCCCGGAAGCAGAAGACTGGAAAGAAAAGCACGCAGGTAAAGCACCGGTACGCACAATGGTGGATATTCTCTACCGTGGTGAACATCGCATTGCCAATATCGTGATGACGTTGGCGGCGGCTACTGCGCTGTGGTTCTGCTTCGCCGGTAACCTGCAAAATGCCGCAATCGTCGCTGTTCTCGGGCTGTTATGCGCCGCAATCTTTATTAGCTTTATGGTGCAGAGTACGGGCAAACGCTGGCCAACGGGCGTGATGCTGATGGTGGTTGTGTTATTTGCCTTTCTCTACTCATGGCCGATTCAGGCGCTGCTGCCAACGTATCTGAAAACCGATCTGGCTTATAACCCCCATACTGTCGCCAATGTGCTGTTCTTTAGTGGCTTTGGCGCGGCGGTGGGTTGCTGCGTCGGTGGCTTCCTCGGTGACTGGTTGGGAACTCGCAAAGCGTACGTTTGTAGCCTGCTGGCCTCGCAGCTGTTGATTATTCCGGTATTTGCGATTGGCGGCGCAAACGTCTGGGTGCTCGGACTGTTACTGTTCTTCCAGCAAATGCTTGGACAAGGGATCGCCGGGATCTTACCGAAACTGATTGGCGGTTATTTCGATACCGACCAGCGTGCAGCGGGCCTGGGCTTTACCTACAACGTTGGCGCATTGGGCGGCGCACTGGCCCCAATCCTCGGCGCGTTGATCGCTCAACGTCTGGATCTGGGTACTGCGCTGGCATCGCTCTCGTTCAGTCTGACATTTGTGGTGATCCTGCTGATTGGTCTGGATATGCCTTCCCGCGTTCAGCGCTGGCTGCGCCCGGAAGCATTGCGTACTCATGACGCTATCGACGGCAAACCATTTAGCGGTGCCGTGCCATTTGGCAGCGCTAAAAACGATTTAGTCAAAACCAAAAGTTAATCCTGTTGCCCGGTCTCTGCACCGGGCCTTTCGCTAAGGGAAGATGTATGTCGTTACTTGCACAACTGGATAAAAAAATCGCTGCTAACGGTGGCTTGATCGTCTCCTGTCAGCCGGTTCCAGACAGCCCGCTCGATAAACCAGAAATCGTCGCTGCCATGGCATTAGCGGCAGAGCAGGCGGGCGCAGTCGCTATTCGCATCGAAGGTGTGGCAAACCTGCAAGCCACGCGTGCGGTGGTGAGCGTGCCAATTATCGGGATTGTAAAACGCGATCTGGTGGATTCTCCGGTACGCATTACTGCTTATATTGAAGACGTCGATGCGCTGGCACAGGCGGGCGCGGACATTATCGCGATTGACGGTACTGACCGAGCGCGTCCGGTGCCTGTTGAAACACTGCTGGCACGTATCCACCATCACGGTTTACTGGCGATGACCGACTGTTCAACGCCGGAAGATGGCCTGGCTTGCCAAAAGCTGGGGGCCGAAATTATTGGTACTACGCTTTCTGGCTATACCACGCCTGAAACGCCAGAAGAGCCGGATCTGGCGCTGGTGAAAACATTGAGCGACGCCGGATGTCGGGTGATTGCCGAAGGGCGTTACAACACGCCAGCGCAGGCGGCAGACGCAATGCGTCACGGTGCGTGGGCGGTGACGGTAGGTTCTGCTATCACACGTCTTGAACACATTTGTCAGTGGTACAACACAGCGATGAAAAAGGCGGTGCTATGACCACACTGGCGATTGATATCGGCGGTACTAAACTTGCCGCCGCGCTGATTAGCGCTGACGGGCAGATCCGCGACCGCCGTGAACTTCCTACGCCAGCCAGCCAGACACCAGAAGCCCTGCGTGACGCCTTATCCGTATTAGTCTCTCCGTTGCAAGCTCATGCGCAGCAGGTCGCCATCGCTTCAACCGGCATTATTCGTGACGGCAGCTTGCTGGCGCTGAATCCGCATAATCTCGGTGGATTGCTACACTTTCCGTTAGTCAGAACTTTGGAACAACTTACCGATTTACCGACCATTGCGCTTAACGATGCACAGGCCGCAGCATGGGCGGAGTATCAGGCATTGGAAGGCGATATAAGCGATATGGTGTTTATCACCGTTTCCACCGGCGTTGGCGGCGGCGTGGTGAGCTGCGGCAAACTGCTTACCGGCCCAGGTGGGCTGGCGGGGCATATCGGGCATACACTTGCCGATCCGCACGGCCCGGTCTGCGGGTGTGGACGCACAGGTTGCGTGGAGGCGATTGCTTCTGGTCGCGGCATTGCGGCGGCGGCGCAGGGCGAACTGGCAGGCGCGGATGCGAAAACCATTTTCACACGCGCCGGGCAGGGCGATAAGCAAGCGCAGCAACTGATTCACCGCTCCGCACATGCGCTGGCAAGGCTGATCGCTGATATTAAAGCCACAACTGATTGCCAGTGCGTAGTGGTCGGTGGCAGCGTTGGTCTGGCAGAAGGGTATCTGGCGCTGGTGGAAACGTATCTGGCGCAGGAGCCAGCGGCATTTCATGTTGATTTACTGGCGGCGCACTACCGCCATGATGCAGGTTTACTTGGGGCTGCGCTGTTGGCCCAGGGAGAAAAATTATGATGATGGGTGAAGTACGGTCATTACCGTCTGCCGGATTGCATCCTGCGTTACAGGATGCGTTAACACTCGCCTTAGCCGCCAGACCGCAAGAAAAAGCACCGGGTCGTTACGAATTACAGGGTGACAATATCTTTATGAATGTCATGACGTTTAACACTCAATCGCCCGTCGAGAAAAAAGCGGAATTGCACCAGCAATACATTGATATCCAGCTGTTATTAAACGGTGAGGAACGGATTCTGTTTGGCATGGCAGGCACAGCGCGCCAGTGTGAAGAGTTCCACCATGAAGATGATTACCAGCTTTGCAGCACCATTGAAAACGAGCAAGCCATCATCCTGAAACCGGGAATGTTCGCCGTGTTTATGCCAGGAGAGCCGCATAAGCCGGGATGCGTTGTTGGCGAGCCTGGTGAGATTAAAAAGGTGGTCGTGAAGGTTAAGGCTGAGTTAATGGCTTAAAATTATCTGGATAATTCGTTTTAGAAATTCGCCAGACACTGTCTGGCGAATTCATTGTTACCACGCTTAAACTTCCAGCCAGTTCATAATGCCGTCTGCCGCTTTACGACCTTCGGCAATGGCGGTAACGACCAGATCGGAACCACGGACGATATCGCCACCAGCAAAGATTTTCGGGTTACTGGTCTGGAAGGCGTTGTCGCTGCCTTCCGGTGCGATGATGCGGCCTTGCGAATCCAGCTCGACGCTGTGTTTCGCCAGCCATTCCATGCTGTGTGGACGGAAACCAAACGCCATGATCACCGCGTCTGCTGGGATGATATGTTCGGAACCGGCAACGATCTCCGCACGGCGGCGACCCTTAGCGTCCGGTTCGCCCATTTCGGTACGCACCATTTTCACGCCGCAGACTTTACCGTTGCCATTCACTTCAATACCCAGCGGCTGGACGTTAAACTTGAACTCAACACCTTCTTCCCGCGCGTTTTTTACTTCGCGGCGGGAACCTGGCATATTCTCTTCGTCACGACGATAGGCACAGGTTACGTGCTTCGCTCCCTGGCGCACGGAAGTACGCACGCAGTCCATCGCGGTATCTCCACCGCCAAGGACTACCACGCGTTTGCCTTCCATGCTGACGAACAGTTCTTCGCGGGTTTCGCCAAAGCCCATTAACTGCTTGGTGTTGGCGATAAGGAACGGCAGCGCTGCGTACACGCCATCGGCATCTTCGTTTTCCAGCCCGCCGCGCATTGACTGATAAGTCCCGACGCCAAGGAACACGGCATCGTAATCTCTCAGGAGATCGTCCAGCTGTACATCGCGGCCCACTTCGGTATTGAGTCTGAAATCAATACCCATACCAGTGAAGATTTCACGGCGGCGCGTCATTACCTCTTTTTCCAGCTTAAAGGCCGGAATACCGAAAGTCAGCAGGCCGCCAATTTCCGGGTGACGATCGAAGACGACCGCTTTTACGCCGTTGCGCGTCAGGACATCCGCACACGCCAGACCTGCCGGGCCTGCGCCGATAATCGCCACTTTTTTACCGGTCTGTTTCACGCCGGACATATCCGGACGCCAGCCCATTTCGAACGCTTTATCATTGATATAACGCTCAATGTTGCCGATGGTCACCGCGCCAAACTCATCGTTCAGGGTGCAGGAACCTTCGCACAGACGATCTTGCGGGCAGACACGTCCGCATACTTCCGGCAGAGTGTTGGTCTGGTGCGACAGTTCTGCCGCTTCAAAAATACGCCCTTCGTTGGCGAGCTTCAGCCAGTTCGGGATGTAGTTATGTACCGGGCATTTCCACTCACAGTATGGGTTGCCGCACGACAGACAGCGGTCAGCCTGGGCTTTGGCCTGGCCTTCGGAAAACGGCTCGTAAATTTCAACAAACTCAATTTTACGGATCTTCAGCGGTTTCTTTGGTGGATCAACACGCTGCAGGTCGATAAATTGATAAACATTCTGACTCATTGTTGCTACCCCTTACTGCGCCTGCACGCGCAACTCTGCTGCGCTACGACTACGGTGACCCAGCAGTGCTTTTACATCACTGGACTTCGGTTTAACCAGCGCAAATTTAGTGGCGAAGGTTGACCAGTTCGCCAGAATCTCTTCACCACGCTGGGAACCGGTATGCTGAACATGCTCGGTGATAAGACCACGCAGATGCTCTTCATGGATCGCCAGGGAGTCAACGTTCAGCACTTCCACCAATTCCGGGTTAACGCGTTTGCGGAAATCACCGCTTTCATCGAGAACGTAAGCGAAGCCGCCGGTCATGCCTGCGCCGAAGTTAACGCCGGTTTTACCCAGAATACAGACGATACCGCCCGTCATATATTCACAACCGTTGTCGCCAATACCTTCTACCACGGTGATAGCACCGGAGTTACGCACGCCGAAACGTTCACCCGCGCGGCCTGCGGCATACAGACGACCACCGGTTGCGCCATACAGGCAGGTGTTGCCGATAATGCTTGCTTCATGGCTGCGGAAGGCCGAGCCAACCGGAGGACGAATGGCAATCAGGCCGCCAGCCATGCCTTTACCGACATAGTCGTTGGCATCGCCCGTCAGATACAGCTCTACGCCGCCCGCGTTCCACACGCCGAAACTCTGGCCCGCAGTGCCGTTGAAGTACGCTTTGATCGGATCGGCTGCCAGCCCCTGGTCGCCGTGCGTTTGCGCGATATAGCCTGAAAGCGACGCGCCGACAGAACGGTCGGTGTTGCGAATATCGAACCAGAAGGTTTTGCTCAGGCGTTCATCGACAAATGGTTTCGCCTGTTGCAGCAACTGCGCGTTCAGCAAGCCGTTATCAAACGGCGGGTTGTTTTCGGTACAGTACAGCGCCTTACCTGGATGCGGCTCGGCAGTCTCCAGCAGCTTCGACAGCGCCAGTTTCTGCTGTTTGGCGGTGAAACCGTCCAGCTCTTTAAGCAGGTCGGTGCGACCAATCAGATCCACCAGACGTGTTACGCCCAGCTGTGCCATTAGCTCGCGGGTTTCACGGGCGATAAACTCAAAGTAATTCGTCACCTTGAACGGCAGGCCGTGATAGTGATTCTTACGCAGTTTGTCATCCTGAGTTGCTACACCGGTGGCGCAGTTGTTCAGGTGGCAAATACGCAGATATTTACAGCCGAGCGCCACCATCGGACCGGTACCGAAGCCAAAGCTTTCCGCGCCAAGAATTGCTGCTTTGATGATATCAACGCCGGTTTTCAGGCCGCCATCAACCTGCAAACGAATCTTATGACGCAAGCCGTTGGCAACCAGCGCCTGCTGCGTTTCAACAAGCCCCAGCTCCCATGGGCAGCCTGCGTATTTCACTGATGAAAGTGGACTTGCGCCGGTGCCGCCGTCATAGCCTGCGATGGTGATTAAATCGGCATAGGCTTTCGCCACGCCAGTCGCGATGGTGCCAACGCCTGGTTCGGAAACCAGCTTCACGGAGATCATCGCTTTCGGGTTAACCTGCTTGAGGTCGAAAATAAGCTGCGCTAAGTCCTCGATAGAGTAGATATCGTGGTGCGGCGGCGGGGAGATCAGCGTCACGCCCGGCACTGAATAGCGCAGTTTGGCGATGTAAGGAGTGACTTTATCGCCCGGTAACTGACCGCCTTCGCCCGGCTTCGCGCCCTGGGCGACTTTAATCTGAATGACGTCGGCATTGACCAGGTACGCCGGAGTAACACCGAAGCGACCGGAAGCGACCTGTTTGATGCGCGAGACTTTGTTGGTGCCGTAGCGGGCAGGGTCTTCACCACCTTCACCGGAGTTCGAGTTACCGCCGATGCTGTTCATCGCTTCTGCCAGCGCCTCGTGGGCTTCCGGGCTTAACGCGCCGATAGACATTGCGGCGGTGTCGAAGCGTTTAAACAGTTCGCTTGCCGGTTCAACATCAGCAATATTGACCGCGTTTTCACCCGGCGTAATTGCCAGCAGATCGCGCAGCGTGGTAGCCGGACGTTCATTAACCAGCTTTGCGTATTCCTGATAGTCGCTGTACTCGCCGCTTTGTACCGCCTGTTGCAGCGTGCGCACCACGTCCGGGTTGTAGGCATGGTATTCGCCGCCATGCACATATTTCAGCAGTCCACCCTGGCTGATGGGCTTACGCGCCAGCCAGGCTCGTTTCGACAGATTCCGCAGATCCTGCTGGAAGTCTTCAAAGCTTGCCCCACCAATACGGCTGACTGCGCCCTGGAAGCACAGATCCACAACATCATTGTGCAGACCGACCGCTTCGAACAGTTTTGAGCAGCGGTAAGAGGCGATGGTGGAGATGCCCATTTTGGACATGATTTTGTACAAACCTTTGTTGATGCCGTTACGGTAGTTGAGCATCACGGTACGATAATCTTTGGCAATCGCATGGGTGTCTACCAGGCGGCCCAGCGTTTCATAGGCAAGGTATGGATAAATAGCCGTCGCGCCGAATCCCAGCAACACGGCGAAGTGGTGTGGGTCGCGGGCGCTGGCGGTTTCGACGATGATGTTGGCATCGCAACGCAGGCTTTGATCGACCAGACGGGTCTGGATTGCGCCAACTGCCATCGGGGCCGGAACCGGCAGGCGATCTTTAGCGATATTCCGGTCGGAGAGCACCAGCAGCACGGTGCCGCTACGTACCATTTTTTCGGCTTTGTCGCACAGTTCTTTGACAGTTGCTTCGAGCGTGGTTTTAGTGACGTCAAAGGTGATATCCAGTGTATCTGCGCGGTAGTGCTCCTCTTTAATCGTCGTGAGCTGTTTGAAATCGGAGTAGAGCAGGATCGGCGATTTAAAGCTTAAACGGTGCGCCTGGCCCTCTGCTTCACAGAATACGTTCATTTCACGACCGATGCTGGTGGCGAGCGACATAACATGCGCTTCACGCAGCGGGTCGATTGGCGGGTTAGTGACCTGGGCAAACTGCTGGCGAAAGTAGTCGTAAATAATGCGCGGCTGGCTGGAGAGCACGGCAAACGGGGTATCATCGCCCATCGAACCGACGGCTTCCTGGCCGTTTTCGCCCAGCACGCGGATCACCGAATCCAGTTCTTCCGCGCTGTAGTTAAACTGTTTCTGGTAGCTGGCAAGCGTGTCGTCATCCAGTTCGCGGCTACCCACTTCTTCATCAGGCAAATCTTCAAACGGCACCAGACGGCGGACGTTTTTCTCCATCCACTCTTTATATGGATGGCGGCTTTTCAGGTCGTCATCGGTTTCTGCCGAGTGCAGAATGCGCCCACTGCGAGTGTCGATCACCATCAGTTCGCCCGGTCCCACGCGACCTTTTTCGACCACTTCGTCAGGCTGATAATCCCAGATGCCGACTTCAGAGGCGCAGGTGATGAGCTTATCTTTGGTGATGACGTAGCGCGCCGGACGTAGACCGTTACGGTCGAGGTTACAGGCAGCGAAGCGACCATCGGACATCACGATGCCCGCCGGACCATCCCACGGCTCCATATGCATGGAGTTAAAGTCGAAGAAGGCGCGCAGTTCCGGGTCCATATCCGGGTTATTCTGCCAGGCGGGTGGCACTAACAGACGCATGGCGCGGATGATATCCATCCCGCCCGCCAGCAGCAGTTCCAGCATGTTATCCATGGAACTGGAGTCTGATCCGGTTTCGTTGACGAACGGTGCGGCGTCGTGCAGATCAGGGATAAGCGGCGTCTGGAATTTATAAGTACGCGCACGTGCCCACTGGCGGTTACCGGTAATGGTGTTGATTTCACCGTTATGCGCCAGGTAGCGAAACGGTTGCGCCAGCGGCCAGCGCGGTACGGTGTTGGTGGAGAAGCGCTGGTGGAACAGGCAGATGGCCGATTCCAGACGCAGGTCCGCAAGATCCAGATAAAAGCGCGGCAGATCTGCCGGCATACACAGACCTTTATAGATGTTCACCAGATTCGACAGGCTACAGACGTAGAAGTCTTTGTCGGCTTCGAGACGCTTTTCAATGCGGCGGCGGGCGATAAACAGACGGCGCTCCATATCGCGCGGACGCCAGCCTGCCGGGGCGTTCACAAAAATTTGCTCAATGCGTGGCAGAGAGGAGAGGGCGATTTCACCCAGCACGCCTTCGTTGGTGGGGACATCACGCCAGCCCACAATCGACAACGTTTCGCGTTGCAGTTCTTCTTCAACAATGCGGCGTGCGGCAGCGGCGAGTTCAGGATCTTTATTCAGGAAGAGCATCCCGACGGCGTAGTTTTTTGCTAAACGCCAGCCGTGCTCCTGCGCAACGATGCGAAAAAAGCGATCCGGTTTTTGTAACAGCAAGCCGCAACCGTCACCGGTTTTACCATCGGCGAGAATCGCACCACGGTGCTGCATGCGGGCCAGTGCGTGTATTGCAGTACGCACTACCTTGTGGCTAGGTTCGCCTTCTATGTGGGCGATCAGGCCGAAACCACAGTTATCCCTCTCAAGGGATTTATCGTACAACATATCGTGAACCTCCCCCAGGCTCTGCGGAAACCCCACTTCCGAACCGCTGCGCACGGGCACAGAAAGAGCGTGGCGACGGGGGTTGCGTCTCATACGCGCGCCTCGCATTCGCCCCCTTGTTGTCCTTTTCGCATCGGTTAATACGGTGAAGAGGGGATCTCAATTACTGCATAAATATGATGAGCAGACTGCTCATCCAGAAAGCTTCCAGCGGATTTCCAACTTATCGGGAAAGCTGATACAGGTCAAATGGCAAGCTTATTGGTACAGAAATGTGCTTTAGCGCAAAGTTCTTTGTTAATTTATTGAAATTAAAATGGATTTGTTAATTAAGGTTAAAAGGGGAGTCGTTAGGGAAACAGCCAATTCCTGACTGTCATGAAGGCTCGTTAACCCTTATCCTGCCTTGAACTGACGAGAAAACCAGCATTTTATACTGCTTTAATTGGTAATAGCGTTTCATGCTACTGTTTTTGCCTAAAAACCATAAGGAGATAAAAAAATCTGAGACAAGATAAGCAAAAGTGATTCAGGTGACTCTGCATGAAATTTCGGTAATTTTGATTGATTATGCAGATGGTAAAAGCAGGGCGGGGCGATTGATCCAGGTCATCGCCGAATTGAACTAAAAATGGCAGGCTTTGGCCTCTTTTCAAGGCGCAGTCTATCAGATTATGCAGTTACAGAAATTAGTCAATATGTTTGGTGGGGATCTCACCCGTCGTTATGGGCAAAAGGTGCATAAGCTGACGCTGCACGGCGGTTTTAGCTGCCCTAACCGTGACGGTACCATCGGGCGCGGTGGCTGCACATTTTGTAATGTTGCCTCGTTCGCCGACGAAGCGCAGCAACACCGCTCCATTGCCGAACAACTGGCGCACCAGGCGAGTTTAGTTAACCGCGCTAAACGCTATCTGGCCTACTTTCAGGCATATACCAGCACCTTTGCGGAAGTTCAGGTGCTGCGTTCTATGTATCAGCAGGCGGTGAGCCAGGCCAATATTGTCGGTTTGTGTGTTGGAACCCGCCCGGACTGCGTGCCGGATGCGGTGCTGGATCTGCTTTGCGAATATAAGGACCAGGGCTACGAAGTGTGGCTGGAGCTGGGGCTGCAAACCGCCCACGACAAAACGCTGCATCGTATCAATCGCGGCCATGATTTTGCCTGTTATCAGCGTACAACCCAGCTGGCACGTCAGCGCGGGCTAAAGGTGTGTTCTCACTTAATTGTCGGCCTGCCAGGCGAAGGGCAGGCTGAATGTTTGCAAACGCTGGAGCGAGTGGTTGAAACCGGCGTGGACGGTATAAAGCTGCATCCGCTGCATATTGTGAAAGGCAGCATTATGGCGAAAGCCTGGGAAGCGGGGCGTTTGAACGGTATTGAACTGGAGGATTACACGCTCACTGCCGGAGAAATGATTCGCCATACGCCACCGGAAGTTATCTACCACCGCATTTCTGCCAGCGCCCGCCGCTGCTTGCTCCGCTGTGGTGTGAAAATCGCTGGACGGGAATGGTCGAGCTGGACCGTTATCTGCATGAGCATGGCGTACAGGGATCGGCGCTGGGACGTCCGTGGCTACCTCCAACGGCGTAGGCCAATGAGGGGCGTTCCGCATTTCTCACACAATTTATAACGTAACTTTCAGAATTGGGTATTATTGGGGCAGGTTGTCGTGAAGGAATTCCCTAATGAAGCAAATTCGTCTGCTGGCGCAGTATTATGTTGACCTGATGATGAAGTTAGGTCTGGTGCGCTTCTCAATGTTGCTGGCGCTGGCCCTCGTCGTTCTTGCCATTGTGGTACAAATGGCGGTAACCATGGTGCTGCATGGTCAGGTCGAAAGCATTGATGTTATTCGTTCTATCTTCTTTGGTCTGTTGATTACGCCGTGGGCAGTCTACTTTCTTTCGGTGGTCGTAGAGCAACTGGAAGAGTCACGACAACGCCTGTCACGCCTGGTGCAAAAACTGGAAGAGATGCGCGAGCGTGATTTGAGCCTCAACGTTCAGTTAAAAGACAATATTACCCAGCTTAATCAGGAAATTGCCGTTCGTGAAAAAGCAGAAGCAGAATTGCAGGAAACCTTCGGCCAACTGAAAATTGAAATTAAAGAGCGCGAAGAGACGCAAATTCAGCTCGAACAGCAATCCTCTTTCTTACGTTCTTTCCTTGATGCTTCACCCGATCTGGTTTTTTATCGAAACGAAGATAAAGAGTTTTCCGGCTGTAACCGCGCGATGGAATTGCTAACCGGGAAAAGCGAAAAACAACTGGTGCATCTGAAACCTGCTGACGTTTACTCGCCAGAAATCGCTGCGAAAGTCATTGAAACCGATGAGAAAGTGTTCCGTCATAATGTGTCACTGACCTATGAACAGTGGCTGGATTATCCCGACGGACGTAAAGCCTGTTTTGAAATCCGTAAAGTGCCGTACTACGACCGCGTAGGTAAACGCCACGGCTTGATGGGTTTTGGGCGCGACATTACCGAGCGTAAGCGTTATCAGGATGCGCTGGAACGCGCCAGCCGAGATAAAACCACGTTTATCTCCACCATCAGTCATGAGTTGCGTACGCCGCTAAACGGCATCGTCGGCTTAAGCCGTATCTTGCTGGATACTGAACTGACTGCCGAGCAGGAAAAATATCTCAAAACCATCCATGTTTCCGCCGTCACTTTGGGGAATATTTTCAATGATATTATTGACATGGATAAGATGGAACGGCGTAAAGTTCAGCTTGATAACCAGTCGGTTGATTTCACCAGCTTCCTGGCCGACCTGGAAAATCTCTCCGCACTACAGACGCAGCAAAAAGGCTTGCGTTTCGTTCTTGAGCCGACGCTGCCGTTACCGCATCAGGTTATTACCGATGGGACGCGTTTACGGCAGATCCTGTGGAACCTCATCAGTAATGCCGTCAAATTCACCCAACAAGGTCAGGTTACGGTGCGTGTGCGCTACGATGAAGGCGATATGCTGCATTTTGACGTGGAAGACTCCGGCATCGGCATTCCGCAGGATGAGCTGGATAAAATCTTCGCCATGTATTACCAGGTGAAAGACAGTCATGGCGGTAAGCCTGCCACCGGCACCGGTATTGGTCTGGCCGTTTCTCGTCGTCTGGCGAAAAATATGGGCGGCGATATTACGGTTACCAGCGAACAGGGTAAAGGTTCAACCTTTACGTTGACGATCCACGCCCCGTCGGTGGCTGAAGAGGTAGATGATGCGTTTGATGAAGACGATATGCCTTTACCGGCGCTGAATGTGCTGCTGGTGGAAGACATTGAACTGAACGTGATTGTTGCGCGTTCTGTGCTGGAAAAATTAGGTAACAGCGTTGATGTCGCCATGACCGGCAAGGCGGCGCTGGAAATGTTTAAACCGGGCGAATACGACCTGGTGTTGCTGGATATTCAGTTGCCAGATATGACCGGGCTGGATATCTCTCGTGAACTGAAGAAGCGTTATCCTCGCGAGGATTTGCCGCCACTGGTGGCCTTAACCGCGAATGTGCTGAAAGACAAACAAGAGTACCTTAATGCTGGAATGGATGATGTGCTGAGTAAGCCGCTTTCTGTTCCGGCGCTAACCGCGATGATCAAGAAATTCTGGGATACCCGGGATGATGAGGAGAGCACGGTGACAACAGAAGAGAACAGCAAATCTGAAGTATTACTCGATATTCCCATGCTG
Source organism: Escherichia sp. MOD1-EC7003 (assembly GCF_002965065.1). GTDB lineage: Bacteria > Pseudomonadota > Gammaproteobacteria > Enterobacterales > Enterobacteriaceae > Escherichia. Next base: position 18,642 of record NZ_PTRE01000040.1, read on the forward strand.
GAACAGTATCTCGAACTTGTAGGACCGAAGCTGATTACCGATGGGTTAGCGGTGTTTGAGAAGATGATGCCGGGCTATGTGAGTGTGCTGGAGTCGAATCTGACGGCGCAGGATAAAAAAGGCATTGTTGAGGAAGGACATAAAATTAAAGGCGCGGCGGGTTCCGTGGGGTTACGCCATCTGCAACAGCTGGGTCAGCAAATTCAATCTCCTGACCTCCCCGCCTGGGAAGATAACGTCGGTGAATGGATTGAAGAGATGAAAGAAGAGTGGCGTCACGACGTAGACGTGCTGAAAGCGTGGGTGGCAAAAGCCACTAAAAAATGACCCCGGATAGACCGGGGCGCGCGAATACTGCGCCAACACCAGGGTAATCTTGGCTGCGCCGTAAATTATTATGATGCGTTACAAGGGCACAGCACTGTTTTTCAGGCCGCACGCAGTTAAGATAGCAAAACTTAAATGATTTGTTTCGTGAATCAGTTAAATGTGTGATGCATAGCATTTTTATTAAAAAAATTAATGTGTTTTAGTCAATTGCGGAAGGGTAATCACAATGAAGAAAATTGGCGTAGTTCTGAGCGGATGCGGCGTCTATGACGGTTCTGAAATTCATGAAGCGGTGTTGACGTTATTAGCTATTTCACGCAGCGGTGCGCAGGCGGTCTGCTTTGCACCGGATAAGCCGCAGGTTGATGTTATCAACCATTTAACTGGCGAAGCGATGACGGAAATGCGCAATGTGCTGATTGAAGCGGCACGTATTACGCGTGGTGAGATTCGTCCTCTGGCCCAGGCCGATGCCGCTGAACTGGATGCATTAATTGTGCCGGGGGGTTTTGGCGCGGCGAAGAATTTAAGCAATTTTGCCAGTCTTGGTAGCGAATGCACCGTTGACCGTGAATTAAAGGCGCTGGCGCAAGCGATGCATCAGGCCGGAAAACCGCTTGGCTTTATGTGTATTGCCCCAGCGATGCTGCCGAAAATTTTCGATTTCCCGCTGCGTTTGACCATCGGTACTGATATCGATACCGCAGAAGTGCTGGAAGAGATGGGCGCGGAGCATGTGCCATGTCCGGTCGATGATATCGTGGTTGATGAAGACAATAAGATTGTCACCACCCCGGCATATATGCTTGCACAGAACATTGCAGAGGCGGCGAGCGGCATTGATAAGCTGGTTTCCCGTGTGCTGGTTCTGGCTGAATGAGTAAAAGCCGCTTAACGGTGTTTAGTTTCGTTCGCCGTTTTCTTCTGCGGTTAATGGTTGTCCTCGCCGTTTTCTGGGGCGGGGGCATCGTGTTGTTTAGCGTTGCGCCAGTCCCCTTCTCAGCGGTAATGGTCGAGCGGCAGGTCAGTGCCTGGCTGCATGGCAATTTTTGTTACGTGGCGCATTCTGACTGGGCCAGTATGGATCAAATCTCGCCGTGGATGGGACTGGCGGTGATTGCCGCAGAAGATCAGAAATTTCCTGAGCACTGGGGCTTTGATGTCGTTTCCATTGAGAAAGCTCTGGCGCACAACGAGCGCAATGAACATCGTATTCGCGGCGCATCAACGATTTCTCAGCAAACAGCCAAAAATCTCTTTTTATGGGATGGGCGTAGCTGGGTACGAAAAGGGCTGGAGGCCGGGTTAACGCTGGGGATAGAAACGGTCTGGAGCAAAAAGCGTATTCTGACGGTTTACCTGAATATCGCCGAATTTGGCGACGGTGTGTTTGGCGTTGACGCTGCGGCACAACGTTATTTCCATAAACCCGCGAGCAAACTGACCCGGTCGGAAGCTGCGTTACTGGCAGCGGTATTACCTAATCCACTTCGTTTCAACGTTTCCGCGCCATCAAGGTACGTGCGTAGCCGTCAGGCGTGGATTTTACGGCAGATGTATCAGTTAGGTGGTGAGTCGTTTATGCAACAGCACCAGCTGGATTAAGCTTCGCGCGAAGCGAGGGCCTGCGTTTTGCTCTCACGAGGTTGCAGATCTTTCTGCAAGGCAATAGCCAGTGCCGGTTGGGCGATAAATCGTTTCCATAACCGCTCTTGCTTACGCAGACAACACCGCTTCGACCAGGTCGCCAGGGGAATCAACGTGCTTTCACCAATGTTGTCGCAGAGGACGGGGATAATCTCTGACTCACTGATGCGGTGACAGAGGATATTCTGTGGCTTCAGCGACATCGTCACGATACAGTTATCCTGCAAATAACGCTTCAGCTGTTTCAGTAACTGGTGCAGCTGTGTAACGTCTTCTTCGTAACGGCATTTTTCAGCAAATTCGGTCAGGGTGATGGAAGGCTTGCCGTCGAAATCGGCGATCACATCGTAGACATAACCGGTTCCGTAATCTGTCTCAACAGTACCGTGATAACGCGGTATTCCACTCCAGTCTTTTAACCGGCGACTAAGATGCGCGTAGTACTTTAACTCACGGCAGAGCTCTTTATCGCCACCATCGCCACGATAGTAAACAATTTTGATACAGCGTTGGGCATCTTCCGGATGCGCATAACATTTCCGATGTCTTCCGGTGCCCAGGGGACTTTGTTCAGATAAGCGAATCATGCCATCTCCTGGAAATATTTTCTGACAGTCTCCAGTATGGTCGATTAACTTAAACGAAACCTCAACGATGCTTCTTAAGGTTTTCTTAAGGTTCTCCTGAAAGTAAAAAGCGCACGAAATGTACAATTAACGTTGATTGATAACGATTTCACTACGCGCTTATCTTATTGCCCCGCAGGGCTAAAAGGGGATTTTGAGGGCGTTTAAATGGCAGAGTGCCGAAGATTAATCTTCATCAAAACCAGAGTTAAAGAGGGCGATAACGGCGGCCAGTGCTTCCTCTTCCTGTGGACCGGTTGCTTCAACTTCAATCTGCCGTCCTTTCGCAGAATCCAGCATCAGCAGCGCAATAACGCTGTTGGCTTCAGCCTCGGTGCCTTCGTCATTACGTAACAGCACTTCAGCGTCAAAACCCTGCATTAATTCAAAGAGTTTCATAGCAGGCCGGGCATGCATGCCCAGCTTGTTAGTGATTTCAACAGTTTGCTTGACAGTCATGGTTTGCGTTTTTCCAGCGTACGATGGCGTGACTGGACGTTTTTACCGCGCGAACGGAAGTAGTCTGCCAGTTGCTCTGCAATATACACCGAACGGTGCTTCCCGCCGGTACAACCAATGGCGACCGTCAGGTAGCTACGGTTGTTGGTTTCCAGCATAGGTAACCATAGCTCAAGATAGCTTCGCGTCTGATAGATAAAATTGTGTACTTCTGTGTGGCGATCGAGAAACGCGGCGACAGGCTTGTCGAGGCCGGTCATTGGACGCAGTTTCGGGTCCCAGTGTGGGTTGGGCAGGAAACGGACGTCAAAGACATAATCTGCGTCGATTGGAATACCGTGTTTGAAGCCGAAAGATTCAAAGACCATTGTCAGTTCACGTTCACGTTTACCCAGCAGACGGGTACGCAGCATTTCAGCCAGCTCGTGAACGGACATTTCTGAGGTATCGACAATCAGGTCCGCTCGCGAACGCAGAGGCTCCAGCAGATCGCTTTCTTTATCGATAGCACTTTCCAGCGACAGGTTTTTGCTGGAAAGCGGATGCAGTCGGCGCGTGTCACTGTAACGACGAATTAAGGTATTACGATCGGCATCGAGGAACAGTAGTTGCGGTGAGAAAGCGTCAGGCAGGTTACTCATCGCCTGTTCGAATATTTCTGGTGACTCCGGCATATTACGAACATCAATGCTGACGGCGGCAGAAATCTCGCGATCGGCCAGAGTTCGAGCCAGATCGGGTAACAACACTACGGGAAGGTTATCCACGCAGTAAAAACCCATATCTTCCAGCGCACGCAGGGCGACAGATTTACCTGAACCTGAACGTCCGCTGACGATCATCAGTACCATGTACTGTTTCTCCTCACAACGTCTAAAAGAGACATTACCGAATAACTACGCTTCATCCGGAGTACCTTCGGTATCCGTAATGATTTGATACAGCTCTTCATCGCTCTGGGCTGCGCGTAAACGGCGGCAGATGGTTTTGTCTGCCAGGCGTTTCGCCACCAGCGACAGAGTATGCAAGTGCGTTTTGGTTTGATCTGCCGGCACCAGCAGAGCAAAAAGTAAGTCCACCGGTTGGTTGTCGATGGCATCGAAAGCGATAGGCGTTTCGAGTTGAACGAAAACGCCAACGGCGCGCAGAGTATCTTCTTCCACTTTGCCATGCGGAATGGCAATACCATTGCCGATACCGGTACTGCCCATTTTTTCCCGCGTCAGGATAGCCTCAAAAACCACCTGAGGCTGCAGGCTAAGTTGTTTCGCCGCCAGCTCGCTGATGATTTCCAGGGCACGTTTTTTGCTCTGACAGTGGACGCGGCTTCGCGTACATTCCCTGTTAAGAACACTGCTAAGCTGTAGAGTTGTATCATTATTTGTCATAATTTCACCTAAGAACCTGCCCACTCAAACAGGGGAACAGGCTCGGAGCATTAACCGTACAAATGGCCCGTTGTGCCGCACAACAGGCCGCCATGCACATGCTAATTGCCCGGACAATTAGTGTTGTTTCAGTTTATCTTTATGTTTGGTCAGTTGGCGTGCCAGCTTATCAATTAAGCCATCAATGGCAGCGTACATGTCCTGACCTTCCGCGCTGGCATGAATTTCACCACCGTTTACATGCAGTGTTGCATCTGAGGTGTGGGTGACTTTCTCCACTTTCAGTACAACATAGACCTGGTTAATTCGGTCAAAATATTGCTCAAGTTTGGCAAATTTGGCAGTAACAAATTCGCGCAGTGCCTCGGTGATCTCGACGTTATTTCCGGTAATGTTGAGCTGCATAGCGTCTTCCTTATCAGTTGGGTCAAACGAGCTGTTTACGCTGGTTTGACGGCGGAATGGATAAAGACTCTCGGTACTTCGCAACAGTGCGGCGTGCCACCATGATACCTTGTTCCGACAGCAAAGAGGTTAGCTTGCTGTCGCTCAACGGTTTCGCTGGGTTTTCTGCCGCGATTAATTTCTTCACCAGCGCACGAATCGCCGTGGAGGAAGCTTCGCCGCCGCCCTCGGTATTGACGTGACTGGAAAAGAAATACTTCAGTTCAAAAATGCCTCGTGGACTATGCAGGTACTTTTGCGTGGTCACGCGAGATATCGTCGATTCATGCATTTCGACAGCCTGGGCGATATCGGCCAGCACCATCGGTTTCATATATTCTTCGCCTTGCTCAAAGAAGGCTTGCTGCTGTTCAACGATACAGCGACTCACGCGCAGTAGCGTATCGTTACGGCTTTCCAGACTCTTGAGCAACCATTTGGCATCCTGCAGATTGCTGCGGATAAACTGGCTGTCACCATCGTTACGCGCGTTATTGCACATTGAGGCATAGTGCTGGTTGATTTGCAGACGTGGAATACTGTCGCTGTTGAGTTCCACCGTCCAGTGACCGTTATGTTTACGCACCAGCACATCTGGAATGACATATTCCGGCTCGCCGGTTTGAATCGACTGACCGGGGCGCGGATCGAGCGACTGGATAAGATTGACGGCTTCTTTCAGCACATCTTCTTTCAGACGCGTGACGCGCATTAAGGTGCGGAAGTCGTGATTGGCCAACAGATCGAGATGATCGGCAATGATCAGTCGGGCCTCTTCCAGCCTGGGTGTGGTTTTGTCGAATTGGGAGAGTTGGATCAGAAGGCAGTCGCGCAGATCTTTCGCTGCCACACCGACGGGATCAAAACGCTGAATGCGTTTAAGGACAGCTTCAACTTCATCGATGTCAATCTCTTCATCGCCCATGCTTTCGAGAATATCTTCCAGTGGAACGGTGAGATAACCTGTATCATCAACGGCATCGACGATAGAGGTAGCAATAGCGCGGTCGGTGTCGGAAAACGGCGTCAGTTCGACCTGCCACATCAGGTAATCCTGTAAAGTCTGCGTCGTTTCGCCCTGATAGACCGGTAGCTCGTCGTCGATGTAGTCACCGCTGGTGCCGGATGGTGTACCGGCGGTGTAGATGGTATCCCAGCTGGCATCGAGCGGTAGTTCTTCCGGCATCTCTTTTTGTTCGAGCGCGTCGGCGGTATCAAGCGTTTCACTGTCTTGCGTTTCGCGGGTGTCGATTTCTTCATGAGTGTCGATTTGCTCAAGCAGCGGATTACTCTCCAGCGCTTGCTGAAGCTCCTGCTGAAGTTCCAGCGTCGACAACTGCAACAGACGAATTGCCTGTTGGAGCTGTGGCGTCATCGCCAGTTGTTGGCTAAGCCTGAGTTGCAAACCTTGCTTCATGTTCAGAATCGTACTCTCCTGCTAAAACGTCGCAAACTTCTACCCTATCAGAGTCTGAAGTCTTCCCCAAGGTATACACGCTTAACGTGTTCGTCTTGTAAGATTTCTGTAGGCGTGCCGTGGGCGATCAAATGCCCCTGACTGACGATATAAGCGCGTTCACAAACCGCCAGTGTTTCACGCACGTTGTGGTCAGTGATCAGCACGCCCAGGCCGCTGTCGCGCAGGTGCTCAATGATGCGTTTGATATCGATAACCGAGATCGGGTCAACCCCGGCAAACGGTTCATCGAGCAGAATAAATTTCGGATTCGCAGCCAGTGCGCGGGCAATTTCTACACGGCGACGTTCCCCCCCGGAGAGTGACTGGCCCATGCTGTCACGCAGGTGCTCAATGTGAAACTCTTCCATCAGCTCGTTCGCGCGGTCTTCACGTTGTTCTGCCGTCAAGTCATCGCGAATTTGCAGTACCGCCATCAGGTTATCGTAAACGCTGAGGCGACGGAAAATGGAGGCTTCCTGCGGCAGATAGCCGATACCGCGGCGCGCGCGCGCATGCAGAGGCAGCAGACTGATATCGTCATCATCAATAATGATGTTGCCTGCATCGCGAGGCACAATGCCTACAACCATGTAGAAAGTGGTGGTTTTACCGGCACCGTTTGGCCCCAGCAGACCGACAATTTCCCCGGAGTTGACGGTCAGGCTGACGTCTTCTACCACGCGGCGGCCTTTATAGGCTTTTGCAAGGTTTTTTGCAGTTAATGTTGCCATAACGAATTAATTACCCTTCTTCTGTGCCGGGGTCTGGCCTTTGTTGTTTTTGTCCTGCAACTGCGATGGCACCAGAACGGTCGTTACACGCTTACCTTTATCGCTAAAAGCCTGCATTTTCTGCTCTTTCACCAGGTAAGTGATCTTATCGCCCTTAATGTTGCTATCGACCTGCTGCAGATAAGCATTACCCGTCAGAACGACAAAATCTTTTGCCAGTTCGTAGTGCATCTGGGAAGCGTGACCTTCAACGGGTTTACCGTTGTCCTGCATCTGGTAGAACGTTGCCGGTTTACCGTAGCCGTCAATTACTTCTTTACCTTGTTCGCCGCCCGGACGGGTAACGACCACTTTGTCGGCATTAATTTTGATGGTGCCCTGAGTGACGATGACATTACCGGTAAAGGTAACCACGTTGCCTTGCATATCAAGAGATTGCTGGTCCGATTCAATGTGGATCGGCTGATCAGTGTCTCCGGTTACGGCAAATGCCGGAATGCTGGCGGCCAGAAGTGAGCTGGCAAGCACAAGATTAAGGCTGAGTTTGTTTGTTTTGAATTTCATAGGATGTTCTAACCTTTTCAATCAGCTCGGCGTTCTTGCTGCGTAAGTTGCCGCGCATTTTCAGACCGCTGGAGTTAAATGTTGTTCCGTATAACGTGACGAGGTCTTCAGAGGTAACATCCTGCGTCACCAGATTGATCTGCGCGTTATCCGTCGTGATTCTGCGAAGTTGAGAGTCCGGCACGAGGGCGTTGACTTCAACGTGTCCATATAAATAGAGCATCCGGTCATTGGTCAGTTTGGCTTTATCTGCTTTTACGGACCATGTCGGGATTTTATCCTTATCAAACGTGGTAAGTACCGGCTGCGTAAACCACGAAACGGCCTGATCGGAATAATATTCAACGTGTTGAGCAATCAATCGATAACTTAGTGCCCCTTCTGGGTTATAGACGAGCGTGTCCGTATGCTCGCTTTTATAGGTGGGATCATTGTTGTCGACGACCGCCTGGGTGGTGTCGTCTTTTTCGGCCATATTAATGCCGATCATCACCAGAACCGCCAGTGATAGCACAATGATAACCCAACGTCTGGCTTTACTCATATCGATTGCCCTTTGGCTTCATCCAGTTTGCCCTGCGCCAGGAGTAATAAGTCGCAAACTTCTCGCACTGCACCACGCCCGCCAGCAATGCGCGTCACGTAATCGGCGCGCGGGATCAACAGTGGGTGTGCATCGGCCACGGCGACGCTTAAGCCCACTTTTTCCATTACCGGCCAGTCGATGAGATCATCGCCGACATAAGCCACATTTTCTGGGGCGATCGCCAGTTTTTCCAGCAGATCGCTAAAGGCGATAAGTTTATTCGACTGCCCCTGATACAAATGAGTGATCCCCAATGTGGCACAGCGATCTTCTACCAGTTTAGCCTTTCGCCCGGTAATGATAGCGACTTCAATATCAGAGGTGAGCGCACAACGAATGCCATAACCGTCACGAACATTGAACGCTTTCAGCTCTTCGCCGTTATTGCCCATATAAATCAGGCCATCTGACAGAACGCCATCGACGTCGAGGATCAGCAGACGAATGTTTTCTGCTTTTGCCATAATGTCGGCGCTGACAGGGCCGTAACAGGTCGCAAGCGACGCACCTGCTTTGCTCATTGTTGTTTATCCTTGAATCTTTACACTACGCCTGCACGCAGTAAATCATGCATATGTAACACACCGAGTAAATGGTCGCCATCGGCAACCATCACGGAGGTGATATGGCGGGACTGCATTAAGTTCAGTGCCTCAACGGCCAGAATGCCAGGGCGCACACGTATTCCCCCCGGCGTCATCACATCGGCAATACTTAACTGACGAACATCCACGCCCATATCGAAGACACGGCGTAAATCACCGTCGGTAAAGATGCCTTCAATCACCATATTGTCATCGCAAATGACAGTCATACCAAGATTTTTGCGGGTAACTTCCAGCAACGCGTCACGCAGGCTGGCCGTTTTCTTAACATGCGGGATCTCATCGCCCGTATGCATAATATCGTTTACGCGCAGCAGAAGTTTACGACCCAGTGCGCCGCCGGGGTGTGAGAGCGCAAAATCTTCAGCAGTAAAGCCGCGTGCTTTTAACAGCGCAACGGCGAGGGCATCGCCCATGACCAGCGTGGCGGTGGTGCTGCTGGTCGGCGCCAGCCCTAACGGACAGGCTTCTTTCGCTACTTTAACACACAGATGCACATCTGCGGCGCGCGCCATGCTGCTCTCCGGGCGACCGGTGATGCAGATTAACGGCACGTGAAGACGCTTAAGCACTGGAATTAAGGCCGTGATTTCACTGGATTCACCAGAGTTAGAGATAGCAATCACCACGTCCTGCGGGGTAACCATACCTAAATCGCCATGCGCGGCTTCACCAGGATGGACGAAAAATGCAGGTGTACCGGTGCTGGCAAACGTTGCCGCCATTTTGCGTCCAATATGCCCCGATTTCCCCATCCCCATGACCACAACTTTCCCTTTACACCAGAACATCTTTTCACAGGCAAGCGTGAAATTCTGATTGATGTATTGATCAAGCTCCGTCAGGCATTCACGTTCAATCGCCAGGACTTCTTTACCTGCTTGCTGAAAGTCAAAACCCGGTTGTAACTCTACGTGCGACATAATGCGTTTCCAGTTATTCAACGAGTATTGGCGATAACCAGTACAACATCGCCAGCCATACGATAAATCCGCCAGTTAATAATACCCCTACACCACGGCCCGGTTGCGGGGAGCGCCGCCAGCACAGCAACGCAAAAATAATGCTCACCAGCAACATCACGCTGTAGTCACGACTGTACGCCAGTGGATCAATCTCTCCAGGCGTTATCAGCGCGGGTAAACCCAGCACGATGACAATATTAAAAATATTTGCGCCAATGATATTCCCGACAGCAATGTCGTTTTCACCTTTGCGAACTCCCGCTATTGTGGTTGCCAGTTCCGGCAGGCTGGTTCCGATAGCAATAGCCGTCAGACCCATCGTCAACTCGCTGATGGCACAGTAATTCGCCAGCACCGTGGCGTTATCAACCACCATCCGCGTGGCCACTGGCATGATGATCAGCGCAATGCCGAGCCATAAAAACGCGACGGACAATCCACCTTCACGCGGCAGCTCTGCAAGCTGCTCTCTGGCCAGGCTGTCACTCCCCTGACGTTCAGCCTGACGTGCAAGTTTAACAATGAACAGCAGCCATAGCACAGCCAGAAAGAGGAGAAAGATACCATCGCTGCGACTGAGTTGTCCGTCATAGAGTACGGAACCGGCCACCACGCTGACCAACAACATTAAGGGCAATTCACGGCGCAGAACATCGGAATGGACGGTAAAAGGACGAAACAGCGCAGCCAGGCCGAGGATCAGCAATATATTGATAATGTTTGAGCCGAGGGCTGTACCAACGGCTAAATCGCGTTGTTCGTGCAGTGACGCGGCAAGCGAGACGATGATTTCTGGTAACGATGTACCAATACTGACCACCGTCATGCCGATGATCAGCGGCGGGATGCCAAAGGTTCGGCAAAGAATGGACGCGGCAAAAACCAGGCGGTCGGCACTGTAAACGACCAAAAGTAAACCAACAATTAACAGTGCCGTAGCTAAAAGCATCTAACGTCCTTTCTTCAGGTATACTCGCCGGTCCGCTGAAGATTTTCAGAAAGCCGTAACAGATTCTTAATTTTGACTTTATGCGGCTAAAAAGTAAAACAAATGCCAGCTTTCGCTAACCACGGTGGGTAATATTCTGTAAATATGTTGGGTTCAAGGTTAAATTGAGCGCCATGCTTATAAAATCAACGCAAGACGAAGGGTGAATTATGGAGCAGTCTGTGGCGAATTTAGTCGATATGCGCGATGTCAGTTTTACGCGTGGCAATCGCTGCATCTTCGAGAATATTTCCCTGACCGTGCCGCGAGGGAAGATCACGGCGATCATGGGGCCATCGGGCATCGGTAAAACGACGCTACTCCGTCTGATTGGCGGGCAAATCGCACCAGATCATGGTGAGATCCTTTTCGATGGTGAGAATATTCCGGCGATGTCTCGTTCGCGCCTGTATACCGTGCGCAAACGGATGAGCATGTTATTTCAGTCCGGGGCGTTGTTCACTGATATGAACGTATTTGACAACGTCGCCTATCCACTGCGCGAACATACCCAACTTCCCGCGCCATTGTTGCATAGTACGGTGATGATGAAGCTGGAGGCCGTTGGGCTGCGTGGCGCGGCTAAACTTATGCCTTCAGAACTTTCCGGTGGGATGGCGCGGCGTGCAGCGCTGGCGCGTGCGATTGCCCTGGAGCCGGATCTCATCATGTTTGATGAACCCTTTGTTGGGCAAGATCCGATCACGATGGGCGTGCTGGTGAAGCTGATTTCTGAGTTGAACAGCGCGTTGGGCGTGACTTGTGTGGTGGTTTCTCACGATGTGCCGGAAGTATTAAGTATTGCGGATCACGCCTGGATCCTGGCAGACAAAAAAATTGTCGCGCATGGCAGTGCCCAGGCGTTGCAGGCGAATCCTGATCCGCGCGTACGTCAATTTCTGGACGGGATAGCTGACGGGCCTGTTCCATTCCGTTATCCTGCCGGCGATTATCACGCTGATCTTTTACCAGGGAGTTAAGCCACTCATGCTGTTAAATGCGCTGGCGTCGCTCGGACATAAAGGGATTAAAACCCTGAGAACGTTCGGGCGGGCCGGGTTAATGTTATTCAATGCGCTGGTCGGCAAACCGGAATTTCGCAAACATGCGCCACTGTTGGTGCGTCAGCTCTATAATGTTGGCGTCCTGTCGATGCTGATTATTGTGGTTTCTGGCGTGTTCATCGGAATGGTGCTGGGTCTGCAAGGTTATCTGGTTCTGACCACTTATAGTGCGGAAACCAGCCTGGGTATGCTGGTGGCGTTATCGCTACTGCGTGAACTGGGGCCGGTGGTTGCCGCGTTGTTGTTTGCCGGGCGTGCTGGTTCGGCGCTAACCGCAGAAATCGGCCTGATGCGCGCTACGGAGCAACTCTCCAGTATGGAGATGATGGCAGTAGACCCGTTGCGTCGGGTTATTTCTCCCCGTTTCTGGGCTGGGGTTATTTCATTACCACTGCTGACGGTCATCTTCGTCGCCGTGGGGATCTGGGGCGGCTCGCTGGTCGGCGTCAGTTGGAAAGGCATTGATAGCGGATTCTTCTGGTCGGCAATGCAAAATGCCGTCGACTGGCGTATGGATCTGGTCAACTGTCTGATCAAGAGCGTGGTGTTCGCCATTACGGTGACGTGGATTTCGTTGTTTAACGGCTACGACGCAATCCCGACGTCTGCCGGGATTAGCCGGGCAACCACTCGCACCGTTGTCCACTCGTCTCTGGCTGTTCTGGGGCTGGATTTTGTGCTGACCGCATTGATGTTTGGGAATTGAGTTCATGCAAACGAAAAAAAATGAAATTTGGGTGGGTATCTTTTTATTAGCAGCACTGCTGGCGGCGCTGTTTGTTTGCCTGAAGGTGGCAAACGTGACGTCCATGCGAACTGAACCAACCTACACGCTTTATGCGACGTTCGATAACATTGGCGGCCTGAAAGCACGCTCTCCGGTTAGCATTGGTGGCGTTGTAGTGGGCCGGGTGGCAGATATTACGCTGGACCCGAAAACCTATCTGCCGCGCGTGACGCTGGAAATTGAGCAACGTTATAACCATATTCCTGATACCAGTTCGCTAAGCATTCGTACTTCTGGTCTGCTGGGGGAACAATATCTGGCATTAAACGTCGGTTTTGAAGATCCGGAACTGGGGACTGCTATCCTGAAGGATGGCGATACCATTCAGGACACCAAGTCTGCGATGGTGCTGGAAGATCTCATTGGTCAGTTCCTTTACGGCAGTAAAGGCGATGACAATAAGAATAGTGGAGATGCGCCAGCTTCTGTGCCAGGTAATAATGAAACCACTGAACCTGTGAGTACAACGAAATAATTTCAGGAGAACCGACGCATGTTTAAACGTTTAATGATGGTCGCGTTGCTGGTGATTGCACCGCTGAGTGCGGCAACCGCGGCAGACCAGACCAATCCGTATAAGCTGATGGACGAGGCGGCGCAGAAAACGTTCGATCGCCTGAAGAATGAGCAACCGCAAATTCGGGCCAACCCGGACTACCTACGCACCATTGTTGATCAGGAACTGCTGCCATACGTACAGGTGAAATACGCCGGTGCGCTGGTGCTGGGCCAGTATTACAAGAGTGCAACTCCAGCTCAACGTGATGCTTACTTTGCTGCTTTCCGTGAGTACCTGAAGCAGGCTTACGGTCAGGCGTTGGCGATGTATCACGGTCAAACCTATCAGATAGCGCCAGAACAGCCGCTGGGTGATAAAACCATTGTGCCTATTCGCGTTACCATTATTGACCCGAATGGCCGCCCGCCGGTGCGTCTGGACTTCCAGTGGCGTAAAAACTCCCAGACGGGCAACTGGCAGGCTTACGACATGATTGCCGAAGGCGTCAGCATGATCACCACCAAACAAAACGAGTGGGGAACGCTGCTGCGTACCAAAGGTATTGACGGTTTGACTGCGCAACTGAAATCGATTGCTCAACAGAAAATTACTCTGGAAGAGAAAAAATAATGAGCGAGTCACTGAGCTGGATGCAGACGGGTGACACACTGGCGTTATCCGGAGAGCTGGATCAGGACGTTCTGTTACCGCTTTGGGAAATGCGTGAGGAGGCGGTGAAGGGGATGACCTCCATCGATCTTAGCCGTGTATCCCGCGTTGATACGGGTGGACTGGCGCTACTGCTCCATCTTATTGATCTGGCGAAAAAGCAGGGCACTAACGTGACGCTTCAGGGGGTAAACGACAAAGTGTATACCCTGGCAAAATTGTATAATTTGCCTGCTGATGTTCTGCCTCGTTAAATTTTTTCAGGCCGGATATGGCGTTAACCGCCTGTCCGGCAAACCAGCCTGCAAGTTGAGCCTTGTCTGATTTATCAGCGAGGCTTTTTGCTTATTTATGCCAGCGTAACTTTGCTCTAAGATGTTTCGCTGGTTTATTAACTGATGATTGAAGATCCCATGGAAAATAATGAAATTCAGAGCGTGTTGATGAACGCTCTCTCCCTCCAGGAAGTCCACGTTTCCGGCGATGGCAGCCATTTTCAGGTTATTGCCGTGGGTGAGTTGTTTGATGGCATGAGTCGGGTAAAAAAACAGCAGACGGTCTATGGTCCGCTGATGGAATATATTGCGGATAACCGCATTCATGCTGTGTCGATCAAAGCGTATACCCCTGCGGAGTGGGCGCGCGATCGCAAACTGAACGGCTTTTGAGCTATGGGCGATTCGCCGGTAGCGGATATGAATTGTTAACTGAGAACAAACTAAATGGATAAATTTCGTGTTCAGGGGCCAACGAAGCTCCAGGGCGAAGTCACAATTTCCGGCGCTAAAAATGCTGCTCTGCCTATCCTTTTTGCTGCACTACTGGCAGAAGAACCGGTAGAGATCCAGAACGTCCCAAAACTGAAAGACGTCGATACATCAATGAAGCTGCTAAGCCAGCTGGGTGCGAAAGTAGAACGTAATGGTTCTGTGCATATTGACGCCCGCGACGTTAATGTATTCTGCGCACCTTACGATCTGGTTAAAACCATGCGTGCTTCTATCTGGGCGCTGGGGCCGCTGGTAGCACGCTTTGGTCAGGGGCAAGTTTCACTGCCTGGCGGTTGTACGATCGGTGCGCGTCCGGTTGATCTACACATTTCTGGCCTCGAACAATTAGGCGCGACCATCAAACTGGAAGAAGGTTACGTTAAAGCTTCCGTCGACGGTCGTCTGAAAGGCGCACATATCGTGATGGATAAAGTCAGCGTTGGCGCAACGGTGACTATCATGTGTGCTGCAACCCTGGCAGAAGGCACCACGATTATTGAAAACGCAGCGCGTGAACCGGAAATCGTCGATACCGCGAACTTCCTGATCACGCTGGGTGCGAAAATTAGCGGTCAGGGCACCGATCGTATCGTTATCGAAGGTGTGGAACGTTTAGGCGGCGGTGTCTATCGCGTGCTGCCTGATCGTATCGAAACCGGTACTTTCCTGGTGGCGGCGGCGATCTCTCGCGGCAAAATTATCTGCCGTAACGCGCAGCCAGATACTCTGGACGCCGTGCTGGCGAAACTGCGTGACGCTGGAGCGGACATCGACGTCGGCGAAGACTGGATTAGCCTGGATATGCATGGCAAACGTCCGAAGGCAGTTAACGTACGTACCGCGCCGCATCCGGCATTCCCGACCGATATGCAGGCCCAGTTCACGCTGTTGAACCTGGTGGCAGAAGGCACCGGATTCATCACCGAAACGGTCTTTGAAAACCGCTTTATGCATGTGCCAGAGCTGAGTCGTATGGGCGCGCATGCCGAAATTGAAAGCAATACCGTTATTTGTCACGGTGTTGAAAAGCTTTCTGGCGCACAGGTTATGGCAACCGATTTGCGTGCTTCAGCGAGCCTGGTGCTGGCTGGTTGTATTGCAGAAGGGACGACGGTGGTTGATCGTATTTATCACATCGATCGTGGCTACGAACGCATTGAAGACAAACTGCGCGCTTTAGGTGCAAATATTGAGCGTGTGAAAGGCGAGTAATCGTCTGAGAGCTGGCAGCCCCGTTCGCGGGGCTACCGCCAGAGCACTTATTTTTTCGGTCTAGTGTAGCTACGCACCAACTGTGTTCTGTCGATAAACTCATGCGTCTGCGGATCATGGTAGCGTGATGGCCAGATAACCCAGGGGTCAGTTCCCAGGGCTTTTGCAATAATCATCTCTCCTTTCGGCCAGGGGCGCGATAATGCGTTCGCCAACGTAGAGGAACTCAAACCATTTCTGCGAGATTCTGCCGCCATTGACGTTCCTTTCTTGCGCAAACCCGCAATGATGTCTGCGGGATGCCAGTCAATGAAATTACTTTCCATCTTTCCTCACTCCTTAAGTTAGTCGCTATCATTCAGAACGAATGTTCTGTTGCGTATTACTATACTCCTGATGGCGGCTTGCTCTAAAAAGTTCCTGTAAAGGATGTGAATATTCAGAATATATAAAGATGTATGCACTAGTTTTCAGACATTATTACGCTGAATAAGTGTTTTTATGGAATTTACTGGAGCCATCCCGCGCACTGCGCGGGATGAGGCGAAGGGATTAACGATCGCGTTGGACCGCGATATGCGCGAGGCCGATGAGAGCCTCTCGCCACGGGGTGTCCGGGAGCACCTGTAACGCTGCGATGGCTTTGTCTGCTTCTTCCTCGGCACGCTGACGCGTCCATTCAAGAGATCCACAAGCGTTCATTGCTTCCAGAACCGGTTCCAGAAGATGGCGACCGTTACCCTGTTCAATGGCGGTACGGATCATCTGTGCCTGTTCTGGTGTGCCATGATGCATCGCATGCAGCAACGGCAGTGTCGGTTTACCTTCGTTCAGATCGTCGCCGACGTTTTTACCCAACTGTTCGCCATCGGCATTGTAATCGAGCAAATCGTCGATCAACTGGAAAGCGGTGCCGAGATAGCGCCCATAATCCTGCAGGCCTTTCTCCTCCTCCGACGTACAGCCAGCCAGAATCCCGGAACACTGCGCGGCAGCCTCAAACAGACGCGCGGTTTTGCTATAGATAACGCGCATGTAGTTTTCTTCAGTGATGTCCGGGTCGTTAACGTTCATCAGTTGCAGAACTTCACCTTCTGCGATGACGTTTACGGCTTCTGACATGACTTCCAGCACTTTGAGCGAACCGAGGCTGGTCATCATCTGGAACGCGCGGGTATAAATAAAATCGCCAACCAGCACGCTGGCGGCATTGCCAAATGCGGCGTTGGCGGTAGCTTTACCCCTGCGCATATCTGATTCATCCACAACGTCGTCGTGTAGCAGAGTCGCCGTGTGGATAAACTCGATCAGGGCAGCAATGATGACATGCGCATTTCCCTCATAGCCAACCGCTCGTGCAGCCAGTACAGCAATCATCGGGCGAATACGTTTACCGCCGCCGCTGACGATGTAATAGCCTAACTGATTGATCAGTTGGACGTCAGAATTAAGCTGCTCGAGAATTGCCGCATTAACACCCGCCATATCTTGCGCGGTTAACTCATTGATTTTTTCTAAATTCATCGCAAAAGCCGGGCTTTTCGCCCCGATTACCTTACTGTGAACAAAGGCAACTTAGGGTTTATGGTTAGGAATATAGGGTGATTGTACTGAAAAAATGGCACAGATAAACGTTACCGTACAAGTTGTGTTTTTTTTCTTCGTGTATTGACTGTAGCACTTGTCAAAGGCGTACGTTTTGCGTAATATTCGCGCCCTATTGTGAATATTTTTATAGCGCACTCTGAATCATTGAAAAGGTGTGCGCGGAAGCGGAGTTTTATATGTACGCGGTTTTCCAAAGTGGTGGTAAACAACACCGAGTAAGCGAAGGTCAGACCGTTCGCCTGGAAAAGCTGGACATCGCAACTGGCGAAACTGTTGAGTTCGCTGAAGTGCTGATGATCGCAAACGGTGAAGAAGTCAAAATCGGCGTTCCTTTCGTTGATGGCGGCGTAATCAAAGCTGAAGTTGTTGCTCACGGTCGTGGCGAGAAAGTTAAAATCGTTAAGTTCCGTCGTCGTAAACACTATCGTAAGCAGCAGGGCCATCGTCAGTGGTTCACTGATGTGAAAATTACTGGCATCAGCGCCTAAGACCTGAGGAGAGATTTCAAATGGCACATAAAAAGGCTGGCGGCTCCACACGTAACGGTCGCGATTCAGAAGCTAAACGCCTGGGCGTTAAGCGTTTCGGTGGTGAATCCGTTCTGGCGGGTAGCATCATTGTTCGTCAACGTGGCACCAAATTCCACGCTGGCGCTAACGTAGGTTGCGGTCGTGACCACACTCTGTTTGCTAAAGCAGACGGTAAAGTGAAATTCGAAGTTAAAGGCCCGAAAAACCGTAAATTCATCAGCATCGAAGCTGAATAAGTTTTTCGCGTCCCGGTAACGGATGAAAGCCCCGCAACGTGTTGCGGGGCTTTTTACATTCGATAACCGGTAAAAATGTGCATCGTGCGGCGTTAATCCGCAAATGTGCTTTGCAGGGAATACGGTATGAAGCAGCAGGCAGGCATTGGCATTCTTTTGGCGCTCACCACAGCAATTTGTTGGGGGGCGCTGCCAATCGCAATGAAGCAGGTGCTGGAGGTGATGGAACCTCCGACAATCGTGTTTTACCGTTTCTTGATAGCGAGTATTGGCCTTGGTGCCATTCTTGCGGTGAAGAAGAGGTTGCCGCCATTACGCGTGTTTCGTAAGCCACGCTGGTTGATTTTGTTAGCAGTGGCGACCGCCGGACTGTTTGGGAACTTCATTCTGTTCAGCTCGTCCTTGCAATACCTGAGCCCGACCGCTTCGCAGGTGATTGGGCAACTCTCGCCGGTTGGCATGATGGTTGCCAGCGTATTTATCCTGAAAGAGAAAATGCGCAGCACTCAGGTTGTGGGGGCTTTGATGCTCCTGAGTGGCCTGGTAATGTTTTTTAACACCAGTCTGGTTGAGATATTTACAAAGCTCACCGATTACACCTGGGGAGTTATCTTTGGGGTCGGTGCGGCGACGGTTTGGGTGAGTTATGGCGTGGCGCAAAAGGTTTTATTGCGTCGGCTGGCCTCACCGCAGATCCTGTTTTTGTTGTACACTTTATGTACAATCGCGCTTTTCCCTCTGGCAAAGCCTGGGGTGATAGCGCAGCTTAGCCACTGGCAGCTCGCATGTTTAATTTTTTGCGGACTGAATACATTGGTAGGATATGGCGCCCTGGCGGAAGCGATGGCTCGCTGGCAGGCAGCGCAGGTGAGCGCGATCATCACGCTCACCCCACTGTTTACGCTGTTTTTTTCAGATCTTTTATCACTGGCCTGGCCCGATTTCTTCGCCAGACCGATGTTAAACCTTTTAGGTTATCTCGGTGCGTTTGTCGTGGTTGCGGGCGCGATGTATTCCGCCATTGGTCATCGTATTTGGGGCGGATTACGTAAGCATACAACGGTGGTATCGCAACCCCGCGCAGGCGAATGATTTACGGAGAATAAAATGAAGTTTGTTGATGAAGCATCGATTCTGGTCGTTGCAGGTGATGGCGGTAATGGTTGCGTGAGCTTCCGCCGCGAAAAGTATATTCCGAAAGGCGGCCCGGATGGCGGTGACGGTGGTGATGGTGGTGACGTATGGATGGAAGCCGACGAGAACCTGAACACGCTTATCGATTATCGTTTTGAAAAATCTTTCCGTGCAGAGCGCGGTCAGAACGGCGCAAGCCGCGATTGTACCGGTAAGCGCGGTAAAGACGTCACGATTAAAGTGCCGGTTGGTACGCGCGTTATCGATCAGGGGACCGGCGAAACCATGGGCGATATGACCAAACACGGTCAGCGTCTGCTGGTTGCCAAGGGCGGCTGGCACGGTCTGGGCAATACCCGCTTCAAATCATCGGTTAACCGTACTCCACGGCAGAAAACCAACGGTACGCCGGGTGATAAGCGCGAGCTGCTGCTGGAGCTGATGCTGCTGGCTGACGTCGGTATGTTGGGGATGCCAAACGCGGGTAAATCGACCTTTATTCGCGCGGTATCGGCGGCTAAACCGAAAGTGGCAGATTATCCGTTTACCACGCTGGTACCAAGTCTGGGAGTGGTACGAATGGACAACGAGAAAAGCTTCGTTGTTGCCGATATTCCTGGGCTGATTGAAGGTGCTGCGGAAGGCGCAGGTCTGGGTATTCGCTTCCTGAAGCACCTGGAACGTTGCCGCGTACTGTTGCACCTTATCGATATCGATCCGATTGACGGCACCGATCCGGTTGAAAACGCGCGTATTATTATCAGCGAGCTGGAAAAATACAGCCAGGATCTGGCGGCGAAACCGCGTTGGTTAGTCTTCAACAAGATCGATCTGCTGGATAAGGCAGAAGCTGAAGAGAAAGCGAAAGCGATCGCTGAGGCGCTGGGCTGGGAAGATAAATATTATCTGATCTCTGCAGCAAGCGGACTGGGCGTGAAAGATCTCTGCTGGGATGTGATGACCTTTATCATTGAAAACCCGGTCGTGCAGGCAGAAGAAGCGAAACAGCCTGAGAAAGTCGAATTCATGTGGGATGATTATCACCGTCAGCAGCTTGAAGAGATTGCTGAAGAGGATGATGAAGACTGGGATGACGACTGGGACGAAGACGACGAAGAAGGCGTTGAGTTCATTTACAAGCGTTAATCACTGATGATAAACGCCAAATAAGCCTGATGTGCTACGTCTATCAGGCCTACAAGAGAATTTCAATATATTGAATTTGCACGATTTTGTAGGCCGGATAAGGCGTTCACGCCGCATCCGGCATAAACGAAGCGCACTTTGTCAATAATCTGAAACCCCGGTCATGCGCCGGGGTTTCTCTTTAAACTAATTATTCTGATAAATATCTTTATACAACCGGCTTTCAAAACGCACTAATGGAATACGGCGATTACGCTGATCTGCTGGTTCTACGGCATAGCCAGAAAGATATTGTACAAACGCCATTCGTTGCCCGCTCGCCGTGGTAATGAATCCCGCCAGGTTATACACCCCCTGCAACGACCCCGTTTTCGCTGAGACTTTGCCATCCACCCCCGCTTGATGCAGACCTGCACGGTACTGCAAAGAGCCGTCATAGCCCGCCAGCGGCAGCATGGAGATAAAGTTAAGTTCGTTGTCGTGTTGGGCAATATATTGCAGCACCTGCATCATCGTGGCGGGGGCAATCAGGTTATGCCGCGAAAGCCCTGAACCATCGGCAATAATGGTGTTACCAATATCGACACCGGCTTGCTGGCGCAGGATCTGACGTACGGCGTCCGACCCGGCCCGCCAAGTTCCGGGCACGTTAAAGCGCACATGACCAATCATGCGGAAAACCGTATCGGCGATCATGTTGTCCGACTTTTTCAGCATAATCTTAAGCAGATCGTGCAACGGAGCCGACTGTTTACTGGCAACTACCGTTCCGGGGGCGTTAACCTGAGTCTGGCGTAGCAGTGTTCCGCTCCAGGTGATACCTGCCTGTTTTAACTCATCTTTCAGAATTGCACCGGCATAGCTGGCGCCATCCTGCACGGCAAAAGCCAACGGGAGCGGCTCAGAACGTTGTGGCAGGCATCCCGTTAACGTAAAGCGGTTCAGGTCGCCTGGTACGACATCCAGTTCACAGTATTGCGCTTCGGCAGAGCCACGGGGAAGGGTGCGAACCTGGCTGAACATCGTAACGGGGTAATAAGATGCCACGCGTATAAAAGCCATATCACCAGGTTTTGGGGCACTGTATAGCGAGACGGAGAAACAGTTGCGGTCAACTATGGCGGCAGCAGGTGGAGCGCTAAAGCATTGTGTCATGTCATTCCATGGCCAGCCGGGGGCTTTATCGTGGCTGGCGAAAATGGAGGTATCTATCAACACATTGCCATCGATTTGGTTGACGCCAGATTTTTTCAACGTCGTGACCATATTGCGAATATCCTGACGTTTTAATGTCGGATCGGCACCAAATCGCGCCACTAAGTCACCCTTAAGTACGCCGTTTTCCACGTTGCCTTTGGTTTCAAGCGTAGTGGTAAAACGAAAATCGGGGCCGAGTTGAATCAACGCCGCCAGCGCAGTAATCACTTTCTGCGTACTGGCGGGCAGTGCCATCTGCTGACTGTGGTAGTCAATAGCGGGGGCCGACGCGCCGACTTTTTGCACCATAAGAGCAAGGTTGGCGCCTGCGGGGAGTTGAGTAATGTACTCATCAACATTCGCGGCCTGAACACTGAACGCTATACAGCTGGTCAATCCAATGATAAATCTGGAAAATCGCATAATCTCGCGCTAACAACCTGGAATCGAGTCGTCATACTACGGCGCAACGCCCTATAAAGTAAACGATGACCCTTCGGGAACTTCAGGGTAAAATGACTATCAAAATGTGAATTGTAGCTGACCTGGGACTTGTATCCGGGTCGGTATTTTTTTGCTTCTGGTCCCGGTGAGGAGTTATGCCGGGCAGGCCGAACAGCCGGGGTGGGTGGAGACTCACCCCATCAGGAATATTCAAGAGGTATAACAAATGCAAGCTATTCCGATGACCTTACGCGGCGCTGAAAAATTACGCGAAGAGCTGGATTTTCTGAAATCTGTGCGCCGTCCTGAAATTATTGCTGCTATCGCGGAAGCGCGTGAACATGGCGACCTGAAAGAGAACGCCGAATACCACGCAGCTCGTGAACAGCAGGGCTTCTGCGAAGGCCGTATCAAAGACATTGAAGCCAAGCTGTCGAACGCGCAGGTAATTGATGTCACCAAAATGCCCAACAATGGCCGTGTGATTTTTGGTGCTACCGTAACGGTGTTGAATCTGGATTCTGAGGAAGAACAGACTTATCGCATCGTTGGCGATGACGAAGCTGACTTTAAACAGAACCTGATTTCTGTAAACTCACCCATTGCTCGTGGCCTGATCGGCAAAGAAGAAGATGATGTTGTGGTCATCAAAACGCCGGGCGGCGAAGTAGAATTTGAAGTCATCAAGGTGGAATACCTGTAAGAATTACCCAATACTCAAGATGTTGATGTATTGTAAAGAAAGGAAAAAGGCCGCTATGCGGCCTTTTATCAACGAACAGAGCGTGGCATTTTGCTCTCCTGCCTGCGGAAAACCCCTCGTTTTACACAGCAAATGTGTGTAACTTTAGGATAATCTTAGCGTGGCAGCGAGATTTTACGTTCTTTAGTTGGGCGATAAAGCACCAGCGTTTTACCGATGACCTGTACATTACAGGCGCCGGTTTCGCGCACGATAGCTTCCACGATCAAGGTTTTAGTTTCGCGATCTTCGGTGGCGATTTTCACCTTGATGAGTTCATGGTGCTCTAACGCTTGTTCAATCTCGGCCAGTACCCCTTCGGTCAAACCATTACTGCCAAGCAGAACAACTGGCTTGAGCGGATGTGCCAGACCTTTCAGGTGCTGTTTTTGTTTAGTACTCAGATTCATCGTATTTTTTGCTTACGTTGGGATTGAAAACGGGTCATTCTACCGCCATCTCCCATATATCGCCAAATCGGCGCGTAAAAATTTACGCAATTGGTTACGATGAGTTATCCCAATGGGAAAGTTAAATGACAGGTAAGAAGCGTTCTGCCAGCTCCAGTCGCTGGCTTCAGGAACACTTTAGCGATAAATATGTTCAACAGGCACAGAAAAAGGGGTTACGTTCCCGTGCCTGGTTTAAACTTGATGAAATACAGCAAAGTGACAAACTCTTTAAACCGGGAATGACGGTTGTCGACCTTGGCGCTGCCCCGGGGGGGTGGTCACAATATGTGGTCACCCAAATTGGCGGTAAAGGCCGCATCATCGCTTGCGATCTTTTACCTATGGATCCTATCGTTGGTGTGGACTTTCTTCAGGGCGATTTTCGTGATGAACTGGTGATGAAAGCATTGCTGGAGCGCGTTGGCGACAGCAAAGTCCAGGTTGTCATGTCTGATATGGCACCAAACATGAGCGGAACACCGGCGGTGGATATTCCCCGTGCCATGTATCTGGTGGAACTGGCGCTAGAGATGTGTCGTGATGTATTAGCGCCAGGTGGCAGTTTTGTAGTGAAGGTGTTCCAGGGCGAAGGTTTCGATGAGTATCTAAGGGAAATTCGCTCCCTGTTTACGAAGGTCAAAGTTCGTAAGCCGGACTCTTCTCGTGCACGTTCGCGGGAAGTGTATATTGTAGCGACCGGGCGTAAACCCTAACCGGGAGATTTCAGACGAAAGTTTGAAAGATGCTGGATATAGAGTATCCTGACGCTGTTTTTAACACAGTTGTAATAAGAGGTTAATCCCTTGAGTGACATGGCTAAAAACCTAATACTCTGGCTGGTCATTGCCGTTGTGCTGATGTCAGTATTCCAGAGCTTTGGGCCCAGCGAGTCTAATGGCCGTAAGGTGGATTACTCTACCTTCCTACAAGAGGTCAATAACGACCAGGTTCGTGAAGCGCGTATCAACGGACGTGAAATTAACGTTACCAAGAAAGATAGTAACCGTTATACCACTTACATTCCGGTTCAGGATCCGAAATTACTGGATAACCTGTTGACCAAGAACGTCAAAGTTGTCGGTGAACCGCCTGAAGAACCAAGCCTGCTGGCTTCTATCTTTATCTCCTGGTTCCCGATGCTGTTGCTGATTGGTGTCTGGATCTTCTTCATGCGTCAAATGCAGGGCGGCGGTGGCAAAGGTGCCATGTCGTTTGGTAAGAGCAAAGCGCGCATGCTGACGGAAGATCAGATCAAAACGACTTTTGCTGACGTTGCGGGCTGCGACGAAGCAAAAGAAGAAGTTGCTGAACTGGTTGAGTATCTGCGCGAGCCGAGCCGCTTCCAGAAACTCGGCGGTAAGATCCCGAAAGGCGTCCTGATGGTCGGTCCTCCGGGTACCGGTAAAACGTTGCTGGCGAAAGCGATTGCTGGCGAAGCGAAAGTTCCGTTTTTTACTATCTCCGGTTCTGACTTCGTAGAAATGTTCGTCGGTGTGGGGGCATCACGTGTTCGTGACATGTTCGAGCAGGCGAAGAAAGCAGCACCGTGCATCATCTTTATCGATGAAATCGACGCCGTAGGCCGCCAGCGTGGCGCAGGTTTGGGTGGTGGTCACGATGAACGTGAGCAGACGCTGAACCAGATGCTGGTTGAGATGGATGGTTTCGAAGGTAACGAAGGTATCATCGTTATCGCAGCTACTAACCGTCCGGACGTACTCGACCCGGCACTGCTGCGTCCTGGCCGCTTTGACCGTCAGGTTGTGGTTGGCTTGCCAGATGTTCGCGGTCGTGAGCAGATCCTGAAAGTTCACATGCGTCGCGTACCGCTGGCACCGGATATCGACGCGGCAATCATTGCGCGCGGTACGCCTGGTTTCTCCGGTGCGGATCTCGCGAACCTGGTGAACGAAGCGGCACTGTTCGCTGCTCGTGGCAACAAACGCGTTGTGTCGATGGTTGAGTTCGAGAAAGCGAAAGACAAAATCATGATGGGTGCGGAACGTCGCTCCATGGTGATGACGGAAGCGCAGAAAGAATCGACGGCTTACCACGAAGCAGGCCATGCGATTATCGGTCGCCTGGTGCCGGAACACGATCCGGTGCACAAAGTGACGATTATCCCACGCGGTCGTGCGCTGGGTGTGACCTTCTTCCTGCCTGAGGGCGACGCAATCAGCGCCAGCCGTCAGAAACTGGAAAGCCAGATTTCTACGCTGTACGGCGGTCGTCTGGCAGAAGAGATCATCTACGGGCCGGAACATGTTTCTACCGGTGCGTCCAACGATATTAAAGTTGCGACCAACCTGGCACGTAATATGGTGACCCAGTGGGGCTTCTCTGAGAAATTGGGTCCGCTGCTGTATGCGGAAGAAGAAGGTGAAGTGTTCCTCGGCCGTAGCGTGGCGAAAGCAAAACATATGTCCGATGAAACGGCACGGATCATCGACCAGGAAGTGAAAGCACTGATTGAGCGTAACTATAATCGTGCGCGTCAGCTTCTGACCGACAATATGGATATTCTGCATGCGATGAAAGATGCTCTCATGAAATATGAGACTATTGATGCACCGCAGATTGATGACCTGATGGCACGTCGCGATGTACGTCCACCAGCGGGCTGGGAAGAACCTGGCGCTTCTAACAATTCTGGCGACAATGGTAGTCCAAAGGCTCCGCGTCCGGTTGATGAACCGCGTACGCCAAACCCGGGTAACACCATGTCAGAGCAGTTAGGCGACAAGTAAGTTCCCGTATCAGATGACTGTATTTGTACCAAAAACCCCGGGGCGTGCTCCGGGGTTTTTTCTTATCAATTCATACCAGGGATAACACCATGAAACTCTTTGCCCAGGGCACTTCACTGGACCTTAGCCATCCTCACGTAATGGGGATCCTCAACGTCACGCCTGATTCATTTTCGGATGGTGGCACGCATAACTCGCTGATAGATGCGGTGAAACATGCGAATCTGATGATCAACGCTGGCGCGACGATCATTGACGTTGGTGGCGAGTCCACACGCCCAGGGGCGGAGGAAGTTAGCGTTGAAGAAGAGTTACAACGTGTTATTCCTGTGGTTGAGGCAATTGCTCAACGCTTCGAAGTCTGGATCTCGGTTGATACCTCTAAACCCGAAGTCATCCGTGAGTCAGCGAAAGTCGGCGCTCACATTATTAACGATATCCGCTCCCTATCCGAACCTGGGGCGCTGGAGGCTGCTGCAGAAACCGGTCTGCCCGTTTGCCTGATGCATATGCAGGGAAATCCAAAGACCATGCAGGAAGCCCCAAAGTATGACGATGTCTTTGCGGAAGTGAATCGCTACTTTATTGAGCAAATAGCACGTTGCGAGCAGGCGGGTATCGCAAAAGAGAAATTGTTGCTCGACCCCGGATTCGGTTTCGGTAAAAATCTCTCCCATAACTATTCATTACTGGCGCGCCTGGCTGAATTTCACCATTTCAACCTGCCGCTGTTGGTGGGTATGTCACGAAAATCGATGATTGGGCAGCTGCTGAACGTGGGGCCGTCCGAGCGCCTGAGCGGTAGTCTGGCTTGTGCGGTCATTGCCGCAATGCAAGGCGCGCACATCATTCGTGTTCATGACGTCAAAGAAACCGTAGAAGCGATGCGGGTGGTGGAAGCCACTCTGTCTGCAAAGGAAAACAAACGCTATGAGTAATCGTAAATATTTCGGTACTGATGGGATTCGTGGTCGTGTAGGGGATGCGCCGATCACACCTGATTTTGTACTTAAGCTGGGTTGGGCTGCGGGTAAAGTGCTGGCGCGCCATGGCTCTCGTAAGATCATTATTGGTAAAGACACGCGTATTTCTGGTTATATGTTAGAGTCTGCACTGGAAGCAGGTCTGGCGGCTGCCGGTCTTTCTGCGCTCTTTACCGGTCCAATGCCAACACCGGCTGTGGCTTATCTGACGCGGACTTTCCGCGCAGAAGCCGGGATTGTGATATCTGCATCGCATAATCCGTTCTACGATAATGGTATTAAATTCTTCTCTATCGACGGTACCAAACTGCCGGATGCGGTAGAAGAGGCCATCGAAGCGGAAATGGAAAAAGAGATCAGCTGCGTTGATTCGGCAGAACTGGGTAAAGCCAGCCGTATCGTTGATGCTGCGGGTCGCTATATCGAGTTTTGCAAAGCCACGTTCCCGAACGAACTTAGCCTCAGTGAACTGAAGATTGTGGTGGATTGCGCAAACGGTGCGACTTACCACATTGCGCCGAACGTGTTGCGTGAACTGGGGGCGAACGTTATCGCTATCGGTTGTGAGCCGAACGGTGTAAACATCAATGCCGAAGTGGGGGCTACCGACGTTCGCGCGCTACAGGCCCGTGTGCTGACAGAAAAGGCGGATCTCGGTATTGCCTTTGACGGCGACGGCGATCGCGTGATTATGGTTGACCATGAAGGCAATAAAGTCGATGGCGATCAGATCATGTATATCATCGCGCGTGAAGGTCTTCGTCAGGGCCAGCTGCGTGGTGGCGCAGTGGGGACATTGATGAGCAACATGGGGCTGGAACTCGCCCTGAAACAGCTAGGTATTCCATTTGCGCGCGCGAAAGTGGGTGACCGCTACGTACTGGAAAAAATGCAGGAGAAAGGTTGGCGTATCGGTGCAGAGAACTCCGGTCATGTGATCCTGCTGGATAAAACCACTACCGGTGACGGCATCGTTGCTGGTTTGCAGGTGCTGGCGGCGATGGCGCGTAACCATATGAGCCTGCACGACCTTTGCAGCGGCATGAAAATGTTCCCGCAGATTCTGGTTAACGTGCGTTACACCGCAGGTAGCGGCGATCCGCTGGAGCATGAATCAGTCAAAGCTGTGACCGCAGAAGTTGAAGCGGCGCTGGGTAGCCGTGGACGTGTGCTGTTGCGTAAATCCGGTACCGAACCGTTAATTCGCGTGATGGTCGAAGGTGAAGACGAAGCGCAGGTGACTGAATTTGCACACCGCATCGCCGATGCAGTAAAAGCCGTTTAAAGCGTTAGATAACTGGCTAAAAAGGCGGCGATTGTCGCCTTTTTTCTCGGCGAACACATCGGTTTTGCTGTTTTTTTCCGCAGTTGATACAATGCGATAAAATTGCCCTTGCGAAGGTCATTCGCTTTGGTTAGTATTCACACCCGCTTCAGTGGGAAAGATTAAAAACTCCCGCTTTATTGGTTGAAGCATTGGTACGCGGCAACTCCGCAAGGAACAGGTTGATTATGTACGAAGCTCTTTTAGTAGTTTTCCTTATTGTGGCAATTGGCCTTGTTGGTCTGATCATGCTGCAACAAGGTAAAGGCGCTGATATGGGAGCCTCCTTCGGAGCAGGCGCTTCCGCTACGCTGTTTGGTTCAAGTGGTTCTGGTAACTTCATGACCCGCATGACGGCGCTGCTGGCAACGTTATTCTTCATCATCAGTCTGGTGCTGGGTAACATTAATAGCAACAAAACCAATAAAGGTAGCGAATGGGAAAACCTGAGTGCGCCGGCGAAAACCGAACAAACTCAGCCTGCTGCTCCGGCTAAGCCGACCAGCGATATCCCGAACTAAAAAGTAGTATCCGTGCCGAGGTGGTGGAATTGGTAGACACGCTACCTTGAGGTGGTAGTGCCCAATAGGGCTTACGGGTTCAAGTCCCGTCCTCGGTACCAAATTCCAGAAAAGAGACGCTGAAAAGCGTCTTTTTTCGTTATTATGCCCGTCCTGAATAGCGTTGACACGTTGACCCGTCCTGAAACTCATCAACTTGACCAATTTCCGTAGTCTTTCGTACGCCAAACGAATCCGGTGCAATAGTTCGTTCAGCTTCAGTTTTGCATGCGACAAGCGATATTAATGAACTCATGATATTGACCAGCTTTGCTGGAACAGAGATCTAAATCGTTATGCGAATCACATTATATTGGTCGTAAAAAAGGCCGCATCGGCGGCCTTTATCACGAAAATTCTGAGATTACTTAACTTTATTTTCCAGATTCTCCACCTGCGGCACGCCAGAAGCGGCAGAGGAGGTGAGCAGGCCAGTTTTGGCATAACCGAAAAGTTTCTCACGGGTATCGGTGATATCCAGGTTGCGCATGGTCAGTTGACCGATACGATCATCTGGCGAGAACACAGAGTCGCCTTTTTCCATCGTCAGACGCTCTGGCTTGTAGGTCAGGTTCTCTGAGACGGTATTCAGGATCGAATAATCATTGCCACGGCGCAGCTCCAGGGTAACTTCACCGGTAATTTGGCTGGCAACCCAGCGTTGCAGGGAGTCACGCAGCATCAGCGCCTGGGAATCAAACCAACGTCCCTGATACAGCAAACGGCCCAACTGACGACCATGCGCGTGATACTGCTCAATGGTGTCTTCGTTGTGAATACCGGTCAGCAGACGTTCATACGCAATGTGCAGCAGCGCCATCCCCGGAGCTTCGTAAATACCCCGGCTTTTCGCTTCGATGATCCGGTTTTCGATCTGGTCGCTCATGCCCAGACCGTGACGACCGCCGATTCGGTTAGCTTCCAGCATCATTTCTACGTCGTCGCTAAAGGTTTTACCGTTGAGCGCCACCGGATGGCCTTGCTCAAAGCGTACTGTGACTTCTTCTGCCGGGATCTTCACGCTCTCATCCCAGAACTTCACGCCCATAATCGGGTTGACGATTTTGACGCTGGAGTTGAGGTATTCCAGATCCTTCGCTTCGTGTGTAGCACCAAGCATGTTGGAGTCCGTGGAGTAGGCTTTTTCGACAGACATTTTGTAGTCGAAACCGCAGGCAATCATAAATTCAGACATTTCATGACGGCCACCCAGTTCATCGATAAAATCAGTATCGAGCCACGGTTTGTAAATCTGCAGTTCAGCATTGGTCAGCAGACCGTAACGATAGAAACGTTCGATATCGTTTCCTTTATAGGTGCTGCCGTCACCCCAGATATTCACGCCATCTTCTTTCATGGCAGCAACCAGCATGGTGCCAGTCACGGCGCGGCCCAGTGGCGTCGTGTTGAAATAGGTCAGGCCGCCGGTGGTGTTATGAAATGCACCGCACTGAATAGCGGCAATACCTTCGGCTACCAGTTGTTTGCGGCAATCGATCAGACGTGCGTTCTCCGCGCCATATTCCATGGCACGACGAGGGATCGCATCATAATCCTCTTCGTCTGGCTGGCCCAGGTTTGCAGTATATGCATAAGGAACCGCTCCCTTTTGTCGCATCCACAGCAGTGCGGCACTGGTGTCCAGGCCGCCGGAAAAAGCGATACCAATACGTTGACCTACCGGGAGATGCTTGAGAATCGTCGTCATAAAATAACATCCTGCTTAATTAACTGATGATGAGCCTGAATTTTCGCTCTCACTGAATTTTTATGCAAAATAACTGAGTTTTCATTTAATCATCTTTTATCGGAGACAGGAAGAGTTTAGTGTGTTTTTTGTAAAATAATGCGCTTAAGGGAGCGCAGGAGAAGGCACAAGTATTCAACAAATGAAAGTTGAACTGGATATTCATTCACGTGATTAGCAATAAACGTTGACAAAATGAGGCGTGGATCACTATAATGCATGCAGATTTTACGTCCCGTCTCGGTACACCAAATCCCAGCAGTATTTGCATTTTTTACCCAAAACGAGTAGAATTTGCCACGTTTCAGGCGCGGGGTGGAGCAGCCTGGTAGCTCGTCGGGCTCATAACCCGAAGGTCGTCGGTTCAAATCCGGCCCCCGCAACCACTTTCCCTTAGAGTCCTTTTTCAAATATACTGTGAAGACTTAGGCCTTCGTAGTGGGATTTGAAAAAAATCCTTCTGGAAAGTGCTCCAGACCGCAGTTGCGGTTATAGGGTTCAGTTATATAAAGCCCCGATTTATCGGGGTTTTTTGTTATCTGACTACAGAATAACTGGGCTTTAGGCCCTTTTTTTATGTCTTGGGGGTGGGCTTGTCCACATTAGAGCAAAAATTAACAGAGATGATTACTGCGCCAGTTGAGGCCCTGGGTTTTGAACTGGTTGGCATCGAGTTTATTCGCGGTCGCACATCCACACTGCGCATCTATATTGATAGTGAAGATGGCATCAATGTTGATGATTGTGCTGATGTGAGCCACCAGGTAAGTGCTGTGCTGGATGTTGAAGATCCCATCACCGTTGCTTATAACCTGGAAGTCTCCTCACCGGGTCTCGATCGCCCACTGTTCACGGCTGAACACTACGCCCGTTTTGTCGGAGAAGAGGTGACTCTGGTTCTCCGTATGGCGGTACAAAACCGTCGTAAATGGCAGGGCGTTATCAAAGCGGTAGACGGTGAAATGATCACAGTTACCGTCGAAGGTAAAGATGAAGTGTTCGCGCTGAGTAATATCCAGAAGGCGAACCTGGTTCCCCACTTTTAATAGTCTGGATGAGGTGAAAAGCCCGCGATGAACAAAGAAATTTTGGCTGTAGTTGAAGCCGTATCCAATGAAAAGGCGCTACCTCGCGAGAAGATTTTCGAAGCATTGGAAAGCGCGCTGGCGACAGCAACAAAGAAAAAATATGAACAAGAGATCGACGTCCGCGTACAGATCGATCGCAAAAGCGGTGATTTTGACACCTTCCGTCGCTGGTTAGTTGTTGATGAAGTCACCCAGCCGACCAAGGAAATCACCCTTGAAGCGGCACGTTATGAAGATGAAAGCCTGAACCTGGGCGATTACGTTGAAGATCAGATTGAGTCTGTTACCTTTGACCGTATCACCACCCAGACGGCAAAACAGGTTATCGTGCAGAAAGTGCGTGAAGCCGAACGTGCGATGGTGGTTGATCAGTTCCGTGAACACGAAGGTGAAATCATCACTGGCGTGGTGAAAAAAGTAAACCGCGACAACATCTCTCTGGATCTGGGCAACAACGCTGAAGCCGTGATCCTGCGCGAAGATATGCTGCCGCGTGAAAACTTTCGCCCGGGTGACCGTGTTCGTGGCGTGCTCTATTCCGTTCGCCCGGAAGCGCGTGGCGCGCAGCTGTTCGTCACCCGTTCCAGGCCAGAAATGCTGATCGAACTGTTCCGCATTGAAGTGCCGGAAATCGGCGAAGAAGTGATTGAAATTAAAGCAGCGGCTCGTGACCCGGGTTCTCGTGCGAAAATCGCGGTGAAAACCAACGATAAACGTATCGATCCGGTAGGTGCTTGCGTAGGTATGCGTGGCGCGCGTGTTCAGGCGGTTTCTACTGAACTGGGCGGCGAGCGTATTGATATCGTCCTGTGGGATGATAACCCGGCGCAGTTCGTGATTAACGCAATGGCGCCAGCAGACGTTGCTTCTATCGTGGTGGATGAAGATAAACACACCATGGATATCGCCGTTGAAGCCGGTAACCTGGCGCAGGCGATTGGCCGTAACGGTCAGAACGTGCGTCTGGCTTCGCAACTGAGTGGTTGGGAACTCAACGTGATGACCGTTGACGACCTGCAGGCTAAGCATCAGGCGGAAGCGCACGCAGCGATCGACACCTTCACCAAATATCTCGACATCGACGAAGACTTCGCGACAGTTCTGGTAGAAGAAGGCTTCTCGACGCTGGAAGAACTGGCCTATGTGCCGATGAAAGAGCTGTTGGAAATCGAAGGCCTTGATGAGCCGACCGTTGAAGCACTGCGCGAGCGTGCTAAAAATGCACTGGCCACCATTGCACAGGCCCAGGAAGAAAGCCTCGGTGATAACAAACCGGCTGACGATCTGCTGAACCTTGAAGGAATAGATCGTGATTTGGCATTCAAACTGGCCGCCCGTGGCGTTTGTACGCTGGAAGATCTCGCCGAACAGGGCATTGATGATCTGGCTGATATCGAAGGGTTGACCGACGAAAAAGCCGGAGCACTGATTATGGCTGCCCGTAATATTTGCTGGTTCGGTGACGAAGCGTAATAAACTGTAGCAGGAAGGAACAGCATGACAGATGTAACGATTAAAACGCTGGCCGCAGAGCGACAGACCTCCGTGGAACGCCTGGTACAGCAATTTGCTGATGCAGGTATCCGGAAGTCTGCTGACGACTCTGTGTCCGCACAAGAGAAACAGACTTTGATTGACCACCTGAATCAGAAAAATTCAGGCCCGGACAAATTGACGCTGCAACGTAAAACACGCAGCACCCTTAACATTCCTGGTACCGGTGGAAAAAGCAAATCGGTACAAATCGAAGTCCGCAAGAAACGCACCTTTGTGAAACGCGATCCGCAAGAGGCTGAACGCCTTGCCGCGGAAGAGCAAGCGCAGCGTGAAGCGGAAGAGCAAGCCCGTCGTGAGGCAGAAGAATCGGCTAAACGCGAGGCTCAACAAAAAGCTGAACGTGAGGCCGCAGAACAAGCTAAGCGTGAAGCTGCTGAACAAGCGAAACGTGAAGCTGCGGAAAAAGACAAAGTGAGCAATCAACAAGACGATATGACTAAAAACGCCCAGGCTGAAAAAGCCCGCCGTGAGCAGGAAGCAGCAGAGCTCAAGCGTAAAGCCGAAGAAGAAGCGCGTCGTAAACTCGAAGAAGAAGCACGTCGCGTTGCTGAAGAAGCACGTCGTATGGCGGAAGAAAACAAATGGACTGATAACGCGGAACCGACTGAAGATTCCAGCGATTATCATGTCACTACTTCTCAACATGCTCGCCAGGCAGAAGACGAAAGCGATCGTGAGGTCGAAGGTGGCCGTGGCCGTGGCCGTAACGCGAAAGCAGCGCGTCCGAAGAAAGGCAACAAACACGCTGAATCAAAAGCTGATCGTGAAGAAGCACGCGCAGCAGTACGTGGCGGTAAAGGTGGAAAACGTAAAGGTTCTTCGCTGCAGCAAGGCTTCCAGAAGCCAGCTCAGGCCGTTAACCGTGATGTTGTGATCGGCGAAACCATCACCGTTGGCGAACTGGCTAACAAGATGGCGGTTAAAGGCTCTCAGGTCATCAAAGCGATGATGAAACTGGGCGCAATGGCAACCATCAACCAGGTTATCGATCAGGAAACCGCACAGCTGGTTGCTGAAGAGATGGGCCACAAAGTTATCCTGCGTCGTGAAAACGAGCTGGAAGAAGCGGTAATGAGCGACCGTGACACGGGTGCTGCGGCTGAACCGCGCGCGCCGGTTGTGACCATCATGGGGCACGTTGACCATGGTAAAACCTCTTTGCTGGACTACATTCGTTCAACGAAAGTGGCCTCTGGCGAAGCGGGCGGCATTACCCAGCACATTGGTGCATACCACGTTGAAACTGAAAACGGCATGATCACCTTCCTGGACACCCCAGGGCACGCCGCGTTTACTTCAATGCGTGCACGTGGTGCGCAGGCAACTGACATCGTCGTCCTGGTTGTTGCTGCTGACGACGGCGTAAT
This sequence comes from Escherichia sp. MOD1-EC7003, assembly GCF_002965065.1. Classification (GTDB taxonomy): domain Bacteria; phylum Pseudomonadota; class Gammaproteobacteria; order Enterobacterales; family Enterobacteriaceae; genus Escherichia. The sequence goes on from NZ_PTRE01000040.1 coordinate 53,297, forward strand.
GCCGCAGACTATTGAAGCAATCCAGCATGCGAAAGCGGCTGGCGTGCCGGTTGTCGTTGCAGTGAACAAGATCGACAAACCAGAGGCTGATCCAGATCGCGTTAAGAACGAGCTCTCCCAGTACGGTATCCTGCCGGAAGAGTGGGGCGGTGAAAGTCAGTTCGTACACGTGTCTGCGAAAGCGGGTACTGGTATCGACGATCTGCTGGACGCTATCCTGCTGCAGGCAGAAGTTCTCGAGCTGAAAGCGGTACGTAAAGGTATGGCGAGCGGTGCGGTTATCGAATCCTTCCTGGATAAAGGTCGTGGCCCGGTTGCCACCGTCCTGGTACGTGAAGGTACTTTGCACAAGGGCGATATCGTTCTGTGCGGCTTCGAATATGGACGTGTTCGTGCGATGCGTAACGAACTGGGTCAGGAAGTGCTGGAAGCCGGTCCGTCCATTCCGGTGGAAATCCTCGGTCTGTCCGGTGTTCCGGCAGCGGGTGACGAAGTGACCGTTGTCCGTGACGAGAAGAAAGCGCGTGAAGTGGCACTGTATCGTCAGGGCAAATTCCGTGAAGTTAAACTGGCACGTCAGCAGAAATCGAAACTTGAGAACATGTTCGCCAACATGACCGAAGGCGAAGTTCACGAAGTAAACATCGTGCTGAAGGCAGACGTTCAGGGTTCCGTGGAAGCGATCTCCGACTCCTTGCTGAAACTGTCTACTGACGAAGTTAAAGTGAAGATCATCGGTTCTGGCGTAGGGGGTATCACCGAAACCGACGCCACCCTGGCTGCGGCATCCAACGCCATCCTGGTTGGCTTCAACGTACGTGCTGATGCCTCTGCACGTAAAGTGATTGAAGCGGAAAGCCTGGATCTGCGTTACTACTCCGTCATCTATAACCTGATCGACGAAGTGAAAGCAGCGATGAGCGGTATGCTGTCTCCGGAACTGAAACAGCAGATTATCGGTCTGGCAGAAGTTCGCGATGTGTTCAAATCACCGAAATTTGGTGCCATCGCAGGCTGTATGGTTACCGAAGGTGTGGTTAAACGTCACAACCCGATCCGCGTTCTGCGCGACAACGTGGTTATCTACGAAGGTGAGCTGGAGTCCCTGCGTCGCTTCAAAGATGACGTTAACGAAGTCCGTAACGGTATGGAATGTGGTATCGGCGTTAAGAACTACAACGACGTCCGCACTGGCGATATGATCGAAGTATTCGAGATTATCGAGATTCAGCGTACGATTGCATAAGGTTGATTGGCTGTAGGCTGGATAGGGCATCTATGCTGCATCCGGCAACTGTTGCCTGATGCGCTACGCTTATCAGGCCTACGTAATCTCTGCAATCTATTGAAATTGCATGTTTTTGTAGGCCGGATAAGGCGTTCACGCCGCATCCGGCATGAACAACGCAAAATTGCCTGATGCGCTACGCTTATCAGGCCTACGCAATCTCTGCAATCTATTGAAATTGCATGTTTTGTAGGCCGGATAAGGCGTTCACGCCGCATCCGGCATGAACAAAGCGCACTTTGTCAACAATCTGAGCCGCCTGAGAATGATGACAAACGCAAAATTGCCTGATGCGCTACGCTTATCAGGCCTACGCAATCTCTGCAATCTATTGAAATTGCATGTTTTTGTAGGCCGGATAAGGCGTTCACGCCGCATCCGGCATGAACAAAGCGCACTTTGTCAATAATCTAAAAGGGGCTTATGGCCCCTTTTTTGTCAGGAGAATTTATTATGGCGAAAGAATTTGGTCGCCCGCAGCGCGTAGCGCAGGAAATGCAAAAAGAGATAGCAATCATCCTGCAACGTGAAATTAAAGACCCTCGTCTGGGCATGATGACCACCGTTTCCGGTGTCGAAATGTCTCGTGACCTGGCGTATGCCAAAGTATATGTGACGTTCCTCAACGACAAAGATGAAGACGCGGTTAAAGCGGGCATCAAAGCGTTGCAGGAAGCTTCTGGTTTTATACGCAGTCTGCTTGGCAAAGCCATGCGCCTGCGTATCGTGCCGGAACTGACTTTCTTCTATGACAACTCACTGGTTGAAGGGATGCGTATGTCAAACCTGGTGACCAGCGTGGTCAAACATGACGAAGAACGTCGTGTTAACCCGGACGACAACAGCAAGGAGGATTAATGAGTCGTCCTCGTCGTCGCGGTCGCGACATTAATGGCGTTTTGTTGCTGGATAAACCGCAGGGTATGTCCAGCAACGATGCGCTGCAAAAAGTGAAACGGATTTATAACGCCAACCGTGCCGGGCATACCGGTGCGCTGGATCCGCTGGCGACCGGTATGTTGCCGATTTGCCTCGGGGAAGCGACGAAGTTTTCCCAGTATCTGCTGGACTCCGACAAACGCTATCGGGTGATTGCGCGTCTTGGACAGCGTACTGATACTTCTGACGCAGACGGACAAATCGTTGAAGAACGTCCGGTAACCTTTAGTGCAGAGCAACTGGCGGCGGCACTGGATACTTTCCGCGGTGATATAGAACAAATCCCTTCGATGTATTCAGCACTTAAATACCAGGGCAAAAAACTGTACGAATATGCGCGTCAGGGCATTGAAGTCCCGCGTGAAGCACGCCCGATTACCGTTTATGAATTGCTGTTTATTCGCCACGAAGGCAATGAACTGGAGCTGGAAATTCACTGCTCAAAAGGCACCTATATCCGCACAATCATTGACGACCTGGGTGAAAAACTCGGCTGTGGCGCGCATGTTATTTACCTGCGTCGTCTGGCTGTAAGTAAATATCCGGTTGAACGGATGGTGACCCTGGAACATCTGCGTGAACTGGTTGAGCAAGCTGAACAGCAGGATATTCCGGCTGCGGAGTTACTTGATCCATTACTGATGCCAATGGACAGTCCAGCTTCGGACTATCCGGTGGTGAATCTTCCGTTAACGTCTTCTGTTTACTTCAAAAATGGTAACCCGGTTCGTACCTCTGGTGCGCCGCTGGAAGGACTGGTTCGTGTTACAGAAGGTGAAAACGGCAAGTTTATCGGTATGGGTGAAATTGACGATGAAGGCCGCGTTGCGCCTCGTCGACTGGTGGTTGAATATCTGGCGTAATGTTAACCATCTTGCGATAACAGGTCGCTACGAGTAGAATACTGCCGCTTAACGTCGCGTAAATTGTTTAACACTTTGCGTAACGTACACTGGGATCGCTGAATTAGAGATCGGCGTCCTTTCATTTTATATACTTTGGAGTTTTAAAATGTCTCTAAGTACTGAAGCAACAGCTAAAATCGTTTCTGAGTTTGGTCGTGACGCAAACGACACCGGTTCTACCGAAGTTCAGGTAGCACTGCTGACTGCACAGATCAACCACCTGCAGGGCCACTTTGCAGAGCACAAAAAAGATCACCACAGCCGTCGTGGTCTGCTGCGCATGGTTTCTCAGCGTCGTAAACTGCTCGACTACCTGAAACGTAAAGACGTAGCACGTTACACCCAGCTCATCGAGCGCCTGGGTCTGCGTCGCTAATTCTTGCGAGTTTCAGAAAAGGGGGCCTGAGTGCCCCCTTTTTTCAAGCTGACGGCAGCAATTCACTGGAAACTAATGTATTGTTGCTATGAATGATCTTCCGTTGCAGAGGTTCGCGCGGCTAATGAGAGGCTTTACCCACATTTGGCTGGGTTAGGGTTGTCATTAGTCGCGAGGATGCGCAGAAGATCGTGTATTAACACCAGTGCCGTAAGGTACTGTCCAGGAAAGATAAAGGATATTACATTGCTTAATCCGATCGTTCGTAAATTCCAGTACGGCCAACACACCGTGACTCTGGAAACCGGTATGATGGCTCGTCAGGCGACTGCCGCTGTTATGGTTAGCATGGATGACACCGCGGTATTTGTTACCGTTGTGGGCCAGAAAAAAGCCAAACCAGGTCAGGACTTCTTCCCACTGACCGTTAACTATCAGGAGCGTACCTACGCTGCTGGTCGTATCCCGGGTAGCTTCTTCCGTCGTGAAGGCCGCCCAAGCGAAGGCGAAACCCTGATCGCGCGTCTGATTGACCGCCCGATTCGCCCGCTGTTCCCGGAAGGCTTCGTCAACGAAGTTCAGGTTATCGCCACCGTGGTTTCTGTTAACCCGCAGGTTAACCCGGATATCGTTGCGATGATTGGTGCTTCTGCAGCGCTGTCTCTGTCTGGTATTCCGTTCAATGGTCCGATTGGTGCTGCCCGCGTAGGTTACATCAATGACCAGTACGTACTGAACCCGACTCAGGACGAGCTGAAAGAGAGCAAGCTGGACCTGGTTGTTGCGGGTACTGAAGCCGCTGTACTGATGGTTGAATCTGAAGCTGAACTGCTGAGCGAAGACCAGATGCTGGGCGCAGTAGTGTTCGGTCATGAACAACAGCAGGTTGTTATTCAGAACATCAATGAACTGGTGAAAGAAGCCGGTAAGCCGCGTTGGGACTGGCAGCCGGAGCCGGTAAACGAAGCGCTGAACGCACGCGTTGCTGCGCTGGCTGAAGCTCGTCTGAGCGATGCTTACCGCATCACTGACAAACAAGAGCGTTATGCGCAGGTTGATGTCATCAAATCTGAAACCATCGCGACGCTGCTTGCTGAAGATGAAACCCTGGACGAAAACGAACTGGGTGAAATTCTGCACGCTATCGAGAAAAACGTTGTTCGTAGCCGCGTACTGGCAGGCGAACCGCGTATCGACGGTCGTGAAAAAGATATGATCCGTGGTCTGGATGTGCGTACTGGCGTGCTGCCGCGTACTCACGGTTCTGCGCTGTTCACCCGTGGTGAAACGCAGGCGCTGGTTACCGCAACGCTGGGTACTGCACGTGACGCGCAAGTTCTTGATGAACTGATGGGCGAACGTACTGACACCTTCCTGTTCCACTACAACTTCCCTCCGTACTCCGTAGGCGAAACTGGCATGGTCGGTTCTCCGAAGCGTCGTGAAATTGGTCATGGTCGTCTGGCGAAGCGCGGCGTGCTGGCAGTAATGCCGGATATGGACAAATTCCCGTACACCGTACGTGTGGTGTCTGAAATCACCGAATCCAACGGTTCCTCTTCTATGGCTTCTGTGTGCGGCGCGTCTCTGGCGTTGATGGACGCCGGTGTGCCAATCAAAGCCGCTGTTGCCGGTATCGCAATGGGTCTGGTGAAAGAAGGCGACAACTACGTTGTACTGTCTGACATTCTGGGTGACGAAGATCATCTGGGCGATATGGACTTCAAAGTTGCGGGCTCCCGCGACGGTATTTCTGCACTACAGATGGATATCAAAATTGAAGGTATCACCAAAGAGATCATGCAGGTTGCGCTCAACCAGGCTAAAGGTGCGCGTCTGCACATCCTGGGCGTAATGGAACAGGCGATAAACGCGCCGCGCGGCGATATCTCTGAGTTCGCTCCGCGTATCCATACCATCAAGATCAACCCGGACAAGATCAAAGACGTTATCGGTAAAGGCGGTTCTGTTATCCGTGCCCTGACCGAAGAAACTGGCACCACCATCGAAATCGAAGATGACGGTACTGTGAAGATCGCAGCGACCGACGGCGAGAAAGCGAAACACGCTATTCGTCGTATCGAAGAAATCACCGCAGAAATCGAAGTGGGCCGCGTCTACAATGGTAAAGTGACCCGTATCGTTGACTTTGGTGCATTTGTTGCCATCGGCGGCGGTAAAGAAGGTCTGGTACATATCTCTCAAATCGCTGACAAACGCGTTGAGAAGGTGACCGATTACCTGCAAATGGGCCAGGAAGTACCGGTGAAAGTTCTGGAAGTTGATCGCCAGGGCCGCATCCGTCTGAGCATTAAAGAAGCGACTGAGCAGTCTCAACCTGCTGCAGCACCGGAAGCTCCGGCTGCTGAACTGGGCGAGTAAGGTTGCCATTTGCCCTCCGCTGCGGCGGGGGGCTTTTAACCGGGCAGGACGCCTTGTTAGCAACCGGGAACAGGACGTTCATTCAACCGTGGTCTTCGGGAGTGGGAAATGAAGCCTTTTTTGCGCTGGTGTTTCGTTGCGACAGCACTTACGCTTGCAGGATGCAGTAATACTTCCTGGCGTAAAAGTGAAGTCCTCGCGGTACCATTGCAACCGACTTTACAGCAGGAAGTGATTCTGGCACGTATGGAACAAATCCTTGCCAGTCGGGCTTTAACCGATGACGAACGCGCACAGCTTTTATATGAGCGCGGAGTGTTGTATGATAGTCTTGGTCTGAGGGCATTAGCGCGTAACGATTTTTCGCAAGCGCTGGCAATCCGACCGGATATGCCTGAAGTATTCAATTACTTAGGCATATATTTAACGCAGGCAGGCAATTTTGATGCTGCCTATGAAGCGTTTGATTCTGTACTTGAGCTTGATCCAACTTACAACTACGCGCACTTGAATCGCGGGATTGCATTATATTACGGCGGTCGTGACAAGTTAGCGCAAGATGATCTGCTGGCGTTTTATCAAGACGATCCCAATGATCCTTTCCGTAGTCTGTGGCTTTATCTCGCCGAGCAGAAGCTCGATGAGAAGCAGGCTAAAGAAGTGTTGAAACAGCACTTCGAAAAATCGGACAAGGAACAGTGGGGATGGAACATTGTCGAGTTCTACCTGGGCAACATTAGCGAACAAACGTTAATGGAAAGGCTCAAGGCGGACGCAACGGATAACACCTCGCTCGCTGAGCATCTCAGTGAAACCAACTTCTATTTAGGTAAGTACTACCTAAGTCTGGGGGATTTGGACAGCGCCACGGCACTGTTCAAACTGGCGGTTGCCAACAACGTTCATAACTTTGTTGAGCACCGATACGCATTGTTGGAATTATCGCTCCTGGGCCAGGACCAAGATGACCTGGCAGAATCGGACCAGCAATAGCTGACGTACACATCAGCCCGTAATCTTTTTTGATTGCCATCACCTTAACGGGTGAGGGCGTTGTTGTTCGTTAATACACCTACTTTGAGCCGGTTCACACTTTTCAATGAAAATTGCTGATCAATTTCATGATGAGTTATGTAGACTGGCCGCCATTAATTTTGAGGCACACGTACTACATGGCTGAATTCGAAACCACTTTTGCAGATCTGGGCCTGAAGGCTCCTATCCTTGAAGCCCTTAACGATCTGGGTTACGAAAAACCATCTCCAATTCAGGCAGAGTGTATCCCGCACTTGCTGAATGGCCGCGACGTTCTGGGGATGGCCCAGACGGGGAGCGGAAAAACTGCAGCATTCTCTTTACCTCTGCTGCAGAATCTTGATCCTGAGCTGAAAGCACCACAGATTCTGGTGCTGGCACCGACCCGCGAACTGGCGGTACAGGTTGCTGAAGCAATGACGGATTTCTCTAAACACATGCGCGGCGTAAACGTGGTTGCCCTGTACGGCGGCCAGCGTTATGACGTGCAATTACGCGCCCTGCGTCAGGGGCCTCAGATCGTTGTCGGTACTCCGGGCCGTCTGCTGGACCACCTGAAACGTGGCACTCTGGACCTCTCTAAACTGAGCGGTCTGGTTCTGGATGAAGCTGACGAAATGCTGCGCATGGGCTTCATCGAAGACGTTGAAACCATTATGGCGCAGATCCCGGAAGGTCATCAGACCGCTCTGTTCTCTGCAACTATGCCGGAAGCGATTCGTCGCATTACCCGCCGCTTTATGAAAGAGCCGCAGGAAGTGCGCATTCAGTCCAGCGTGACTACCCGTCCTGACATCAGCCAGAGCTACTGGACTGTCTGGGGTATGCGTAAAAACGAAGCACTGGTACGTTTCCTGGAAGCGGAAGATTTTGATGCGGCGATTATTTTCGTACGTACCAAAAACGCGACTCTGGAAGTGGCAGAAGCCCTTGAGCGTAATGGCTACAACAGCGCCGCGCTGAACGGTGACATGAACCAGGCGCTGCGTGAGCAGACTCTGGAGCGCCTGAAAGATGGTCGTCTGGACATCTTGATTGCGACCGACGTTGCGGCCCGTGGCCTGGATGTTGAGCGTATCAGCCTGGTCGTAAACTACGATATCCCGATGGATTCTGAGTCTTACGTTCACCGTATCGGTCGTACCGGTCGTGCGGGTCGTGCGGGTCGTGCGCTGCTGTTCGTTGAGAACCGCGAGCGTCGTCTGCTGCGCAACATCGAACGCACAATGAAGCTGACAATTCCGGAAGTTGAACTGCCGAACGCAGAACTGCTGGGCAAACGCCGTCTGGAAAAATTCGCCGCTAAAGTACAGCAGCAGCTGGAAAGCAGCGATCTGGATCAATACCGTGCACTGCTGAGCAAAATTCAGCCGACTGCCGAAGGTGAAGAGCTGGATCTCGAAACGCTGGCCGCCGCACTGCTGAAAATGGCACAAGGTGAACGTACTCTGATTGTTCCACCAGATGCGCCGATGCGTCCGAAACGTGAATTCCGTGACCGTGATGACCGTGGTCCGCGCGATCGTAACGACCGTGGCCCGCGTGGCGACCGTGAAGATCGTCCGCGTCGTGAACGTCGTGATGTTGGCGATATGCAGCTGTATCGTATTGAAGTGGGTCGTGATGATGGTGTTGAAGTTCGTCATATCGTTGGCGCGATTGCTAACGAAGGTGACATCAGCAGCCGTTACATCGGTAACATCAAGCTGTTTGCTTCTCACTCCACTATCGAACTGCCGAAAGGTATGCCGGGTGAAGTACTGCAACACTTTACGCGTACTCGCATTCTCAACAAGCCGATGAACATGCAGTTACTGGGCGATGCACAGCCGCATACCGGCGGTGAGCGTCGTGGCGGTGGTCGTGGTTTTGGTGGCGAACGTCGTGAAGGCGGTCGTAACTTCAGCGGTGAACGCCGTGAAGGTGGTCGTGGTGATGGTCGTCGTTTTAGCGGCGAACGCCGTGAAGGCCGCGCACCGCGTCGTGATGACTCTACCGGTCGTCGTCGCTTCGGTGGCGATGCGTAATCATCGCTGAATAGCGAACACAATCTGTAAAATAATATATACAGCCCCGATTTTAACAATCGGGGCTTTTTTTCTGTCCTTTGTACTCATGTACTGGTACAGTGCAATGCATAACAACGCAGTCGCACTATTTTTCACTGGAGAGAAGCCCTCATGGCAACACTAACCACCACCCAAACATCACCGTCGCTGCTTGGCGGCGTGGTGATTATCGGCGGCACCATTATTGGTGCAGGGATGTTTTCTCTGCCAGTGGTCATGGCAGGTAGCTGGTTCTTCTGGTCAATGGCGGCGTTGATCTTTACCTGGTTCTGTATGTTGCACTCCGGCTTGATGATTCTGGAAGCTAACCTGAATTACCGAATCGGTTCGAGTTTTGACACCATCACCAAAGATTTGCTGGGCAAAGGCTGGAACGTGGTCAACGGCATTTCCATTGCCTTTGTGCTCTATATCCTGACTTACGCCTATATTTCTGCCAGCGGTTCGATTCTGCATCATACCTTCGTAGAGATGTCGCTAAACGTGCCTGCACGGGCGGCGGGATTTGCTTTTGCACTGCTAGTAGCGTTCGTGGTGTGGTTGAGCACCAAAGCTGTCAGCCGCATGACGGCGATTGTGCTGGGGGCGAAAGTCATTACCTTCTTCCTCACTTTCGGTAGTCTGCTGGGACATGTGCAGCCTGCGATATTGTTCAATGTTGCACAAAGCAATGCGTCTTATGCACCGTATCTGTTGATGACGCTGCCGTTCTGTCTGGCATCGTTTGGTTATCACGGTAACGTGCCGAGCCTGATGAAGTATTATGGCAAAGATCCGAAAACCATCGTGAAATGTCTGGTGTACGGTACGCTGATGGCGTTGGCGCTGTATACCATTTGGTTGCTGGCAACGATGGGCAACATCCCTCGTCCGGAGTTCATCGGCATCGCAGAGAAAGGCGGCAATATTGATGTACTGGTACAGGCGTTAAGTGGCGTACTGAACAGCCGTAGTCTGGACCTTCTGCTGGTCGTGTTCTCAAACTTTGCCGTAGCGAGTTCGTTCCTTGGCGTTACGCTGGGTTTGTTTGACTATCTGGCAGATCTGTTTGGTTTCGATGACTCAGCAGTGGGCCGCTTGAAAACGGCGTTGCTGACCTTTGCTCCACCTGTCGCGGGGGGGCTGTTGTTCCCGAACGGATTTCTGTACGCCATTGGTTATGCTGGCTTAGCGGCTACCATCTGGGCGGCAATTGTTCCGGCGCTGTTGGCCCGCGCATCGCGTAAACGCTTTGGCAGCCCGAAATTCCGCGTCTGGGGTGGCAAGCCGATGATTGCACTGATTCTGGTATTTGGTGTCGGCAACGCACTGGTGCATATTTTATCGAGTTTTAATTTGCTGCCAGTGTATCAGTAATCAGCGGTGCCTTATCCGACATTTCTGCTGCCTACACAATGCCTGATGCGCTTCGCTTATCAGGCCTACGTAGGACAGCGTTGCCAGCGCGGATAAGGCTAAAACACACTATCCCAACAACTCTTTCTTCACGTCCATCGCCAGTTCAAACGAACGCAGACGCAGCACATGCAACTCAAATTATGACGAGCATATTTGCTTAGGCTTGCAGTTCCAGCCCCGCCAGCCGCCGCCAGTAGCCGTTACAATCGCTGTTTGCCGTCAATGGTAGCGGCGCAGCGCCATTTTCATTAGCGCGGAAGGCGTCGAGCATAGCAAAAGTGTCAGTACCCTGCGGTGACAGGCGGACCACATCAACCAGCCCCTGCATGGATGCCAGCTCGTTACCGAGATTGTAAGCGTAGCCGCTCATGGTCTGAATGCCATTGAGCACGAACACTTGCTGGTTCTCCTGCGACAGCACGTTGCGCCCGTTTGGATACTTAATGCAGCAGGTTTCGCACTCATCTTTCGGGCGGTCTTCCGAACGCGCAGTAAAGCAGCGAGCTGACCAGGCCAGCGGCAGATGACCGTAGCTCAATACTTCTACTTCAAACTGGTTGCGAATGCCCAGTTCATCGCACTGATTAAGTAGATTCACCAGCCAGTCGCGGGAAAGTTCCACCGGCATACACCAGCGCATCATGCCCTGTTTAAGCAATATTTTCAGCGTCACCGCGTTGTAGCAGTTTAGCGCGTGCCCGGCGACGAACGGCAGTTTGCGTTCAGCGCACATATTCACCACGCCGAGATCGCTGGCTTCAATCAGAAACTCGCCGTTCTCAACATAGCGTTTCAGTTCGCCCAGTTCGGAAGATGCCTGCACTAGCGCCAGCGTGGAGAGCACAATCTGCTTGCCACTTCCGGCGAGCGATTTTGCCATCTCCAGCCAGTCGTCAACTTTGGTTGCCCGACGCTTGCTGCATACCGCTTCACCAAGATAAATCACGTCGGCGCTGCTGGCAGCGGCCTGTTGATAAAAATCTTCCAGCGTCTCTTTTGGCCAGTACCATAGCACTGGCCCTAAGGAATATTTCATTGCTTTTCTCACTGCCATTTACGGTGATACGCGCCAAGGGTAGTCTGCGTGCCTTCGGACATCGACCCGAGTGTCTCCATCCACGCGCTTTGCGGTATGAAGTTTTGCGGATCGGCCTTACAACGGTCGATAGCCTGACGCCAGACTTTCGCCACCTGGCTGACATACGCCGGGCTACGCTGGCGGCCTTCAATTTTCACCGAAGCAATCTTCGCCGCCATTAACTCCGGCAGCAGCTCAAGGGTATTGAGACTGGTGGGTTCTTCCAGTGCGTGATAGCGCTCGCCGTCCACCAGATAACGCCCTTTACACAGCGTCGGATAACCTGCGTTTTCGCCATCCTGATAACGGTCGATCAGCACTTCGTTCAGGCGGGATTCCAGCCCCTGCGGCGTTTGCTGCCAGCGCACGAAACGGGCCGGAGAACACGCACCTACAGTGTTGGGCGACTCACCTGTCAGATACGACGACAGATAGCAACGGCCTTCCGACATAATGCACAGGCTGCCGAAAGCGAACACTTCCAGCGGTACAGGGGTGACTCGTGCCAGTTGTTTCACCTGATGAATCGACAACACGCGCGGCAGCACCACGCGGGCAACGTCAAAATGGCGATGATAAAAGTTAATCGCCTCTTCATTGGTTGCCGAAGCCTGCACTGACACATGACGCTCAATATGCGGGTAACGCTCGGCGGCGTACTCCAGCATGGCGAGGTCGGCGAGGATCAGTGCGTCGGCACCCAGCTGTGCCGCCATATCCACGGCGCGCTGCCAGCGGGCGTAACCGTCCGGATGCGCAAACGTGTTAATTGCGATGTGAAGTTTGCGGCGATGTTGGTGGACAAAACTCACCGCTTCCTGCAATTTTTTCTCGGTAAAGTTAAGGCCGGCGAAGTGACGGGCATTGGTATCATCTTTTAGCCCGATATAAACAGCATCTGCGCCGTTTTCGATGGCCGCCTTAAGCGCCGGGAGATTTCCGGCAGGGCAGAGCAGCTCCATAATTTTTCCTGAAGGTTGCGCTATCAAAGCGCAAAAATGTTAACGAACTGGGATTTTAGTTAACCCTGCTGCGACAATTTTTGATTTAAGGCAGTTAAAGTTGTATTGGTGGTAGCAGCAATTTCATATGGAATTGTTGATTTATGCCGCTATGTTATTTTTCTGATATGGCAAAATAGGATGATTGTTGAAACAGGGAGTAAAACTCGTGTTGGATAAACTGCGTTCCCGTATTGTGCATTTGGGGCCATCTCTGTTGAGTGTACCGGTAAAACTGACGCCATTTGCGCTAAAACGCCAGGTTCTTGAGCAGGTCTTAAGCTGGCAATTCCACCAGGCGCTGGATGATGGCGAGCTGGAGTTTCTTGAAGGCCGCTGGTTAAGTATTCATGTGCGTGATATTGACCTGCAATGGTTTACCTCGGTGGTGAATGGCAAACTGGTTGTCAGCCAGAACGCGCAAGCTGATGTGAGTTTTAGTGCCGACGCCAGCGATCTGCTGATGATTGCGGCGCGTAAACAAGATCCGGATACGCTCTTCTTCCAGCGTCGGCTGGTGATTGAAGGCGATACGGAGCTGGGGCTGTATGTGAAAAACCTGATGGACGCCATTGAGCTGGAGCAAATGCCGAAAGCCTTACGCATGATGCTGCAGCAACTGGCGGATTTTGTTGAGGCGGGAATGAAAACCGCGCCTGAAACCAAACAGACATCGGTAGGTGAGCCATGCTAATTCGAGTAGAAATTCCCATTGATGCACCGGGTATTGATGCCCTGCTGCGTCGTTCATTCGAAAGTGATGCGGAAGCGAAGCTGGTCCACGCTCTGCGTGAAGATGGCTTTCTGACGCTGGGGTTGGTGGCGACAGATGACGAAGGTCAGGTCATTGGTTATGTGGCGTTTAGTCCGGTTGATGTGCAGGGCGAAGACCTGCAATGGGTCGGCATGGCACCACTGGTGGTAGATGAAAAATACCGTGGACAGGGGCTGGCACGCCAACTGGTCTATGAAGGACTCGATTCGCTTAATGAGTTCGGCTATGCCGCAGTAGTAACGCTGGGCGATCCGGCGCTGTACAGCCGTTTTGGCTTTGAACTGGCGGCGCATCACGATCTGCGTTGCCGCTGGCCGGGTACTGAAAGCGCCTTCCAGGTACATCGTTTAGCGGATGACGCGCTGAATGGCGTAACGGGTCTGGTTGAGTATCACGAGCATTTCAATCGCTTTTAATCTTCGGGGATTGCAGGCTGCTCAACAGTTCTGCAAACCCTGCGCCTTCTGCGACCAGTCGCTCTTTTTGCCTTTTTGTCAGTTGCTTGACGCGATATTCTGCCCGTAACGCCAGCGAACGATCGCCAACTGGTGCGGAAAACGCCAGCGTCAGTTCTCCTTTCCCGCGCAGTGCTTTCGCGCCTTTGCCGCTTTGATGTTGCTGATAGCGGCGTTCGACATCTGTGGTAATCCCGGTATAAAGCTTATTATCGGCAGTGCGGATCAAGTAAAGAAACCAGGGGGTCATCGTCTGTGTCGCATGTTAAGGTCAGGCCAACAGTATAAAAGAGAACAGCAATGGAAACACTCACCGCCATCAGCCGTTGGCTGGCAAAACAACATGTTGTCACCTGGTGTGTGCAGCAGGAAGGGGAACTCTGGTGCGCCAATGCCTTTTATCTTTTTGATGCGCAGAAAGTTGCCTTCTACATTTTGACGGAAGAAAAAACGCGCCATGCGCAGATGAGCGGGCCGCAGGCGGCTGTTGCCGGAACGGTAAACGGTCAGCCGAAAACGGTAACGTTAATTCGCGGTGTGCAGTTTAAAGGCGAGATCCGCAGGCTGGAAGGTGAGAAAAGCGACCTCGCGCGCAAGGCGTACAACCGTCGCTTTCCGATTGCCAGAATGCTGTCGGCACCGGTTTGGGAAATCCGGCTTGATGAAATCAAATTTACCGACAACACGCTGGGCTTTGGTAAAAAAATGATTTGGTTACGTCACTCAGGCACCGAGCAGGCGTAACGCCTCGCGGTTAAACGCTGGCAGATCGTCCGGCTGGTAATCAGCTGATCTTTATCGACCACCATTTCCTGATCGTAAAATTCTGCACCGCGCCACTGGTGGATGCGGCGTGAACGCCTTATCCACCCTACATGTACATTCCGTAGGCCGGATAAGGCGCGGCAAGCGCCGCATCCGGCATTGGCACCGCTTCACTGGTGGATGCGGCGTGAACGCCTTATCCACCCTACATGTACGTTCCGTAGGCCGGATAAGACGCGGCAAGCGCCGCATCCGGCATTTGCACCGCGCCACTGGTGGATGCGGCGTAAACGCCTTATCCACCCTACGTGTGCTTTCCTGTAGGCCGGATAAGGCGCGACAAGCGCCGCATCCGGCATTTGTACCGCGCCACTGGTGGATGCGGCGTAAACGCCTTATCCACCCTACATGTGCAATCCCGTAGGCCTGATAAGGCGCGGCAAGCGCTGCATCCGGCATTTGCACCGCTTCACTGGTGGATGCGGCGTAAACGCCTTATCCACCCTACGTGTGCTTTCCTGTAGGCCGGATAAGACGCGGCAAGCGCTGCATCCGGCATTTGCACCGCTTCACTGGTGGATGCGGCGTAAACGCCTTATCCACCCTACGTGTGCTTTCCTGTAGGCCGGATAAGACGCGGCAAGCGTCGCATCCGGCATTTGCACCGCGCCACTGGTGGATGCGGCGTAAACGCCTTATCCACCCTACATGCACGTTCCGTAGGCCGGATAAGACGCGGCAAGCGTCGCATCCGGCATCTGCACTGCTTCACTGGTGGATGCGGCGTAAACGCCTTATCCACCCTACGGTTGTGTTGCGGTAGGCCTGATAAGACGCGACAAGCGTCGCATCAGGCATTACAAGGGCTGCTATTTAATAAACGTAAACGCCGTGGTTACACGCTTCACGCCGCTCACCCGGCTGGCAATATCTGCCGCCGCTTTCGCTTCACGTTCAGTCACCAGCCCCATCAGGAACACTTCACCATTTTCGGTGGTCACTTTCACGTTGGACGATTTCACCTGATCGCTGGTTAAAAGCTGCGAGCGCACTTTGGTGGTGATCCACGTATCGTTAGACGCTTCGCCCAGACCAATCGGCTGGCCCTGACGAATCTCGTTATACACTTCGTTGGCACCGTCTACGCCCATAGCAATCTGTTTGGCGCGAGCCGAAAGTTCAGCGTTTGGTGACTGTCCAACCAGCAGCACTTTGCCCTGATAGGCTGTTACATTAATACGTGCTTCTTTCTTAATTTGTTCGTCTTTCGACAATGCGCTGTTCACGCGCACTTCCAGGGTACTATCGTCCACCTGGGTGCCGACACTGCGTGGGTCAGTTGCGGCTTTAGTACCCACAGCAGCAGTACCTACTACGGCGGCGGCAACACAACCTTGCAACAGTAGCGCGGAAATAAGGACTGCGATTGGCGATAATGCCTTCATGTATTCTCCTTAATCATCCTGGTGAGGGAAAAGCGTGTTATCGATCAGATCGCACAGGCAATTTACCGTCAGCATATGCATTTCCTGAATGCGAGCACTACGATGAGAAGGAATGCGGATTTCCACGTCCTGTGGCCCTAACAAGCCTGCAAGTTCACCGCCGTCATAGCCAGTTAATGCCACAATGGTCATATCACGCGTAACGGCAGCCTCTACCGCTTTTACAATATCGCGGCTGTTGCCACGGGTGGAAATGGCTAACAATACATCTCCCGCATGCCCCAGCGCCCGCACCTGTTTTGCATACACTTCATCATGTAAGCGATCGTTGGCAATCGCCGTTAAGACAACATTATCAGTATTTAGTGCAATGGCAGGTAAGCTGGGCCGCTCCGTTTCGAAACGGTTGATCATGCTGGCAGCAAAATGCTGTGCGTTGGCAGCGGAAGTTCCATTACCACAACAGAGGATTTTGTTGCCATTGAGCAGAGACTGAACCAGCGTCATGGCTGCACGGGAGATGGCATCCGGAAGCGCCTCTGCTGCCGCAATTTGAGTTTGAATGCTTTCAGTGAAGCAAGCTTTAATTCTTTCTTGCACGCTAATCCTTAAACCTTAACTATGAGTGGTCATTAAAGGCATCCTTAATCCACTCAACCTCATTCCCGGTGAAGGCTACCACATCAAACCGGCAATCCACAGTATCAAAACTCCCATTATGACGCGCGAGCCACAAGCGGGCAGTCTGTAATAATTTGTGTTGTTTGCTGCGGGTCACACTGGCTGCCGCACCGCCATAAAGCGCAGAGCGGCGGTAGCGTACCTCGACAAAAACCGTTGTCCGGCCTTCACGCATTATCAGATCGATCTCGCCGCCACGCGTGTTCACGTTAGCGGCGATAAACCGCAGTCCTTTGCCTTCCAGCCAGCGACGCGCTTGTGCTTCCCACGCATCGCCGGTCTGTTTGGGGGTTAACTGGCGGGGACTACCTGACCTTGTTGGTACTGTAGCCATGATAACTTCCTGTTAATCACGCAATCCGGGGTTGCCGTCAGGCTTCCGGTATTACCGTTGATTTCAAAACCCTGAACCTGGCGCATTTGTGAGAAATGGTTTGCCAGCGACCAGGCATCAACGCCCATCGCATACATGCGAGCCAGCGAATAATCGTTGTTCACCGCACTGAGCGCTTGCTGCATTAACGACAGATTACCGCCTGCCAGCATCGGGATTTCGCTGTACTGTAAGCCTTCCATCTCCAGTCGGAAATCCGGGCCTGCGATGCCCTGTGCGCTGCGGGAGCTGGCATACAACGTTGCGCCACTATGGCTACCGTTACGCATGGCGATCATCGGTTTGATAAAAGCGATTTCCCCTGGCGTTGCCACAATGTACACCGCATCGACACGACCGCCATTATTGCTGAACTGGTCATCGGTTGGTGTGGTTTGCAGGGTTGGGTTACTCGTTGCCGCGCCAGAATCGACCGTCATGCTGATGGCTATCGGGCTGCCCGTTAACGCAATCCCTGAACCGCCATTCACGCCCGCGCGTAATTCATTGGTGGAGCCAAATTTCTGCTGTAAAACAGTACTGCCGCCCAGTTTCTGCCACTCCTGCGCAAACGCATTGGCTACGCGATCGCCCAACGCATTACGCGGGATCAGCACCAGCGGCGCTTGTTTACCCTGGTCACGAATATGACGCGCCGCATCGCGCGCTTCATCTTCTGGCGACAGCGCGAAGTAACAGATATTTGCACGGTTTTCGATATTTTCCGGCTGATTCAGTGCCAGAATGTTCAGCGGGGTGTTGCTCTTCAGCAACTCCTCAACGTTATTTTTCAGCAGCGGGCCGACCACAATACTTGCGCCATCCTGCTGAACCTGGCTTAAAATCTGGCTAAGTGGTTGTGATGAGGTATCGTAGATTTTCAGCTCTGCGGAGGGATTCGCGGGTGCGCTTACCGTTGCGGTGCTTGTCGCCGGGGCGCTGATAGGCATCGGCTGGGCTGCAGGCTGATCGCCCGTCAGATCGCTAACTGAGGCTTGTGCCGGGCTGGCAACGCCATCCACGGTTTGCGGCTGAGGTTGTTCCGCTACGTCCGCAGTAGGTGCGACAGCTACCTGAGGCGCCACTGGCTGAGTGCCGATATTTTTCGCCGCTTCAAAGCCTTGCTGAATAGTGCGGCCAAATACCGCAGCCTGGCCATTCAGTGGCAACAGCAGGGCGATTTTGTTGGTTGATGCTGGTTTAAACGCTTTTACGTTAACCAACTGCGTTGGCAGCATTTTTGCGCCTGGGTTGTTTGGATAACGTTTCTGCCAGTCGGCGATCCCGGCTTTCATCATGTCGGGATCGTTACGGTTATCAAACCAGACGCGTTGTAGATCCAGCCAGCCTTGCAGAATATTTTCGTCGGCATTGATCACCAGCGTATTCGCCTGTTCCTGAGTCATGGAGGAGAGGGCCTGCCAGGTGGCGTCAATATTCTGCTGCTTTTCTTTCGCGCCGAGTAGCGGTTCCTGAGTAATTAACGCGCGCAGTAAATCAATGGAAGGGCGCCCCTGGTTGGCATCGATTTTCGCCTGCCAGTAACGCGCCTGCTGGTTTTGGTCTAAATCGGCCGGGGTGAGTTTTGTCAGCAAGGCTTGTGCGCCAGTAAAATCGTTCTGCGCCAGTTTAATTTCTACCGCCAGCAGTGTTTTCTCGCGATGCTGAGAATCGTTCAGTTCTTGCGGCAGTTGGTTAAACAACTCCACCGCCTGCCCGGTTTTACCTTCTTTCACCAGTGCACGAATGGCGAGTAATTGCCAGTTGGTCTTGCTATCATCAGCGCTTTGCTGCATCTGCTGAAGATAAAAGGCAGAATCAGCCTGCGCCGTGCCCTGCATATAAGCAGTGGACTGATCAGACGTATGGGTGCCACAACCGGCGAAAATCAGGGCTGCCAGGACAACAGGCAAACAACGCGCGGCTTTCAAACGAGAAAATGTTGGGGGTACCATAATGTATCCAGTGATATTTTTTACGCAATGTTCAATATTAAATCGGCAATACGGACGACACAATGAAACAGCATCAATCGGCAGATAATTCTCAAGGTCAGCTTTATATTGTACCGACGCCAATCGGCAATCTGAAAGACATCACCCAGCGTGCGCTGGAGGTGCTACAGACCGTAGATCTTATCGCTGCCGAGGATACTCGTCACACCGGTTTATTGCTGCAACATTTTGGGATTAATGCCCGATTGTTTGCCTTACACGATCACAATGAACAACAAAAAGCCGAAACGCTGCTGGCGAAGCTGCAAGAAGGGCAAAACATTGCGCTGGTTTCCGATGCCGGTACGCCGCTGATTAACGATCCCGGCTATCACCTGGTGCGCACTTGCCGTGAAGCGGGCATCCGCGTTGTACCGCTGCCTGGCCCGTGCGCGGCGATTGCTGCGCTGAGTGCCGCCGGTCTGCCGTCCGATCGCTTCTGCTATGAGGGTTTCCTGCCCGCGAAATCAAAAGGCCGCCGCGATGCGCTAAAAGCGATTGAAGAAGAAACGCGCACCCTGATTTTTTATGAGTCCACCCATCGTCTGCTGGAGAGCCTGGAAGATATGGTGGCGGTTTTAGGCGAATCCCGCTATGTGGTGCTGGCGCGCGAGCTGACCAAAACCTGGGAATCCATCTACGGTGCGCCAGTAGGTGAACTGCTGGCATGGGTAAAAGAAGATGAAAACCGGCGCAAAGGTGAAATGGTGCTAATTGTCGAGGGCCACAAAGCGCAGGAAGATGACTTACCCGCCGATGCGTTGCGCACGCTGGCGTTGCTGCAAGCCGAGCTGCCGCTGAAAAAAGCGGCGGCGCTGGCCGCAGAAATTCACGGTGTGAAGAAGAATGCGTTGTATAAATACGCGCTGGAGCAACAGGGGTAACCCTGTTGCAGGATATTATCTGACAACAATCGTAATGGTGGCTGATGCCTTAAAAGGCCCGGTCGCCAATGTTCCACCGACCAGATTTACCGGATAAGCCTGAAAGTTTGTGGTTCCGGCTCCGCTTTGATCGATGCTCAGTTGGCCTCCATCGATTGGAATTTCTATATATCCTGTGGTTACATCCGTTATGTGGACACCAACATCGGGTGTGTTATCGCTCTCGCGACGTCTCGCGACTAAAGTATATTCATCAGTATGATCTGATGCATCTATCCGCATAGACAATTTATTTTTGATAGCTGACATGTCACCACAATCATAGGTGACATCAAATCTTACCGGTGTGTACCCTAACGGCATACTATTTTTTGTGGTGAAACGTTGAGCACTAATAAATCCGAGATTGACGTGAATGGTATCGCCCTGATTTATTTTGCAGGATTGCGGTACAGTAATCCTGCCCTGAATATAGATGTTAGCAATGTCCTTAACAGGACGTGGATAAGTTGAAGAGTTTGACCATGCACCCTGGATTGACGCAATATGTGTTTCCGGGATAATCAGTTCGCCCAAAAAAGGTTTGGTGACATACAGCGTAATAGTGGTGTCTTTACCAATGGAAAAGCCTGGCGCTCGAACATCACTCGGATCAGCGGTGCAGACACTGTTCTTGGTTGCGCTCGAGTAGAGAACATCATTACCTTTAAGCGCACGGCTTAGATCACTTGGGACTGTCACTGCGGGATTGCCGGGAATATCATTTATCTGAGTTTTAATGTCCAGATTATCGTTCAGGCGATAATACTTGTCTGCATGGCCAGTCGTGGTCAATGCTGATTTGACCATATAATATAGGGTAACCCTGGACCCTGCCGGACAAGAACAGTCTATTGCATAATTGGCCCCGACAGATGAATTTGCTACAGTAACTTCCTTGCCGGAAACGTTACTCTCTTTTGGCCAGTCAGCAGAAACATCGGTCTGAAATGCACCTGTACCGTCACAATCCCCCGTGACGGCTTTTACCGAGGGGCTAAGTAACAGGGTGGCTACCACAGCAGCAAGAGGCAATAGCTGTTTAATCATTTGTTAACTCCCTAAAGACATTTTGCCGAATCACGAATAACTGTGGCGGTAATTTGTGTTTTATCGTTCAGACTGAACGTAAATTGACATTGTTGGCTTATTTCATTCCCCCAGCGAACCTTCCAGGTTTGTGGTTGCGTATTGATACCGGAGAGGTAAATAATACCTGCTTCATCGACAATACTTTGCTGAAACTGACCTTCATTACTGGCAACAGCGCCAAAAGGTATAGGCTTACCCTGGGCGTCAGTCAGTGCCAGTAATACCCTGTGACCAATTTGAGTATTAAAGTCTGCAATAACTGCCGCCCCCTGACCCGGTACGACAATCTTTGCTGTTTCCTGGACATCCACATTATCTGGCATTGTGGTGGTGTCTAAGGAAATACGGTTTTCCTGGTAAGCCGTTAAATAAGGAATAACAGCGTAACCGAAGTAATCGGTAGCTATACCGGGGTAATTTTTAATTCGGATATTTGATGCGCCTTTAGCATCAATGAGGGCAAATGAATTACCCAGCGGTTGTGAAAGCGTAACACCATGAGGATGCGCGACAATGCCACCTGAAAGTCCGTAGCTGTACTGGCGACTGTTTGATGAGTAGTCATAGCTTGCGTTAAGCGTGCCATAAGCAGAACGGTAACTGCCAGAAAGCGTACTACCGTTGTTGCTGTCATCCTCACTCATTCGTTGTCTAAGACTGTAACTTAATCGGTTGTCATCAAGGAAAGAACCGGTAACGCCAGCCTCATATTGCGTAGAACGGTATTTTTCATCCGTGACGCGAAATGTTGCCTGGGCATCGGGTAACCAACGAGCCAGAGGGACACTCATGCTAATAAAGATTGCTCTGTCACTATCGCGATCGGCATAATCGGTGAATTGCCCACTCACGCTGTAACTGATGCCTGCGAGATAACCGTTCAGCCCGACTGAAAGGTTACGATCGCGTTGTTCATCTCCCCAGTATTCTCGTTGCGTACCTGAAATATAAAAACTTAGGCTATCGGTCAGCGTTTGGTTAATGTTGAAAACCGCCTCGCTGCGTTGGTGATTATTCACATCAATATCGCGCTGGTTAGCGTCGGCAAAGGTAAAGAAACCTGCGTTGGTATAACGCGAATAACTGAGTGAAATGCTTGTTTCTGTTTCTGGTATGTCTTTAATATATTGAAACCGTAAACCTTCCCCGGAAAATTTTTCACTATTTTCTAACTGTGTTTTTGCATATGTGTAATCAGTGGAAAGTGCTCCCAGAATTCCCAACGTGCTGCCGATACCTAATGCGACTGCCTGATAATCTTTCGATCCGGTCACGCCACCATAAAGAGTGAATATATTGTTGAGACCGTAAAATGCTGTACTTTCAATGAATTCGGGTTCTTTACTATCCGATGATGGATCGGCGCGAAAGCGACCTGCGGTCATGCTGTATGAGATATGTCCCGGTCGTTGCATCACCGGAAGTGCTGAAAATGGCTGAGTAAATCGGCGAATACTGCCATCAGCTTCTTCAATGGTGACCTCTAAATCACCGCTAAATGACGATGGATAGAGATCGTTGATTTCGAAAGCTCCCGCCGGGACATTACTTTGATAAATGGTATAGCCATTCTGGCGAACAGTGACGATGGCGCTGGTATTAGCGATCCCGCGGATAGTCGGGGCAAAACCACGCAAGCTATTTGGTAACATGTTCTGGTCGGAATAAAGTCTGGCACCGGTAAACTGAACGCTGGAAAAAACCGCGCCATCTGTGGCACTTTCACCAAGAACGAATTGCGACTTTAAAACCTTAATATCACGCTGCAACCAGGTATTAATACTATCCCAACGATTCTGGTCGCTGCTATGTGTCCATGTGGAGTAATTACGTAATCGCCAGGGGCCGATATTGACCCCGTTTTGCATATTAAGGTACATCCTTTCATTATTTTCGCTACTGCTATAATGACTGTTTGAACCACTAAAACTGTAGTTGGTAAACAGTACAGGAATACCATTATCCCAACGTGCAGGGTCAACATAGCCAGAAGGAGCGTGCAACAGGAATAGTTGCGGTATATTTAAAATAATTTTGTTCTGGTTGAGCGCTATTTTTGTTGTGCTTCCCGGCACGCTTTTGGATAAATCGGCGACCAGAGCGCTATCATCCAGAGTATTGAGTGATTCAATCTCATCAACTTTGAAACCTAATTCACGTAACAGACCTATAGTCAATTGTGGTTGAAGCTGCCCGCTATCATCCAAAATAAAGGTGATTTTTTTCCGTCCCGTCTTTTTTTCGTTGATGACGATCTCAACATCATATTCACCGGGAGCATGTGTATTTTTCCCTGAGAACGCAGACAAATCGCTTGCGCTTTGACCACTTTTTGCGGTTTCCAACAAGGTGGGATCAAAGTAGTAATTGTCAGCTATAGCCTGGTGAGGAAGAAGAGCGCCTCCGGTGAGCAGAACAGGTAATACCGTTTTTAACCAGCAGGAAAGCGGTTTCATGACCGGTAAAGAGACATTTTTTCTTTTAGTTCTCATTATTCCCTTTTGTCCTTATTTTCCTGTTGTGCTGACAGACCTTGTATAAATAATTATTGTAAAGTGGATGTGTAGGTGTCAGTATTGCCGCCATAGTCATTAATTGCAGCCCACTTCACTGTGTTTTCTGCAATTAATGGCAACGGTAATTGTTTATGTTCACCGGGTGAAATAAACTCGATTTTATCTGTAAGAACTGTTTTCCCTACAGCCAACCCTGAAAAAACAACGTAATATGCGGATGGATTATAAATATCCAGTTGATTGCTCTTCCTGGTAAACTGTAATCCTTTATAAGCATCTGAAGGTCGCCCCTTCAAATTCGCTGGCCTAAAGAATAGTTTTATTCGTGTTTTAAAGACCAGAGTGAGTAAGTTACTGTCTTGATTTTCATTTTTATCTACAGCCGGAATGGCACGGACGTTAATATAAAAAAGAGACTCTTTGTCACTCGGAAGATTGCCATCAGTTTTAATGATCCGCAATGAAGAATTGTCTCCCGCATCAAGACGAAATAGCGGAGGCGTGATAATAAAAGGGCCTCGAGAAGAGTTCGTGCCATTTTCTACCCAGGATTGCAACAAATAGGGAAGTTTATCACTTTGATTAGTGACTGACAATGCGGCTTCTTTCTTGCTGTCATTATAAACAACACGTGTTCTTTCCAGAAGAATACCACCAGCAAGACTCTGGTTAACCCAACCTGCTAATAGTAAAAATAGTGTAATCGATTTTTTAATCTTCATCTTCTGTTACCGCTACAAAATAAAACTGTCTCTTTAACAGTAAACTGCTAAAGAGACAAAATAAATGACTATGAACTCATGGTTAATAATCAACGGTAGTCAAGAGTGACATCCACCGTAGCATCAGCATCGCCGGGTTTGATCGCAGTGGATTCTACAGTTGACACATAGTAAGCCGCTAAATTTAAATCCATTGTGACACCCGTAATCGGGAAAATGGTTCTCGGGCTATTGAGTTTGTTAAGTGCCATTGGTGTATTGGCATCTTTTTCAATATGAATACCAACACCTTCCGCAGTCTCTGTCGAGATTGCACCCGTAACAGCAACAAGATTATTATCGGGACCCGTCGTTCCACCGGAACGCGTCTCCAGCCATAACTGGAAGGAAGCATCAACACTACCATCATCATGCTCCCATGCAGTTGTTGGGCAGTTTTTTAAGGGGATAGTAAAAGGGACAGTTGGGGATTTATCACCCACAAACTTAAACTGATGAGAGGCATAACTGCCTAGCTGAACCTCAACTACGTCACTATCGGCAAATTCACAGACAGTACCCAAAATTTCACCTTTGAATTCAATGGTTCCGTCTGTTGCTGAGGCGCTTGCTGCGAAAAGTGCAAGTAATCCTGCGAGAGCTGTTTTTGTAACGTGATTCATTTATAACTTTCTCCATGTCTAAGTATTAAATTGATATTCAATGTGAATGTGTGGGTAACATCTACTACAGATATTATACAAACTGAATCATTTTTACTAATGTCAAAGTTAAATTTCGGATAATATTTATATATGGAGATATTATGTTTTTATTATTTCCATATAAAATTTTTATGTTTTTTGAGTGATGTAACCACATGAGTTTAATGATTTATTTTTTTTTTTTCGCGGCGAAATGGGGGGGGATTACTGAATTAAGTAACGTGTTCTTCTATAATTTAAACATTGAACATAAAGTGGGAATTATGTTCAATGTTATTAAACGTTATTTAATTGGGCATGTTGTTATGTGTGTTAATTTAAAGTATGTAATTATGTTTCTCCAGTGTTAATTTATCAAATAAACAAGTAAAGTTATTATGTAGCCACATCAATGACACTGGTGTTAAACAATTCACTTTACGAGTAAGAAAACGTTTCGCTGCATCCTGCTTACCTTCACCAGTCACCAACAGCAACACTTCTCTGGCATTGAGAATATCTTTCAGGCCCAGGGTGATCCCGCGTGTAACGGGGCGATCAGCGGTTTTAAGCATCTCATGTTGCTGCGTTTTGGCATCAAGTGTGCTGATATGACAGGCTGGTTGCAGGCTTTCCCCTGGTTCGTTTAGCCCAAGATGACCGTTTTTCCCTAGTCCGAGAACGCATAAATCCAGACCGCCTTTGCGCGTAATCAGGTTCGTTACCCGTTCGCACTCTGTCTCATTTATCTCTTCGGAGCGAAAGCTGATGAGCTGGTCTTCACGTAGACCCAGCGGCTGTACGATATGCTGTTGAAGGAAAGTTTCACAGGTGCCAGGCATCGTTAATGGCAGATCTACCCATTCGTCGAGCTTCACGAAGGTCAGTTGGCTGACATCAACCTGCTGTTGGTGGATTTTTTCTACCAGATAATGATACGTCAGTAATGGCGTCGCACCGGTCGCCAGGCAGATAACGGCATCCGGTTTGCTACGAATTAAGGTTAATAAATATTCGCTGGCGCGTTCACTTAGCGCCGTATAGCTTTCAACGTACTGAAGGGTTTGCATGGTGTGAATTTCCTTGAATAAAGAGGCACCGCAAGATGCAGTGCTCAGACTGATGGCAAACGCAAAATTGCCTGATGCGCTACGCTTATCAGGCCTACATAATCTCTGCAATCTATTGAATTTGCATGATTTTGTAGGCCGGATAAAGCGTTCACGCCGCATCCGGCAAGAACAACGCAAAATTGCCTGATGCGCTACGCTTATCAGGCCTACGCAATCTCTGCAATCTATTGAATTTGCATGCTTTTGTAGGCCGGATAAGGCGTTCACGCCGCATCCGGCAAGGACAACGCAAAATTGCCTGATGCGCTACGCTTATCAGGCCTACACAATCTCTGCAATCTATTGAAATTGCATGCTTTTGTAGGCCGGATAAGGCGTTCACGCCGCATCCGGCAAGGACAACGCAAAATTGCCTGATGCGCTACGCTTATCAGGCCTACACAATCTCTGCAATCTATTGAATTTGCATGATTTTGTAGGCCGGATAAGGCGTTCACGCCGCATCCGGCAAGGACAACGTAAAATTGCCTGATGCGCTACGCTTATCAGGCCTACACAATCTCTGCAATCTATTGAAATTACATGCTTTTGTAGGCCGGATAAGGCGTTCACGCCGCATCCGGCAAGGACAACGCAAAATTGCCTGATGCGCTACGCTTATCAGGCCTACACAATCTCTGCAATCTATTGAATTTGCATGATTTTGTAGGCCGGATAAGGCGTTCACGCCGCATCCGGCAAGAACAACGCAAAATTGCCTGATGCGCTACGCTTATCAGGCCTACATCGTTTCTGCAATATATTGAAATTACATGCTTTTGTAGGCCGGATAAGGCGTTCACGCCGCATCCGGCAAGAACAAAGCGATCTTTATTAACAATCTGAGGCACCGCAAGGTGCAGTGCCTCGTTCCATTTACAAAATGCCGAGAGCGGAACACATAATTGAGAGCACAAACGTCACGCCGATTAACAGAACCGGATGCGCTTTTTTC
This sequence comes from Escherichia sp. MOD1-EC7003, assembly GCF_002965065.1. Taxonomy (GTDB): domain Bacteria; phylum Pseudomonadota; class Gammaproteobacteria; order Enterobacterales; family Enterobacteriaceae; genus Escherichia. Next base: position 80,259 of record NZ_PTRE01000040.1, read on the forward strand.
ACCCGCAGTAAGTAATACATCAACAGGGTGTAGGCCATCGGTAAAATATTCGGGAAGACTTTATCGAAAAAATCCTGTTGCAGGGTGACGTTGTGGGTACTATCGATGGCAAATGACGTCACCACATTAATATGCACATACGAAGCAATCAGCCCTCCAATCACCGTAATACCGAGAATCGTTGCCGAACGCGCGATCATCTGCGAGTTCTCCCGGACTTTATCGATCGCCTTCACGCCCACCGAATAACCGACGTGAGTCCAGCCAACGCGCAGGAAAAAGATAAGCAAATAAACGGCGAAGAACAGGATCGGCCCGAGTAAATTTCCCTGACTGGCGAATGATGAACAAATTCCCGCCATAATCGGCAACAAGGTAAACCAGAAAATCGCATCGCCAATCCCGGCGATTGGGCCAAACAGTGCTACTTTGAGGCCTTTAATGGTGTCGCGATTTTCTCCTTTTTCCTCCATCGAAATTAATAACCCCATCAGGAAGCCGACCAAATTCGGGTGGGTATTAATAAATTCGAGATTGTCTTTCATTGCCGCGCTTAAGCCCGGTTTGTCGTCCTTATAAATCTTTTTCAGGAGCGGCAACATCGCCCAGGTAAAGCCGCCCGCCTGCATCCTTTCGTAGTTAAAGCTTGCTTGCAGCAGCGACGAACGAAATCCCAGACGGGTGATATCTTTTTTACTGATTTCAGATCCCATTGCTGTAGTCCTCTTCTTCATTTTTACTGGCAACGGGCTGCGGTTGCGCTTGCTGCCGGGATTTCGCATTGAAAAACTCATACACCGCAAAGCCTGCGCCCAGTACGGCAACTGGCAACAGGTTGCTGACCTGGATGTAGCAAACAAACAGGAAACCGGCGATCAGGTAAGGGATATATTGCGCTTTGAACATCACGCGCAGCAGCAAGCCAAAACCAACGGCAGGCAGAATGCCGCCAGCCACTTCAAAGCCGTGGGTCAGCCAGGCGGGCATCGCTTTCACCAGCACCTGCATCGCCCCTTGCGCCAGGTAAGTACAGAGGAAAGCAATTACGGCATACGACGAGGCAACAATTAACATCATTATCCAGTTAAGTCGGGAAAACGCTGCCGTATCCGCCTCTTTTGCGCATTTATCGGCTTTCGCCATAAATAATGAGAATGCCGAATAGAAGAACAGAATGACGTACTGCATGAATAGACTAAACGGCAGACCAAGACCTATCGCCGTTTTAGCATCGACGCCGGTAGACCAGGCTATGACAGTGCTCATCAGGCCAGCCATTATAGGGTTGGGCGGCTGGACACCACCTGCAGGGGTTAATCCTGCAAAGGCCTGTTCTGTCAGACCACCGGTAATTAAGCCAGTCTGAATATCACCGAGAATAGCGCCAGTTAGTGTACAAACAATTATCGGACGGAATAAAAACAGGGCTTCCAGCCAAAAATCGATCCCCAGGACAAAAACTAATGCCGCCAGGGATAGCCCTTGAATTAGGGTTATTTCATGCATTTTTTTACCTCAAACCAATATTAAGGTGGTGGCGAAGTTAGTCAGGAATGATTTCCTTTTGATTGCCGGGAACATCCTGAATAAAAACATTCACGCCGCGTTGTTTTATAAAACGTAAGTCGGCAAGATCTTGTTCATTGACGTAAACTTTACTGCTAATCTGCTTTTTCCCTTCCGAGAAGTGCATATTGCCGACATTAACGTCTTTCAGTTCAATACCTCCTTCCACCAATTTACGTACCGTTTGTGGTGTACGGCAAATCAGGAAGATTTTCTGATGCGGCGCGGCCTTACCAATGACATTAATAGTTTTTTCGATAGTAAAGAAACGAATACCGAAACCGTAGGTTTCTGCGGTAATGCCCATCAGTTTTTGTTGCATTTCATCGCTGGCGACGACATCATCCACGACTACCAGCAGATTCGCGCCAATAGCGGATGTCCAGGTGACTCCGACCTGTCCATGAACTAAACGGTTATCAATACGGGTTAAGATAATATTTGGTAGGGCCATAGTTTATTCCTGTTATCTCTGCCGTTTTCAGTTTGTTCCTTCGGCGGCAATAAAAAAAGCAGATAATTAATTATCTGCCTTGTGGTTTATGCGATTTTTTGCATCCGTTCTAATGCTTGTTCCAGCCAATATCTTTGGGTGCCGAAGTTTAAACGTAAGTAGTTTTCACCGTTTTGCACATAATGGCTGCCATCTTCAATAATGACTCCAGCGTTGTGGGCAAAATGGTTGACCCATTCGGTTGCTGTGCGTCCACTTTCACTGACGTCAACCCATGCCAGATATGACGACTCTGGTGTCATCATTTTCCAGTTGGGAAAATGCGTTTTGAGGGCATCATTAAGCCAGTGGGAGTTATTGCGTAAATATATATTTAATGCATCCAGCCAGGGTCTTGCGTGCTGATAAGCCAGTGTAATTCCCCAAACGCCAAAAATATTCGGTGAAGTGATTGAATTCATTTCCAGTCGCTGGCGAAAACGCTGCCTCAATCCTTTATTTGGAATGACTGAGTAAGAGGTTTTCAGTCCTCCGAGGTTAAACGCTTTATTGGGCGAGGTTAACAGGATCAGATTATCGGCATCAGCGCTTCCGCAAGCCAGGCAACTGACAAACTCACCTTCAAGCAGATGCTCGGCATGGACTTCATCCACCACCAGAACAACATCGTAACGTTTACATAAGTCTGAAACCTGGCGAATCTCATCTGCTGTCCAGATCCTCCCCGCGGGATTATGTGGGGAACAGAAGAACCATAGTTTTGGCTTGTGATTTTTAAGCTGATCTTCAACCAGTGAAAAATCCAGTTGATAACGGTTATCGGTGACGCTTAACGGATTCGCCAGCACTTTCACTCCCTGGCGCTCCGTCGCCATTGCAAAGGGGTCATAAACCGGCGTATTCATCATCACGCTATCACCTGGCTGACAGAACGCCTGGACCATATAGTGCAGCGTGGAAACAGTTCCATAAGTCAGGGTGATCCATTCTCGCTCGATGCTAACGTGGTGGCGATCGCGCTGGAAGCCTATCACGGCGTCATAAAACTCATCAAAGGCGTATGTGTAGCCGAAAGTTCCGTGCTCAACAATTCGTTGAAAACCGTCAATGACTGCTGGTGGCGAAGTAAAATCCATATCTGCGATCCAAAGAGGGATGAAATCCTCCGGAACTGCGCCGAAGCGTGAGCAGACAAATTGATGATCCCATTTGCGGCACTTGTCGCTTTTACGCTCGATAATTTTATCGAAATCGAACATTTTCAACTCCTGTTAAATTAAAGCTTCAATGCCCGTTTTCACACTTTGAACTTGCGGGCCAATAATTACCTGCACACTGTGAGCATCTAGTACAACCACCGACAGGGCTCCTGCATTCTTTAACGTGGCTTGATCCACTTTCGACATATCTTTCACCACCAAACGCAAACGAGTAATACAGTTATCAAGTGAATCAATATTTTCTTTTCCACCAAGCGCACTCAAAATCACAGCATGATCGTATTTAGATTTGCCTCGTGCTTTTGAATTTGCAGCAACAGCCAGAGCTGCATCATCAGATGCTTCCTCGCGGCCTGGGGTTTTAATATCATGCTTAAGGATATACCAACGGAAAACAAAGAAATAAATAGCAAACCAAACAATGCCCACTGGAAGTATTAAATACCATTTAGTGGAAGTACCCTGCATGATACCGAATATTAATAGATCCAAAATCCCGCCATCAGTATTACCGATAGTCACGCCCAGGATTGCCATAACCATTAAGGCCAGACCGGACATGATAATATGGAATATATATAACGCAGGAGCAATAAAGAGGAATAAAAACTCAATCGGTTCAGAAATGCCTGTAACAACAGATACTAATACGCCTGAAAGTAGTAATCCTTTAATTACCGGACGGTTTTCTGGTTTGGCTGTACGATAAATAGCGTAAGCCACAGCAGGCAAACCAAACATAAAGGTTGGCATAAAGCCTTGTGATAAAAATGCAGTAACATGTGGGCTAAAAGGAAGACCGGCTTTTAATTCTGCATAGAAAATATTAAGTGCTCCGGCAACTTCATGACCGTCGACAATTTCTGTACCGCCCGCAGGTGTAAAGCGAACCATTGCCAGTAAGATGTGATGCAACCCAAAAGGCTTAAGCAAAAGTACCCCGACACCATAAAGAAACGGACCGAATACGCTGGTACTTTGAATAATGTGACCAATACCGGCAATGCCCATTGCCACATAGGTCCAAAGCAAAGGAATGGCCAGGCCTACTAATGATAATGTTAGCGAAGTGATGATGGGTACGAAGCGGATACCGCTAAAGAAGGCAAAGGCATCATGTAAAACAGTATCCTGAAAACGTTCGTGGAGAAAATAAGTTATTACTCCGGCGATGATGCCACCTAAAACGCCCATCTCTAAGGTTTGAATACCTAATACTATCGATTGCCCAACCTGCTTCATCGTTGCAGCATCGGCAAGCTGATGGGTAACAGTGAGATAATAATTAATACTCATGTTCATTAGCATATAGCCAACAAAACCCGAATATGCGCCCACTGCTTTATTTCTCTTTGCCATCCCTAATGGAATTGTAATAGCAAACATAACCGGTAGATAAGTAAATGCAAAGCCACCTACCATTGCAATAAAACCAAACGTAAGTTGGGTAAGCTCACCACCTAAAAAGGGTAAGTTATTAATTGTTGAGGGGCTGGTTACTGAACTACCTATACCTAACAGAAGTCCCATAAAAGCGAGTAATGATACTGGGAACATAAATGTTTTTCCTAAGCTTTGGAAAAACTCCCAGACCCGTGACTTTATAGACTTTTCCTGCGCCATTTAATAGATTCCTTGATTTTTATAAGCATAGTTTCAAGGCCATGAAAAAGTAATCATGACCTTTGATATTTGTGAAGTAAGTTGTTTTTTATTGTCTGAATACAGCTGCTAAGAAACTGTTATTCACATATTTTTAATTACCGTAACCTTTTGTAGGAACCACAGACATTAATTTTATTTCTGACAACTTCTTTCATCGCATCCATGCCGACGCGCATATAATAACGAGGATCATTACCCTGCGGATTTTCCGCAAACTAGGCTTTAACCGCGCCGGCGAAGGCTATTTTTAATTCTGTGGCAACGTTCACTTTTGTGACGCCAAGTTCAATAGTGCGACGAACAAATTCATCCGGGACATCACTGGCACCATGCAGCACCAGAGGTACATCCACCACTTCACGAATTTCTGCCAGCCGCTGGAAATCAATTTTTGGCGTTTTGCTGTATAACCCGTGCGCCGTGCCGATAGCCACCGCCAGACTGTCAACGCCTGTTAGTTCAACAAAGCGTTTGGCTTCTTGTGGGTCGGTCAGAAACGCACTTTCGGCGTCGACGCTCATGTCATCTTCCACACCGCCCAGGCGGCCCAGTTCTGCTTCCACGCTGCAATCCTGTGAGTGGCAGAAGTCGACAACCGATTTCACCAGCTTCACGTTCTCGGCAAACGGGAAGTGACTGCCGTCGATCATCGCACTGCGCACGCCTGCGTGGACTTTACGGCGAATATCATCCAGCGATTCGTGGTGGTCGAGATGCAGCGCCAGTGGCATGTTGTAGGTTATGGAATAGGCACTACACAGGGCGTAGATCTCTTCCAGTGCGATATGTTTAAAGGTGCCCGGCGTTCCGGCGAGGATCACCGGCGATCGCATTTCACTGCACACTTCGAGGATCGCCTGGATCGTCTCGGCGTTATGAATATTAAAAGCAGGCACCGCGTAGCCATTGGCCTGGGCGTCCTGTAACAGATATTTGGTGGAGATAATGCTCATAATGCGATCCTCTTATGCCTGCCACGGATGAATGATTACGCCTTGCACCACGCGGTTAACGGTGCCACTGGCTGATGGGGTATCCGGCGTATTGCCTATGTGCAGCGACTGCATCAGTGCAAACGTCTGGGCGTACATCAGGAAGCAAAACGCCTGCTCAACGTCGATAAAGTGACGGGACGGCGGCAGGATGATATGTGGACCGGCAGCGATGATGTCGCTGCTTTCCGCGGCGATGGCGATGACGCGCATCGCCTGGTTATCGCGGCGCAGTTCTGCCAACAGATCAAGATCGTACTGACGGGTGTAGGGATGACTGGAGACAAACACCACGACCAGCGTTTCGTCATCGACCAGCGATTTCGGTCCATGACGGAATCCGGTTGGGGAATCATAAAAGGCCGCCTGTTTACCCGCGGTCAGTTCCAGCACTTTCAGCGCCGACTCGCGTGCTGCGCCCTGTAAGCCACCGCTGCCGAGATAGACAATCCGTTTCCACGGTGCGTAACCAAACACACCTTCGCTGAAATCGCCCAGCGAGGTCAGGATCGCCTGGCAACGATCTGCCACGTCGCGGAAGGTTTGGCTGTTGATCGTCTCAGGTGCGAAAACCGCGAGGCAGCTGGCCATCATGGTGGTGATGCTGCTGGTCATCGCAAAGCCGCGATCGTGCGTTTCTGCGGGCATCAGTAGGGCAAACGCGTTGTCGCTGTTGATCGCGTTTTGGTAAAGAGCGCCCGCTTCGTTGCAGGTGATCGGCAGGTGATAGCATTCCGGTACAAATTGATTTGCCAGTTCCACGGCGGCAACGCTTTCCGGGCTGTTGCCGGATCGACCGAAGGAGATCAACAGCAGCGGATGAGCTGGGTTCAGGTAGTCCATTGGATTGGTGACCAGATCGGTGGTCGGTACGGCGCTGAAGTTTTTACCGGTATGGCTGGCGAGCCACGGCGCGATGATGTCACCGATAAATGCCGAGGTTCCGGCACCGGTCAGGATGATCCGCAGATTCTCTTTGCGCAGTAACGGTTCAAGGAAGCTATTGAGCGCGGAACGTAGTGCGTCGATGTTGGTGAGTGAACGGAGCCAGGCGCGAGGCTGTTGGCGAATCTCTTCTTCAGTCCATGTGCCGGTGGTAGCAGCGGCAGGGGTATAATTTTCTGGCATAACTCAATCCTTAGTCTGATGAACTTGACGTCGGGCGTTGTCGCTTTCTCTTGCCTTTCGTTTCATTTCAATTGGTGATGTCATTCGTTGATTAAAATCTATAGAAAAGAAACTGAAAGTTCAATGGAGAAAAAAGAAATAAAACGAGATCATTGAAAGAAAAGACAAGGGAAGATTAAAGGATTGCGTGATGATGTCGCTATGTGCACTGAATGCCGGATGCGGCGTACCGTAGGTCGGATAAGATGCGCCAGCGTCGCATCCGACACCGCTGCACAGATCAAAACGAAAGAAAAAGAAAGGCCTTACAGGGGAAGTGAAGGCCCAATAAAGGAGCAAACAATCAAAACGAAGCTCGTTGACCCTGAACCCAGATTTGTTGCACATACAATCTGTTATCCAGTGCAATAATACTGGCGCGTTTCCCCGGTTTTAGCGACCCAAGAACATCATCCATACCCAGCATTCGCGCCGGATGCAGCGACGCCATATGAATCGCTTCTGCTGGTGTTACACCCGTCAACTCGACCATATTACGTACCGCCGCATCGACAGACAGCGTACTGCCCGCCAGCCCACCGGACGCGGTACGGACAACGCCACCGTGCATCTGCACCTCTTCACCACATAACGTATAGCGACCATCCGGCATCCCGGCTGCCTGCATCGCGTCAGTGATCAGCACGATTCTCTCTTTCGCACAGCAACAACACAGCGACATCGCCGCTGGATGCACATGATGACCATCGGCTATCAGTTCCAGCCAGGCGCGCGTCTCCGTTAACCCTGCGCCAACCATTCCCGGCTCGCGATGGTGTAGTCCCGTCATCCCGTTATAGCAATGCACCAGACCGTCTGCGCCAGCGTCAAAGGCGGCGTGAGTTTGTTGCCAGCTCGCCGCGCTATGCCCCAGCATTACCCGTACGTTTTGCTGTTTAAGATGGTGGATGGCCTGCAATGCTCCCGCTTTTTCCGGTGCCAGCGCCACCACGCGCAAGGTGTGCTGAGAAACGGCAATCAATTGATCCAGCTCGGCAATTTCCAGCTCGCGGAACAGTTCCGGTGGATGCGCACCTTTATTCTGTGGTGTGAAGTACGGTCCTTCGAGATAACTCCCCAGCACCTGTGCGCCAGGCCCACCGCGCTGGCAGCGTAGAGCAATACGTTCCAGCGCCGCATGAATGGCGTTGAGCGGCGCAGTTACGGTTGTCGGCAACCAACTGCCAACACCTTCCCGTGCTTTATGCATTGCCAGCTTGTCGAGTACATCTGGCGCGTCATCCATGACATCAACGCCCGCGCCGCCGTGGACGTGAGTGTCAAGGTAAGCAGGGCAGAGCAGTTCAGCGTCGCGTTCAGTCACGCCAACGGGAATCGGTTCGATTGCGGTTATCACGCCGTCAGTAATGCGCAACTGATGATCGTCAAGCCAGCCCTCTTCAGTTAGCAACTGTCTGGCGCGTAGAATCTGCGTCATATCCCTTCCTCGACCGGACATTCTTCATGGCTGCGTCCCAATTCGTCTACCAGACTGGTTAACCCGCGATGCCCGCACTCCAGCGCCTGTACACGGAATTCTTCGCAACTCAACCCTTCTCGCTCCAGCACCATCTCCAGTAACAACTGCAAATTGGTGCCAGTGATCACTTCACGCCCTACTTTTTGCAGCGCCAGAGTAGAGGCCACGCGAAACGGTGTACCGCCCAGCAAATCAGTCAGAAAAACAATGCCGTCTTCACAATCAAGTTTGGCGATGGCTTCTTCAAGCTGCGAAGTGAGCAACGCGGTGCTTGATGTTTCCGGAAAATCGATAGCGACAAATTGCGATTGCTCACCCAGAATCTGCTTCATCGCTCTTTCCATTCCGCTGGCAAAACCGCCATGCCCCGTCAAAATAATACTTAACATCGAAAACCTCTTTGTTTTACAGGAAGTGGCAGAATTTACCGACAACGCCCAGTACCACAGTGATGCCAATCAGACGTAGCGGACTCCAGCCGCGGCGTACCAGCCAGAACATGGTCAGGGTATAGACCAGCGGCAAAAAGGCGGGCATCAGTTTGTCGATAACGTCAGTTTGTAGTTTGACGACCGCGTCACCAGCGGTGATTTCCAGCGTGGTACTTAAACGGACATAGGTTGCGACCAGCGCGCCGATAACCGTCATCCCAACGATAGACGCCGCATGACCGACCTTTTTCGTGTTCGCTTTAATGAGCGGAATCGCGGCGACGCCCATCCGGTAAGCGTAATGTGCGAGGCCAAAACGCAGACCGAGATGCACCACGTTGAACAGGACAATAAACACCACTGCGCCAAGAATGGAGCCTTGTAATGCCAGACTGGCACCAATCCCGCCGCAGATCGGTAGCAATGTTAGCCAGAACATCGCATCGCCAATCCCACCAAGCGGTGCGCCGACGGCAATTTTAGTGCTCTGGATACTGTTCACATCCTGCTTTGAACGTTCCATCGCGAGGATAATGCCAATAACAAACGTCACCAGAAACGGATGGGTATTGAAGAAGCCCATATGGCCTTTCATGGCGCGTGCCAGATCGCGTTTATTGGTGTGGATCTTTTTCAGTGCAGGTAGCAGACCGTACAGCCAGCCGGAAGCCTGCATACGTTCGTAGTTAAAAGACGCTTGTAACAGCATGGAACGCCAGGCGACGCGGTTGATATCTTTTTTCGTCAGTTCTGCGCCAATGCTCTGATCTTCATAAACGTTTTCATTGACGCCGGTCAGCAGAGTCTCTTCGTTTTCGCTGACGTTCGGCAGGGTCGTTTGATTAGATGCCATCTTCAAATTCCTCTTTCTGTGCCGCAGGTTGAGTTGGTTCAGGTGATTTACGCAGCAGGTCGATCAGCGCCATTGCCAACGCGGCAGCAGCAATAGCCAGCACCGGCAGCTTAAGCCAGGCTGCGGCAACAAAGCCCAGGATGAAGTAGGGGATGTAGACGTTTTTCATCATGATTTTCAGCAGCACGGCAAAACCGATTGCTGGCATGATGCCGCCCGCGACGCCAAGGCCGTCAATCAAACGTTGAGGCAGTACATCGATAACGGTTTTCGCATGTTCCGCACCGAAGTAGATAGGCAGGAAAGCACAAAGGAAATAGAAGGTCCCCAACGCCAGCAGCGCCAGATAGTTGACCCGTTCAATTCCGCGAGTATCGGCGTTAGCCGCCATTTTGTCGCAGCGAGACATGACGCCAGACATCACCGAGAACAGGAACGTAATCCCCATTTGTACCGCGACCGCGAAGGGTACGGCGACACCGACCGCGACATCGGGTTTCACGCCAGTGGTGATGGCAAATGCAGTGCCGACGATAGTACCGATAATCACGTTCGGCGGCTGTGCGCCCGCCAGCGGAGCCAGACCCATCCATACCAGTTCCAGTGTACCGCCAGTTAAAATACCGGTATGCAGATCGCCAAGTGCCAGCCCGACCAGAGGGCCGAGGACCACCGGACGGTGCATATGGGTTAAGCCATTAAACATATCCAGGCCAGCGATGAAGGCGAGAATGCCTAACGCTAATGCCTGCAACAGACTAATTTCCATGATGAATCCCTCAAAGTAATTTAAAGAGGTCCACTGCTGGTTCGGTCGGGACGCCCTGAGCGAAGCATTCCACCCCAGCGGCTTTCAGGTCGTTAAACGCCGCGATATCGCCCGCATCCACAGAAACCGTTTTGGCGATTTGCTGCTTGCCGTTGGCGTAGTGCATATTGCCAACGTTAATGCGGCTAATTGGTACACCACCTTTAACCAGCGTCAGAAAATCAGCAGGTGTTTTACAAACCAGCAAGATTTTCTGTCGATCGGCGGCGCGGTGGATATTGTCGATGACTTTTTGCAGCGTCCAGAAACGTACGGCGATCCCTTCTGCCAGTACCATTTCCATTAGGTTTTGTTGTACCAGATCTTCTGCAACCTCATCATTGGCTACCAGCACCAGATTTGCCCCCGCAAATCCGACCCACTGAACGCCGACCTGACCGTGAATCAGTCGTTCATCAATCCGGCTTAAAACAATATTTGGCATAGTGTGTTCCTCGTTGTTGTTATGGTTTATTGGCCTTCACAGGCAGCGTGGTACTGCGCCAGGATGTCCTGAATATGATTGATAATGAGTTCCCGTGGCGTTGGTTGCAGTTCGCCGGAGCGAACTTTCACGTATTGCAGCGGCAGATACTGACTGATGAGCGGCAGCGGAATTGGCGAATCTGCCAGATTACGAACCAGATGGGCGAAAGCGTCATCAATCTGGCTGTCCGGCCAGTAATAGCGCACGCGATCCGAGTAGCTATAACCACGCGCCAGACGACGCGCGTTACCGTCACCGTGGTAGTGGCTTTGCCAGTATTCCGGGCGGTCGAGCATGACGTTTTCCAGGACCTGACGCAGGCCGGAGCAGGCTTTCGCGGACACCAGTTCTTCTTCAATTGCTGCGAGCGAAAACAGGGCTTCACGCAAGGCAAAGGTTAGCGCCGGGCCGACCTTCAGGATGGCAAAGTGATCAGTCACCAACTGGCGCAGCGATTGCGGTGTTTGATAATCGGTAGAGTGAGCTTCGAAAATCAGCGTTTCGTAGTTTTCGACCATCTGGCTTAAGGCTGTCGCTTTTGCGGGTTGATAATCGATAACGTTGGTGTGATCGAATTCGACGCCAGGCTGTACAACCAGCGCAATGATGCGGGGCTAGATAGCATTCAGACCTTGCTTTTCAAAGGCGTGACGATGGGCTTCGAGCGTGGCGCGAGCGGCATCCGGCGTTGTAACAGCCAGTTCGCTTAGGGTTTCATGTGCGCCGCCGGGGACCGGAACTTCGGTGCCGATGACATACACCAGATCGGCTTCACCAAAGTGTTCGCGGCAGGTTTCTTCCGCCACTTTCGCCAAGCGGGCGGCACGTTCGGCCACGATTTCATCGGTTAAGGGAACCGGATCGTCCTGACAGGACATGCTGCAATCAAGGTGAATTTTTTTGAATCCCGCTGCGACGTAGCTTTTAATCAAATCATCAGCATTGGCCATCGCCTGGGCTGCGGGTAGATTCTGCCAGCGGTTTGGACCAAGATGGTCGCCACCCAGAATCAAGGCATCCTGTGGGAAATTCAGCGAGTCAGCAAGCTGGCAAACGAAGCCGCGAAAATCGGCGGGCGTCATTCCGGTATAACCGCCGAACTGGTCCACCTGATTGGAGGTCGCTTCAATCAGTAACGGCGTTTGGTTTGCACAGGCGTAGCGGATTGCTGCTTCCAACACCAACGGATGTGCGGAACAAACGGCATAAATCCCATTTGTGTTGCCCTCTTTGTGCTGTCTCACCATTTCTGTCAGATGTTTCACTTTCCTCTCCAATTCAGATTGCCGTGGTATAGATCTTTCGTTTTGTTTCAATTGATACTGCGCCATGGTGATATAAAAATAAAACGAAAGATAATGGTTTTCTGATCTGATTCACAAAAGAAACACAATGAAAGTCTCTGGAGCGAGTACTGCTTGCGTCAATGGGGATGGTGGGCTTGCATTTGGTTAATAGAACGGCGTTAATAGTCAAAACGAAATGAAACGAAAGTTTTATGAAAGGATTTACTATGAGTAATACCGACGCTTCAGGCGAGAAGCGAATGACGGGTACGAGCGAACGACGAGAGCAGATCATTCAGCGGCTGCGGCAGCAAGGGAGCGTACAGGTAAATGATCTGTCGGCATTATATGGCGTATCTACTGTAACGATCCGCAACGACCTGGCATTTCTGGAAAAACAAGGGATTGCCGTGCGTGCTTACGGTGGCGCGCTGATCTGCGATAGCACGACGCCGTTAGTTGAGCCTTCGGTGGAAGATAAAAGCGCGTTGAACACTGCGATGAAACGGAGTATTGCAAAAGCTGCCGTCGAGCTAATTCAACCTGGCCACCGCGTGATCCTCGACTCCGGAACCACTACCTTTGAGATTGCCCGTCTGATGCGCAAGCACACAGACGTAATTGCGATGACCAATGGTATGAACGTGGCCAATGCCTTGCTGGAAGCAGAAGGTGTTGAGCTACTGATGACCGGCGGGCATCTGCGTCGTCAGTCACAATCTTTTTACGGCGATCAGGCTGAACAATCGCTGCAAAATTACCATTTCGATATGCTGTTTCTCGGCGTGGATGCGATCGATCTGGAGCGCGGCGTCAGCACGCATAATGAAGATGAAGCCCGTTTAAACCGTCGGATGTGCGAAGTTGCGGAGCGGATCATCGTGGTCACCGATTCCAGTAAGTTCAATCGTTCCAGTTTACATAAGATCATTGATACCCAGCGAATCCATACCATTATTGTGGATGAAGGGATTCCTGTGGATAGTCTGGAAGGACTGCGAAAGGCTGGGGTTGAAGTGATTCTGGTCGGGGAGTGAGAAAGGGTGCCCGCTGGTCAACACCAATGCGTTCGGCGGGCATTGTGAGTATTATCAATGGGTTTCTTCTGTCTCTCGGGTGAGGGTTTCCCAGTCGGCAGGAGGGTGTCCTCTTTCTAACATTTTGCTGAATACGGTATAGGCATCTGTTTTTTTACCGTAGGTGCGCAGCGTGTTTTTATCGTTCATCCATCCCAGAATGATGACTTTCTCTTTTTCGTTGTAACGAAAGAAGAGACGATAACGACCAGCACCAAATTTTACCCGTGACCAGTCTTTATTTTTCCCAGAGCCTAACGACTTGCGTAAGCGTGCAGCAAGAACCGTATTGACGGGGATGTGTTATTCAGTCGGCAGTGCTACGCGC
>NZ_PTRE01000041.1 GCF_002965065.1 Escherichia sp. MOD1-EC7003
GTGTGCGCCGGGCATGGCGCGTAGCGCCGTGACTGGCGCTGTTCTTCAACTGTGGTGGCTGAAGAACGACTAAGAGGTGAAAGTCCTCCACACACCCGGTGAGGGGAAGTGTTAGCGGAAGGCAAGGGTGTTCATCGCGAGGTGAAATCTGAAGGAAGCTGGAAGCAAAATGCTGGCCTGACGAACAGGAAGCGGTTAAGGCGGCGCAGCAGGGTAAGGTGGCACAAATCACCAAAGCCCGATACTCACACGGAACGCTGTGACGTACAGCCGACAGGCATAAGCAGGAAAGTCGCGTGAATTACCCCGGGAGATCTGTCGCCCTGCCAGTGTGCTACCGGCGCCGTGAGGCGCCGGGATGGGGCGGCAGAAGTCAGCCGACGCCGTAGTAGTGCTGCAAAACCGGCAGCATGAAGGGCCGAACATGATTAACAGTGATTAGGACATCCGAACCCGATGATGATTAATGAAGCACAAGCGCAGGCAACTGCGGCCAGCGGCAGAGGAGACGGACAGTATCCGTCAGGGCTGCATGATGGCGCTGAAATCAGCACGGCGGCGGGTGGGCAAACGAAAGCGGAAGTGCCGCTGACGATGGAAGCGGTGATAACGAGAGAAAACCTGATGCTGGCTTATCAGCGCGTGGTGGAAAACAAAGGCGCGGCGGGGGTGGATAACCTCAGCGTGGCGGAGTTGAAACCGTGGCTGAAGAAGAACTGGCGCAGCGTCAGGCAGGCATTGATTGACGGAAACTACCAGCCGCGGGCAATACGCCGGATGGATATCCCGAAGCCGGATGGCGGCGTGAGAACCTTAGGCATCCCGACGGTGGTGGACAGGCTTATCCAGCAGGCGATAGCGCAACAGTTAAGCGCCATCGTGGACAAAAGCTTCTCAGACTCCAGCTACGGCTTCCGGCCGGGGCGCAACGCATGGCAGGCGGTGCAACAGGCACAGCGTTACATACGGGGTGGCAAACGGTGGGTGGTGGATATGGATCTGGAGAAGTTCTTCGACCGGGTGGATCACAGACTCCTGATGACGCGTCTGGCCAGAACGATAAAGGACAGGCGGGTGCTGAGACTGATACGCCGCTACCTGAAAGCGGAAATGGTTAAAGACGGGCAAAGGGAGAAACGGCAGGCGGGCATGCCGCAGGGCGGCCCACTGTCGCCGTTACTGTCGAACATCCTGCTGGATGAACTGGATAAAGAACTGGAGCGTCGTGGACACAGCTTCTGCCGCTACGCAGACGACTGCAACATCTACGTAAGCAGCCGGAAAGCGGGGGACCATCTGCTGAAGGAGATCAGGGCGTTCGTGGAGAACAAACTGAAACTGAAGGTAAATGAGAAGAAGAGCGCGGTGGCGCGCCCGTGGGAGCGGAAGTTCCTCGGGTACAGTGTGACATGGCACAAACAGGCGAAGCTGAAGATAGCCCTGACGAGCGTGAACAGGCTGAAGGAGAAAGTCCGCAGTCTGACCACGGGAAACCGGAGCAAATCAGTGAAAGCGACAATCAATGCTCTGACGCCAGTGCTGCGTGGATGGATAAGCTACTTCAGGCTGACGGAAGTCAGAGGAGTGCTGGAGGAGCTGGATGGCTGGATCAAACGGAAACTGCGTTGCCTGCTGTGGCGGCAGTGGAAGAGACCGCGAACCCGGGCAAAGAACCTGCAAAGAGCGGGACTGAGTAAGGACAGGGCAATGATCTCAGCGTACAACAACCACGGGCCATGGTGGAACGCAGGGTCAAGCCATATGAATCAGGCGATAAAGACAGCGTGGTTCAGGAGGCAGGGACTGATATCACTGCTGGAACAGCAGAGGCAGTTCCAGTGTTAACATGAACCGCCGTATGCGGAGCCGCATGTACGGTGGTGTGAGAGGACGGCGGGAGTGATCCCGCCTCCTACTCGATGCTTACTGCGGGTAAGGCACCCAGTCGCCATCGCTCAGGCGAACGTACGGTTTACCCTGGTATTGAATAACGACGGCATTTGAGTTCTCGGAGACCGGTGCTGTTTGTGGCAACCCACTGGTGAGTTTTTTCCAGTCAACAGTGTCTTCGGTGAAAATCTTGCCATCAAGAACGCGAACCACCAGATCGGAGATAGCCAGGAAACTGCTCGGTTGGTCGATGACAATCGGTGCCCCCTGATGTGGTGCCTTCATGCCGAAGAATTTCACACCAACAGGTACATCCGTGATCGATGGGCTGGGAATATCACGCAGTCCTGAAACCTGCATTCTGTCACCTTTCAGCGCGCCACCATGTTCCGGCACCACCACTACCATCACTTTGCGTCCCGATTTCTCCAGTTCAGTGAAGAAGGCATCCAGTTCATCAAAGAATTTCTGCGCTCGCGCTTTGTAATCTGCTGTTTTGCTGACGCCCGGATAATGATTGCCGTCATGCAGTGGAAGTGTGTTGTAGAACGTGGCACTACGGCTGTTTTTATCTTTTTCAGTAACGTCCAGCCAGCGGTTAAGCACGGCGGTATCGTCATAAACCGGCGAACCATCAAAGCCCAACAAAATAACCGGCAGATTTGTTTGATCCATCAATTCGGCCTGCATGCCGCCATTTTCGCGAACTTCTTTCAAAAAGCCGCCGAACTGGCCGTTATGTCCCATCATCAGGTGCTGGGTAAAGCCCAGTTTCGACAGGTTATCAAACAGATAGCAGTCATTATTTGCCGGTTGATACAGATTAGTGTGCGAAGTCTGCCCGCAGCTGGCGCGCAGTAAACGGATCGCCGCCGGGCCACTGTATGAGGTGGCAGAGTTAAAGTTTTTGAACTCAATATCGAAATGCGACCACAGCGGATGCGACATCAACCCGGCGGCTTCAATATCCGACCAGGAAAGCGAACAGATATTAATCACCAGTAGTTCAAATGGCTGGGCATCAGCTGGCAGCGCAGACGGGAAGGGCGATTTACGTTTCGCCTCCGCGTTATAGAAATTATTCAGCCAGGCGTTAAGATTCGCCGTTGTTGGCGGTGCAGTTTGCGCGGGCATATCACCCACAACCGGTGCGCCACCCGTCGCCGCAACGGTTGTTGCTGCGTTACCTCCCGTCGTTGTCACTGTGGTTGTCGGTTGACCGGCGGGCCACAAGGAGAAACCTGGCCCCGCCAGGGTAAGTACGTTTAGCCACAGCAGAATGGCAACCACAAAAACGGTGATGCGAATCCATTGTGACAGGAATAGCCAGGCCACGAATAAAACAAAAATGGCCTCAATCATCTGCCAGTTAATAAAGCGAGTAACAAGGTCGATTAAATAATCGGTACTGAAAGCCGCTACCTGCGAACCCTGGCTCATTATGCTTTCCGGGCCAGGTAACCAGGTGTCATGCCAGAACAAAGCAAAGCCGATCGGCAGGGCAATCCAGTGGCGCAAGCGATGCAGGCTATAGCGCGGAATGGGCATCAGCAGAAACGCGGCAAACACCAAATTGAGGAGCGGATGGAAGTTAAGATATCCCGCCCACAACAGACCGAACTTAACCAGAAAATAGAAGTTCCAGCCGCAAAGGCCGCGCCAGTATTGCCAGAGGGAAGAAGGCATGGCGGTATTTTGTGTAAATTGAGTCATTTTTGGGTTGCCCTGGCTTTTTCCGTGCGGCGTAACGTCCCGGCCGGTTTAACATAACGAGGTTTAGCAAAGAACAAACGTAAGGTGTCGCGAATACGTCGTAAAGAGTGTCGCGCCAGATAGCCCAGCGGGAAAAATATCAGTGCGCAAACGACAATAATTTCAATGATATCACTGATGGTCATCATGATGAGCGCTCCACAGCATCATCTAATAGTCGCATTGGTTCTGGTATTCGTCGCCAGTTGCGACCATCGTGCTCGGCATTGATGACCGGTTTGGAACTTTGCGTTAAAGGCAGCGGCATGCCCCATTGTTCTGGGGCAAGCAGGCGCATCTGTACCAGCTCGGCACTGATTTGATCATCTTCAAACCAGACCATACGGTTTGAGAAAATGTCGCCAGTAGGCAATGGGAAAATATGATTCAACGCGGTATCCAGATCGTTAATCCGACAGAATGAGAGAAACAGCACCAGCCGATTACCGCCAATGGTCATGATATCGCCGGTACGGTTAGGGCGACACAGCGTCAGGGCTTGCTCAATGCGGATACCCGGTACTGGACGTAGGGCAACCAGAACGCCTTTACCGTGTGCAGGTAAGAGAGGATTATTCATCATATTGTTGACGGCATCACAGAACCCATCCCACTTCTGAAAACCTCGCAGTTTGAGCGGCTGGGTCATTGACAGCAAGGTAGTGATATCTTCCGGCACATAGCGACTAAACTTCTGCCCTTGCACGCTTTCGATCATCGTCAGACAGCGGGAGAGTGGGGCGTTCCACGGGATAACCATATTCGCACCGCAGGCCAATAACAAACGTTCATCGGTGGCGCGCAGGCTGGCGGTATTTTCCCGTACGAGGATTTTCATCGCACTACCGCGCTGGCGACGCAGGGTATGAATGCTGCGGGCCAGTGGCTCGATTTGCGCATTTTGCTGTAAAGAAAAGACCACCGTCGCCGCCTGAGCGGTACGGGCTTCATTGAACAGGACTTCGTTATTGTTGAACAGCTGCCAGTGTTCCGATAGCGGCGGCGCACCTTCCAGTACAGCAACATTACTCAGAATGCGTTTTTCGTCGCTGCGTGGTTGGATCTCTGCCTCTTCGCGTTGAACTAATGTCCAGATACCATTTTGTTGCTGAACGCGAAGTTGCTGACGGGCGCTGACCCCTTTTTCGTTGCACCAGAAGGCAATATCCAGCAAATGTTGGTCGCCCTGAAAACGCAAACTGGCAAGACCAAAAAGTGAACGGTATTCCTCAAGCAGCAATGAGAATTGTTTATCGTTATTATTTCCGGGATTAATCACCAGAAGCGAACAATGGTTTAGCCTGCTCCATTTATTCATTTTATCCAACCATGAGCGAAGCCGCCCGGCAGGAATTTTTTGCCATGCGTTATTTGTGCAAACAAGAATAAAAAGGTAATTATGGGGATCAATAGAGCATTGCAAATCACGGGTCAAATAGTATAGACCTTTTTCATGATTTGGCATCGAAAATAATTTTATTTTTTCCGGGCCTTGAGAATCATCTAATTGAAAGATTTTCGCCGGATCGCTGCCCATGCTAATGACCGCGACGTGTGCGGTTTCAGCCTGGGATGCAATTGTTTGATTCGCCAGACTGATAGCATCTTCATGGCGATCGACGTTAAACCACCAGACGCCACCTGCTGGCATATGTCGCAGCTCATCCCATAATGATGAGATACCGATAGAGAATACAGGGTCCACAACGTCCCTCATGTCATCATTTTGTCTGATTATCAGTTTACTAGCGAAAGCTAAGAAATAAACCTACCATTGAAATTAAAACTTATCAGATTTAGCATGTGAATCAATTTAGCTGGTCACAAGACGTGTGATTTTAGTCTTTTCGTTTTTAACTTTTTCTGTTGTGTAACGGAAAGTCAAAAATTGAGCAAATTCCCGTCTCGCCGTAAACATTAAACTGATGAAATGCTCATGTTTAGAATTGTCTTATGAACGGTACAGTTATTTCATAGGGATCAAGCAAAATGAATAAAAATGAACCAGATACTCTGCCTGATCCCGCGATAGGCTATATCTTCCAGAATGATATTTTGGCGCTAAAGCAGGCATTTTCACTGCCTGATATTGATTATGCCGATATTTCCCAACGCGAACAGTTGGCTGCGGCATTAAAACGCTGGCCGTTGCTGGCAGAGTTTGCGCAACAAAAGTAGGGGATTGGTGAATGACCGTTCTGGGATTGCAAGGGGTGCGGGGAGGCGTGGGGACAACAACCGTCACCGCCGCATTAGCCTGGTCATTACAAATGTTGGGAGAAAATGTCCTGGTGGTCGATGGCTGCCCGGACAATTTGTTGCGCCTGTCATTTAACGTTGATTTTACCCACCGTCAGGGCTGGGCCAGAGCCATGCTGGATGGTCAGGACTGGCGTGATGCCGGGTTGCGCTATACCTCGCAGCTCGATTTGCTGCCTTTTGGTCAGTTATCCATTGAAGAACAAGAAAATCCACAGCACTGGCAAACCCGGCTGAGCGACATTTGTTCCGGCTTACAGCAACTAAAAGCCAGCGGGCGTTACCAGTGGATTTTGATCGACTTACCGCGTGATGCCTCGCAGATAACCCACCAGTTGCTGAGTTTGTGCGATCACTCGCTGGCAATCGTCAATGTGGATGCCAACAGCCATATCCGATTGCATCAGCAGGCGCTGCCGGATGGCGCGCATATTTTGATTAATGACTTCCGTATTGGCAGTCAGGTTCAGGACGATATTTACCAGCTTTGGTTGCAAAGCCAGCGCCGATTACTGCCGATGCTCATTCATCGTGATGAAGCGATGGCTGAATGCCTGGCGGCTAAGCAACCAGTAGGTGAATACCGCAGTGATGCGCTGGCGGCTGAAGAGATACTGACGCTGGCGAACTGGTGCCTGTTGAACTATTCCGGGCTGAAAGCGCCAGCCGGGAGTGCATTATGAGTATCCTGACCCGGTGGTTGCTTCTCCCGCCGGTCAACGCACGGCTTATCGGGCGCTATCGCGATTATCGTCGTCACGGCGCGTCGGCTTTCAGCGCGACGCTCGGTTGTTTTTGGTTGATCCTGGCCTGGATTTTTATTCCGCTGGAGCACCCGCGCTGGCAGCGTATTCGCGCAGAACATAAAAACCTGTATCCGCATATCAACGCCTCGCGTCCGCTGGACCCGGTCCGTTATCTCATTCAAACATGCTGGTTACTGATTGGTGCATCGCGCAGAGAAACGCCGAAACCGCGCTGGCGTTCGTTTTCACGATTGCAAAATATTCGTGAACGTTACCATCAATGGATGGACGAGCTGCCTGAGCGCGTTAGCCATAAAACACAACATCTTGATGAGAAAAAAGAACTCGGACATTTGAGCGCTGGGGTGCGGCGGCTGATCCTCGGTATCATCGTCACCTTCTCGCTGATTCTGGCGTTAATCTGCGTCACCCAGCCGTTTAACCCGCTGGCGCAGTTTATCTTCCTGATGCTGCTGTGGGGTGTAGCACTGATCGTACGGCGAATGCCGGGGCGCTTCTCAGCGCTAATGTTGATTGTGCTGTCGCTGACCGTTTCTTGCCGTTATATCTGGTGGCGCTACACCTCTACGCTGAACTGGGACGATCCGGTCAGTCTGGTGTGCGGGCTTATTCTGCTGTTCGCCGAAACGTACGCGTGGATTGTGCTGGTGCTCGGCTACTTCCAGGTAGTATGGCCGCTGAATCGTCAGCCGGTGCCCTTGCCGAAAGATATGTCGTTGTGGCCGTCGGTGGATATCTTTGTCCCGACCTACAACGAAGATCTCAACGTGGTGAAAAATACCATTTACGCTTCGCTGGGTATCGACTGGCCGAAAGACAAGCTGAACATCTGGATCCTCGATGACGGCGGCAGGGAGGAATTTCGCCAGTTTGCGCAAAACGTGGGGGTAAAATATATCGCCCGTACCACTCATGAACATGCGAAAGCGGGCAATATCAACAATGCGCTGAAATATGCCAAAGGTGAGTTCGTGTCGATTTTCGACTGCGACCACGTGCCGACGCGCTCGTTTTTACAAATGACTATGGGCTGGTTCCTGAAAGAGAAACAGCTGGCGATGATGCAGACGCCGCACCACTTCTTCTCGCCGGACCCGTTTGAACGCAACCTGGGGCGCTTCCGTAAAACACCGAACGAAGGCACGCTGTTCTATGGTCTGGTGCAGGATGGCAACGATATGTGGGACGCCACTTTCTTCTGCGGTTCCTGTGCGGTGATTCGTCGTAAGCCGCTGGATGAAATTGGCGGCATTGCTGTCGAAACCGTGACTGAAGATGCGCATACTTCTCTGCGTTTGCACCGTCGTGGCTATACCTCCGCGTATATGCGTATTCCGCAGGCGGCGGGGCTGGCGACCGAAAGTCTGTCGGCGCATATCGGTCAGCGTATTCGCTGGGCGCGCGGGATGGTGCAAATATTCCGTCTCGATAACCCGCTCACCGGTAAAGGGCTGAAGTTTGCTCAGCGGCTGTGCTACGTCAACGCCATGTTCCACTTCTTGTCGGGCATTCCACGGCTGATCTTCCTGACTGCGCCGCTGGCGTTCCTGCTGCTTCATGCCTACATCATCTATGCGCCAGCGTTGATGATCGCCCTATTCGTGCTGCCGCATATGATCCATGCCAGCCTGACTAACTCGAAGATCCAGGGCAAATATCGCCACTCGTTCTGGAGTGAAATCTACGAAACGGTGCTGGCGTGGTATATCGCACAACCGACGCTGGTGGCGCTGATTAACCCGCACAAAGGCAAATTTAACGTCACCGCCAAAGGTGGTCTGGTGGAAGAAGAGTACGTCGACTGGGTGATCTCGCGGCCCTACATCTTCCTTGTTCTGCTCAACCTGGTGGGCGTTGCGGTAGGCATCTGGCGCTACTTTTATGGTCCACCAACCGAGATGCTCACCGTGGTCGTCAGTATGGTATGGGTATTCTACAACCTGATTGTTCTTGGTGGCGCAGTCGCGGTATCGGTAGAAAGCAAACAGGTACGCCGATCGCACCGCGTGGAGATGACGATGCCTGCGGCAATTGCCCGTGAAGATGGTCACCTCTTCTCGTGTACCGTTCAGGATTTCTCTGACGGCGGTTTGGGGATCAAGATCAACGGTCAGGCTCAGATTCTGGAAGGGCAGAAAGTGAACCTGTTGCTTAAACGCGGTCAGCAGGAATACGTCTTCCCGACCCAGGTGGCGCGCGTGATGGGGAATGAAGTCGGGCTGAAATTAATGCCGCTCACCACCCAGCAACATATCGATTTTGTGCAGTGTACGTTTGCCCGTGCGGATACATGGGCGCTCTGGCAGGACAGCTACCCGGAAGATAAGCCGCTGGAAAGTCTGCTGGATATTCTGAAGCTCGGCTTCCGTGGCTACCGCCATCTGGCAGAGTTTGCGCCTTCTTCGGTAAAGGGCATATTCCGTGTGCTGACTTCTCTGGTTTCCTGGGGGGTATCGTTTATTCCGCGCCGCCCGGAGCGGAGCGAAACGGCACAACCATCGGATCAGGCTTTGGCTCAACAATGATGATAACGAGATGAAAAGAAAACTATTCTGGATTTGTGCAGTGGCTATGGGGATGAGTGCGTTCCCCTCTTTCATGACGCAGGCGGCGCCAGCAACACAACCACTGATCAATGCTGAGCCAGCTGTATCCACCCAGACGGAACAAAATCCGCAGGTGGGGCAAGTGATGCCGGGCGTGCAGGGCGCCGATGCGCCAGTCGTGGCGCAGAACGCTCCTTCGCGTGATGTGAAGCTGACCTTTGCGCAAATTGCGCCGCCGCCGGGCAGCATGGTGCTACGTGGTATCAACCCGAACGGCAGCATTGAGTTTGGTATGCGCAGTGATGAAGTGGTAACGAAGGCGATGCTCAACCTCGAATACACGCCATCGCCATCATTACTGCCTGTCCAGTCGCAGTTAAAGGTTTATCTCAATGATGAACTGATGGGCGTGCTGCCAGTGACCAAAGAACAGTTGGGTAAAAAGACGCTGGCGCAAATGCCAATTAACCCACTGTTTATTTCCGACTTCAACCGTGTGCGGCTGGAGTTTGTCGGCCATTATCAGGACGTGTGCGAAAACCCGGCCAGCACCACGCTTTGGCTGGATGTTGGGCGGAGCAGTGGACTGGATCTGACCTATCAGACCCTGAATGTGAAAAATGACCTGTCACTTTTCCCGGTGCCATTCTTTGACCCGCGTGATAACCGCGCCAACACCTTACCGATGGTTTTTGCGGGTGCGCCGGATGTTGGGCTACAACAAGCATCAGCTATTGTCGCCTCGTGGTTTGGTTCGCGTTCTGGCTGGCGTGGACAGAATTTCCCGGTGCTCTATAACCAACTGCCGGATCGCAATGCCATTGTTTTTGCCACTAATGACAAACGCCCGGACTTCCTGCGCGATCATCCGGCGGTAAAAGCTCCGGTGATTGAGATTTTCAACCATCCGCAGAATCCTTACGTCAAACTGCTGGTGGTCTTTGGTCGTGACGATAAAGATCTGTTGCAGGCAGCGAAAGGTATCGCTCAGGGTAACATTCTGTTCCGTGGTGAAAGCGTGGTAGTGAATGAGGTGAAACCGCTGCTACCGCGTAAGCCGTACGATGCGCCGAACTGGGTGCGTACCGATCGTCCGGTCACCTTTGGTGAACTGAAAACTTATGAAGAACAGTTACAATCCAGCGGTCTTGAGCCAGCAGCGATTAACGTTTCGCTAAACCTGCCACCGGATCTCTACCTGATGCGCAGTACCGGCATTGATATGGATATTAATTACCGCTACACCATGCCGCCGGTGAAAGACAGTTCGCGGATGGATATCAGCCTGAATAACCAGTTCCTGCAATCTTTCAACCTGAGCAGCAAACAGGAGGCGAATCGCCTGCTGCTGCGTATCCCGGTATTACAAGGTTTGCTGGATGGCAAAACAGATGTCTCTATTCCGGCGTTGAAACTGGGCGCGACCAACCAGCTGCGCTTCGACTTTGAGTATATGAACCCGATGCCGGGCGGTTCGGTTGATAACTGTATTACCTTCCAGCCGGTGCAGAACCATGTGGTGATTGGTGACGACTCCACTATCGACTTCTCGAAGTATTACCACTTCATCCCGATGCCGGATCTGCGTGCTTTTGCCAATGCGGGATTCCCGTTCAGCCGGATGGCAGATCTGTCGCAAACCATCACCGTGATGCCGAAAACGCCTGGCGAAGCGCAGATGGAAACGTTGCTGAATACCGTGGGGGTTATTGGTGCGCAGACGGGCTTCCCGGCGATTAACCTGACGGTGACCGATGATGGCAGCACTATTCAGGGCAAAGATGCCGATATCATGATCGTCGGTGGTATCCCGGACAAACTGAAAGACGACAAGCAGATCGACCTGTTGGTGCAGGCTACCGAAAGCTGGGTGAAAACGCCGATGCGCCAGACCCCGTTCCCCGCCATTGTGCCGGATGAGAGCGATCGTGCAGCAGAAACTCAGTCAACGCTGACCTCTTCTGGTGCGATGGCAGCGGTAATTGGCTTCCAGTCGCCGTATAACGACCAGCGCAGCGTGATTGCGCTGCTGGCAGATAGCCCGCGTGGTTATGAAATGCTTAACGATGCGGTGAACGATAGCGGCAAACGCGCCACCATGTTTGGTTCGGTAGCGGTGATCCGCGAGTCCGGTATCAACAGCCTGCGTGTTGGCGACGTTTATTACGTTGGTCATCTGCCGTGGTTCGAACGCTTATGGTATGCGCTGGCAAACCATCCGATTTTGCTGGCGGCTATCAGTGTGATATTGCTGGCATGGGTACTGTGGCGTCTGCTGCGTATTATCAGCCGTCGTCGTCTTAACCCGGATAACGAGTAATTGAAGATGAATATGTTGCGTAGTGGGCTCGTGACGATGCTGCTGCTGACTGCCTTTAGTGTTCAGGCTGCCTGTACCTGGCCTGCCTGGGTGCAGTTCAAAAAGGATTACGTCAGTCAGGAAGGGCGCGTCATCGACCCCAGCGACGCGCGTAAAATCACCACCTCCGAAGGGCAAAGTTACGGCATGTTCTTTGCCCTGGCGGCTAACGACCGTGCAGCTTTCGATAATCTTCTCGACTGGACGCAGAACAATCTCGCCCAGGGATCGTTAAAAGAACATTTGCCCGCCTGGCTGTGGGGCAAGAAAGAGGACAGTAAGTGGGAAGTGCTGGACAGTAATTCGGCCTCTGATGGTGATGTCTGGATGGCCTGGTCGTTGCTGGAGGCGGGGCGCTTGTGGAAAGAGCAGCGTTATACCGACATCGGTAGCGCGTTGTTAAAACGTATCGCGCGGGAGGAAGTGGTGACGGTGCCTGGGCTGGGTTCTATGTTGTTACCGGGCAAAGTGGGGTTTGCTGAGGATAACAGCTGGCGTTTTAATCCCAGCTACCTGCCGCCGACACTGGCGCAGTATTTCACCCGCTTTGGTGCGCCGTGGACCACGCTGCGCGAAACCAATCAACGTTTATTGCTGGAAACCGCCCCGAAAGGCTTTTCGCCAGACTGGGTGCGCTATGAAAAAGATAAAGGCTGGCAGCTAAAAGCCGAAAAAACATTGATCAGCAGCTACGATGCCATCCGCGTTTACATGTGGGTCGGCATGATGCCTGACAGCGATCCGCAAAAAGCGCGAATGCTCAACCGGTTTAAACCGATGGCGACATTCACCGAGAAAAACGGTTATCCACCGGAAAAAGTCGATGTGGTTACGGGGAAAGCGCAGGGTAAAGGACCGGTCGGTTTTTCTGCCGCCATGCTGCCCTTTTTACAAAACCGCGATGCACAGGCCGTTCAGCGCCAGCGCGTGGCCGATAACTTTCCCGGCAGCGATGCCTATTACAACTATGTGCTTGCCCTGTTTGGACAAGGCTGGGATCAACACCGTTTCCGCTTCTCGACAAAAGGTGAGTTATTACCTGACTGGGGCCAGGAATGCGCAAATTCACACTAAACATATTCACGCTTTCCCTCGCTCTGGCCGTCATGCCGATGGTCGAGGCAGCTCCAACCGCTCAACAACAGTTGCTGGAGCAAGTTCGGTTAGGCGAAGCGACCCATCGTGAAGACCTGGTGCAGCAGTCGTTGTATCGGCTGGAACTTATCGATCCGAATAACCCGGACGTTGTTGCCGCCCGTTTCCGTTCTCTGTTACGTCAGGGCGATATTAATGGCGCGCAAAAACAGCTCGATCGGTTGTTGCAGTTAGCGCCGAGTTCAAATGCGTATAAATCGTCGCGAACCACGATGCTGCTTTCCACGCCGGATGGTCGTCAGGCACTGCAACAGGCACGATTGCAGGCGGCTACCGGTCATGCGGAAGACGCTGTGGCGAGTTACAACAAACTGTTCAACGGTGCGCCGCCGGAAGGTGACATTGCCGTCGAATACTGGAGTACGGTGGCGAAAATTCCGGCTCGCCGTGGCGAAGCGATTAATCAGCTAAAACGCATTAATGCGGATACGCCGGGCAATATGGGCCTGCAAAACAATCTGGCCTTATTGTTGTTCAGTAGCAATCGCCGGGACGAAGGTTTTGCCGTTCTGGAACAGATGGCGAAATCGAACGCCGGGCGCGAGGGGGCCGCGAATATCTGGTACGGGCAGATTAAAGACATGCCCGTCAGCGATGCCAGCGTGCAGGCGCTGAAAAAATATCTCTCGATCTTTAGCGATGGCGATAGCGTGGCGGCTGCGCAATCGCAGCTGGCAGAACAACAAAAACAACTGGCCGATCCTGCTTTCCGCGCTCGTGCGCAAGGTTTAGCGGCGGTGGACTCTGGCATGGCGGGTAAAGCCATTCCCGAACTACAACAGGCAGTGCGGGCGAACCCGAAAGACAGTGAAGCTCTGGGGGCGCTGGGCCAGGCGTATTCTCAGAAAGGCGATCGCGCTAATGCGGTGGCGAATCTGGAAAAAGCCCTCGCACTGGACCCGCACAGCAGCAACAACGACAAATGGAACAGTCTGCTGAAAGTAAACCGCTACTGGCTGGCGATCCAGCAGGGCGATGCTGCACTGAAAGCCAATAATCCTGATCGGGCAGAGCGCCTGTTCCAGCAGGCGCGTAATGTCGATAATACCGACAGC
This sequence comes from Escherichia sp. MOD1-EC7003, assembly GCF_002965065.1. Taxonomy (GTDB): domain Bacteria; phylum Pseudomonadota; class Gammaproteobacteria; order Enterobacterales; family Enterobacteriaceae; genus Escherichia. The sequence goes on from NZ_PTRE01000041.1 coordinate 13,784, forward strand.
TATGCGGTGCTGGGGCTGGGCGATGTGGCGATGGCGCGCAAAGATTATCCCGCTGCTGAACGCTATTATCAGCAGACCTTGCGTATGGACAGTGGTAACACTAACGCCGTGCGCGGGCTGGCGAATATTTACCGCCAGCAATCGCCAGAAAAAGCCGAAGCGTTTATCGCCTCGCTCTCTGCCAGCCAGCGGCGCAGTATTGATGATATCGAACGCAGCCTGCAAAACGACCGTCTGGCACAGCAGGCAGAGGTGTTGGAAAAACAGGGGAAATGGGCGCAGGCGGCAGTACTTCAGCGGCAACGACTGGCGCTGGACCCCGACAGCGTGTGGATTACTTACCGACTTTCGCAGGATCTCTGGCAGGCCGGACAACGCAGCCAGGCTGATACGCTAATGCGCAATCTGGCACAGCAGAAGCCAGGCGATCCTGAACAGGTTTACGCTTACGGATTGTATCTTTCCGGCCACGATCAGGACAGAGCGGCACTGGCGCATATCAACAGCCTGCCGCGCGCCCAGTGGAACAGCAATATTCAGGAGCTGGTTAATCGGCTGCAAAGCGATCAGGAGCTGGAAACCGCTAATCGCTTGCGAGAAAGCGGTAAAGAGGCAGAAGCGGAAGCGATGCTGCGCCAGCAACCGCCTTCCACGCGTATTGACCTCACGCTGGCTGACTGGGCGCAGCAACGACGTGATTACATTGCCGCCCGCGCTGAGTATCAGAATGTCCTGACGCGGGAGCCAACTAACGCTGATGCCATTCTTGGTCTAACGGAAGTGGATATCGCTGCCGGTGACAAAGCGGCGGCAAGAAGCCAGCTGGCGAAACTGCCCGCTACCGACAAAACCTCACTGAACACTCAGCGGCGCGTGGCGCTGGCACAGGCGCAGCTTGGCGATACCGCAGCGGCGCAGCAGACATTTAACAAGCTGATCCCGCAGGCAAAATCTCAGCCACCGTCGATGGAAAGCGCGATGGTACTGCGTGACGGCGCGAAATTTGAAACGCAGGTGGGCGATCCAACGCAGGCGCTGGAAACCTATAAAGACGCGATGATCGCATCCGGTGTGACCACAACGCGTCCGCAGGATAACGACACTTTTACCCGACTGACCCGTAACGACGAGAAAGATGACTGGCTGAAACGAGGTGTGCGCAGCGATGCGGCAGACCTCTATCGTCAGCAGGATCTTAACGTCACTCTCGAGCATGATTACTGGGGGTCGAGCGGCACCGGTGGTTACTCCGATCTGAAAGCGCACACCACTATGTTGCAGGTGGACGCGCCGTATTCTGACGGGCGGATGTTCTTTCGCAGTGATTTCGTCAATATGAACGTCGGCAGTTTCTCCACTAATGCCGATGGCAAATGGGATGACAACTGGGGCACCTGTACATTACAGGACTGTAGCGGCAACCGCAGCCAGTCGGATTCCGGTGCCAGCGTAGCGGTCGGCTGGCGAAATGACGTCTGGAGCTGGGATATCGGCACCACGCCGATGGGCTTCAACGTGGTGGATGTGGTCGGTGGCATCAGTTACAGCGATGATATCGGGCCGCTTGGTTACACCGTTAACGCCCACCGTCGGCCTATCTCCAGTTCTTTGCTGGCCTTTGGCGGGCAAAAAGACTCCCCGAGTAATACCGGGAAAAAATGGGGCGGCGTACGAGCCGATGGCGTGGGGCTAAGCCTGAGCTACGATAAAGGTGAAGCTAACGGCGTCTGGGCATCGCTTGGTGGTGACCAGTTAACCGGTAAAAATGTCGAAGATAACTGGCGCGTGCGCTGGATGACGGGCTATTACTATAAGGTCATCAACCAGAACAATCGCCGCGTCACAATCGGCCTGAACAACATGATCTGGCATTACGATAAAGACCTGAGTGGGTACTCACTTGGGCAGGGCGGCTACTACAGCCCGCAGGAATATCTGTCGTTTGCCGTACCGGTGATGTGGCGTGAGCGCACGGAAAACTGGTCGTGGGAGCTGGGGGCGTCTGGCTCGTGGTCGCATTCGCGCACCAAAACCATGCCGCGTTATCCGCTGATGAATCTGATCCCGACCGACTGGCAGGAAGAAGCTGCGCGGCAATCCAATGATGGCGGCAGCAGTCAGGGCTTTGGCTACACGGCGCGGGCATTACTAGAACGACGTGTTACTTCCAACTGGTTTGTCGGCACGGCAATTGATATTCAGCAGGCGAAAGATTACGCGCCCAGCCATTTCCTGCTCTATGTACGTTATTCTGCCGCCGGATGGCAGGGTGACATGGATTTACCGCCGCAGCCGCTGATACCTTACGCCGACTGGTAAGTTTTCAGACAGCGCCTCTCTTAATGCCGCTGCGATCGGGTATACTCGGGCGGCAATCGGGGATTTCCGGGGGGAGACAATTTGCGCGTAAGTCGCTCGTTAACAATCAAGCAGATGGCAATGGTGGCAGCCGTTGTCCTTGTGTTTGTGTTTATTTTTTGCACCGTTTTGTTGTTCCATCTGGTCCAGCAGAATCGCTATAACACGGCTACGCAACTGGAAAGTATTGCTCGCTCTGTCCGCGAACCTTTATCTTCTGCCATTTTGAAAGGCGATATTCCCGAAGCTGAAACTATTCTTGCCAGCATTAAACCGGCAGGCGTGGTCAGCCGTGCCGATGTCGTGCTGCCTAACCAGTTCCAGGCGCTGCGTAAAAGTTTTATACCAGAACGTCCGGTGCCGGTAATGGTTACTCGCCTGTTTGAGCTACCGGTTCAAATCTCGCTGGGCGTCTACTCGCTGGAGCGTTCGGCAAACCCTCAGCCAATTGCCTATCTGGTGCTACAGGCAGATTCCTTCCGCATGTATAAGTTCGTGATGAGCACCCTCTCAACGTTAGTGACTATTTACTTACTTTTGTCGTTAATATTGACGGTGGCGATTAGCTGGTGCATTAACCGACTGATTTTGCATCCATTACGCAATATTGCTCGCGAACTTAACGTCATCCCACCCCAGGCGCTTGCTGGTCACCAACTGGCATTACCGCGTCTGCATCAGGACGATGAAATCGGTATGCTGGTGCGCAGTTACAACCTCAACCAGCAATTGCTGCAACGTCATTATGAAGAACAGAATGAAAATGCGATGCGCTTCCCGGTGTCGGATTTGCCGAACAAAGCTTTGCTGATGGAAATGCTGGAGCAGGTAGTTGCGCGTAAACAGACCACCGCGCTGGTGATCATTACCTGTGAAACCCTGCGTGATACAGCGGGCGTGCTGAAAGAAGCGCAACGAGAAATTTTGTTGCTGACGCTGGTGGAGAAACTCAAATCGGTACTGTCGCCACGCATGATCCTCGCGCAGATTAGCGGTTATGACTTTGCTGTCATTGCCAATGGTGTACAAGAACCGTGGCACGCTATTACCTTAGGTCAGCAAATGCTCACTATCATGAGCGAACGCCTGCCGATTGAACGTATTCAACTTCGTCCGCGCTGTAGCATTGGTGTGGCGATGTTCTACGGCGATCTCACCGCCGAACAGCTTTACAGTCGTGCTATTTCTGCGGCATTTACCGCTCGCCATAAAGGCAAGAATCAGATTCAGTTCTTTGATCCGCAGCAGATAGAAGCCGCCCAGCAGCGGTTGACGGAAGAGAGCGATATCCTCGATGCTCTGGAAAATCATCAGTTTGCGATTTGGTTACAGCCACAGGTTGAGATGACCAGCGGTAAACTGGTCAGTGCGGAAGTGTTACTGCGCATCCTGCAACCGGATGGCAGTTGGGATCTGCCGGATGGCTTAATCGATCGCATTGAGTGCTGTGGGCTGATGGTTACCGTCGGTCATTGGGTGCTGGAGGAATCCTGTCGACTGCTTGCTGCCTGGCAAGAGCGTGGCATCATGCTGCCCTTGTCGGTAAACCTCTCAGCGCTGCAACTGATGCATCCGAATATGGTAGCGGATATGCTGGAGCTGTTAACTCGCTATCGCATTCAGCCGGGAACGCTGATTCTGGAAGTGACAGAAAGCCGACGTATTGACGACCCTCAGGCAGCGGTGGCAATTCTCCGTCCGCTGCGCAATGCCGGAGTTCGGGTGGCGCTGGATGATTTCGGTATGGGTTACGCGGGGTTGCGTCAGTTGCAGCATATGAAATCGTTGCCAATCGACGTACTGAAAATCGACAAAATGTTTGTTGAAGGTTTGCCGGAAGATAGCAGCATGATTGCTGCAATTATCATGCTGGCGCAAAGCCTGAACTTACAAATGATTGCCGAAGGCGTGGAGACTGAAGCGCAGCGCGACTGGCTGGCAAAAGCGGGCGTTGGTATTGCCCAGGGCTTCCTTTTTGCTCGCCCACTCCCTATTGAACTCTTCGAAGAGAGTTACCTGGAAGAAAAGTAGCTACCCCAAACTGATTACAAAACTTTAAAAAGTGCTGGCTTGTGCGAGCCAGCTCAAACTTTTTAACATTTTTGTTTCAATTATGATCCAGGTGCATTTCTGTGATGTTGTCTGGGTGTTATTTTAAGGCCGCAGGTATCCCATAACCTTACAAGACCTGTGGTTTACTAAAGGACACCCTATGAAAACCTCTCTGTTTAAAAGCCTTTACTTTCAGGTCCTGACAGCGATAGCCATTGGTATTCTCCTTGGCCATTTCTACCCTGAAATAGGTGAGCAAATGAAACCGCTTGGCGACGGATTCGTTAAGCTCATTAAGATGATCATCGCTCCTGTCATCTTTTGTACCGTTGTAACGGGCATTGCGGGCATGGAAAGCATGAAGGCGGTCGGTCGTACTGGTGCCGTCGCACTGCTTTACTTTGAAATTGTCAGTACCATCGCGCTGATTATTGGTCTTATCATCGTTAACGTCGTGCAGCCTGGTGCCGGAATGAACGTCGATCCGGCAACGCTTGATGCGAAAGCGGTAGCGGTTTACGCCGATCAGGCGAAAGATCAGGGCATTGTCGCCTTTATTATGGATGTCATCCCGGCGAGCGTCATTGGCGCATTTGCCAGCGGTAACATTTTGCAGGTGCTGCTGTTTGCCGTACTGTTTGGTTTTGCGCTCCACCGTCTGGGCAGCAAAGGCCAATTGATTTTTAACGTTATCGATAGTTTCTCGCAGGTCATTTTCGGCATCATCAATATGATCATGCGTCTGGCACCTATTGGTGCGTTCGGGGCAATGGCGTTTACTATCGGTAAATACGGCGTCGGCACACTGGTGCAACTGGGGCAGCTGATAATCTGCTTCTACATCACCTGTATCTTGTTTGTGGTGCTGGTATTGGGTTCAATCGCGAAAGCGACCGGTTTCAGTATCTTCAAATTTATCCGCTACATCCGTGAAGAACTGCTGATTGTACTGGGTACTTCGTCTTCCGAGTCGGCGCTGCCGCGTATGCTCGATAAGATGGAGAAACTTGGCTGCCGGAAATCGGTGGTGGGGCTGGTCATCCCGACAGGCTACTCATTTAACCTTGATGGGACATCGATATACCTGACGATGGCGGCGGTATTTATCGCCCAGGCCACTAACAGCCAGATGGACATCGTCCACCAAATTACGCTGTTAATCGTGTTGCTGCTTTCTTCTAAAGGGGCTGCCGGGGTAACGGGTAGCGGCTTTATCGTACTGGCGGCGACGCTCTCTGCGGTGGGCCATTTGCCGGTAGCGGGGCTGGCGCTGATCCTCGGTATCGACCGCTTTATGTCAGAAGCCCGTGCGCTGACTAACCTGGTCGGTAACGGCGTAGCAACCATTGTCGTCGCTAAGTGGGTGAAGGAACTGGACCACAAAAAACTGGATGATGTGCTGAATAATCGTGCGCTGGATGGCAAAACGCACGAATTATCCTCTTAATCTCACCACTTATGCCCGCACTCCCTTCCCCGAGTGCGGGTGTTTGCGCATAATTAACCCCTGTACCCGAACTTACCACCTGGGTGAGTTCGGGTTTATTTCACTTCTTCCGTGACATTTTCATGTTCTTGCGGTCTAACACGAAGTGTTTTTAATGTCATTTAGACTGACCGACAACGGGCAGTTTTTTATTACCAGGATAGTTGATCAGGGGTTCACATGCAGGGCACAAAAATTCGACTTTTAGCGGGCGGTTTGCTGATGATGGCCACTGCTGGCTATGTGCAGGCAGATGCGCTCCAGCCTGATCCAGCATGGCAACAGGGGACGCTTTCCAACGGTTTACAGTGGCAAGTGTTGACCACGCCCCAGCGTCCCAGCGATCGTGTTGAAATTCGCCTGCTGGTTAATACCGGTTCGCTCGCCGAAAGTACACAACAGAGCGGTTACAGTCACGCCATCCCTCGTATTGCGCTAACGCAAAGCGGTGGCCTTGAAGCAGCACAGGCGCGTTCATTGTGGCAACAGGGGATCGACCCTAAACGTCCGATGCCGCCGGTAATTGTCTCTTATGACACCACGCTGTTTAATCTGAGTTTGCCAAATAACCGTAACGACTTGCTGAAAGAAGCGCTCTCTTATCTGGCGAATACCACAGGCAAACTGACCATCACGCCAGAAACCATCAACCACGCGCTGCAAAGTCAGGATATGGTGGCCACCTGGCCTGCCGATACTAAAGAGGGCTGGTGGCGTTATCGTCTGAAAGGATCAACCTTGTTAGGTCATGATCCTGCCGATCCGCTTAAACAACCTGTTGAAGCAGAAAAGATTAAAGATTTCTACCAGAAATGGTACACCCCGGATGCAATGACGCTGCTGGTAGTGGGGAACGTTGATGCGCGCTCGGTTGTCGACCAAATCAACAAAACCTTTGGCGAACTGAAAGGCAAACGTGAAACACCGGCTCCGGTGCCGACGCTTTCTCCACTGCGTGCGGAAGCGGTGAGTATTATGACTGACGCGGTGCGTCAGGATCGGTTATCTATCATGTGGGATACGCCGTGGCAGCCGATTCGAGAATCAGCCGCACTGCTGCGCTACTGGCGCGCGGACCTGGCCCGTGAAGCGCTGTTCTGGCATGTTCAGCAAGCGTTAAGCGCCAGTAACAGCAAAGACATTGGTCTTGGATTTGATTGCCGTGTGCTGTATCTGCGTGCGCAGTGTGCCATCAACATCGAGTCACCAAATGACAAGCTGAACAGCAACGTTAATCTGGTGGCGCGTGAACTGGCGAAGGTTCGCGATAAAGGTCTGTCGGAAGAAGAGTTCAATGCGTTAGTGGCGCAAAAGAAACTTGAGCTGCAGAAACTGTTTGCCGCCTATGCGCGAGCTGATACCGATATTCTGATGGGGCAGCGGATGCGTTCGTTGCAAAATCAGGTCGTCGATATCGCGCCGGAGCAATATCAGAAACTGCGCCAGGATTTCCTTAACAGCCTGACGGTAGAGATGTTAAATCAGGATCTGCGTCAGCAGTTGTCGAATGATATGGCGTTAATTCTGCTACAGCCGAAAGGCGAGCCGGAATTTAACATGAAAGCGTTGCAGGCTGCCTGGGATCAAATCATGGCCCCATCTACCGCAGCTGCCACAACCTCTGTCGCTACGGATGACGTACATCCTGAAGTGACGGATATTCCACCCGCGCAGTAATAAATAACCCGGCAGCGTTTCTTCTACGCTGCCGGGTTAAACGGTAATTAATAAGTTACCGTGATATACCCGCAGATATTTTTCCAGGCATGGCGGTAGCGTGCGTATAACCATTCATTATTAAAATAAACTTACCGTAGAGTGGGTTTAATTATTTATTTTATGAATGATATTTTACAGCGCACATCTCGATTTTTTGAAGCAATATGGTGATTTTGAAAATGGTATTCCTGTTCACGATACCATTGCCCGAGTTGTATCCTGTATCAGTCCTGAAAAATTTCACGAGTGATTTATTAACTGGATGCGTGACTGCCATTCTTCAGATGATAAAGACGTCATCGCAATTAATGGAAAAACACTCCGGCATTCTTATGACAAGAGTCGCCGCAGGGGAGCGATTCATGTTATTAGTGCGTTCTCAACAATGCACAGTCTGGTCCTCGGGCAGATCAAGACAGATGAGAAATCTAATGAGATTACAGCTATTCCTGAAATGAGGACAGAGACTATCTGGCGTCAGTCCTTGCGGGGAGCGGGGGGTTGTAATCTTGCCCTGGGTACTCAGACTTATTTTTCTATACCTGTGACTGAGCCTGGTGAACCTCCACAGCCTCTCCTTCCCTTTCATGATTATTAGTCAATATAAATTTGTCATATTCTGACTCGACTATTTTCACTTTATAACATAAAGGAATCAAAATGAATGATGACGAATTAATTTCAATATTATATGAACATAAATTCTCAAAAAAACAGGTGGTTAATTTAGTAAAGCTATCCGAAAAATATTCAATATCACTATATGAAACTGTTACTGAACTAGCAAGGCGCTTTCCTCGATCTTTATTTATCCACATTCTCGTTTTCCTTTTGATAATTTATCAGTATCTACATGATTGCAGGCAGGATTATTACACATCATGGTTTATTCTTTTTTACACTGAAGTTCTACTCCTTCTGTATGGAATATTTAATTTATTTGCACCATTATTACAAGGGTATAAGGCTAGAAAAGTCGTGAAGGCAATAAACAAGATATCAGAAAAATGAATACCCGATGTCATTGTTTTGCTTAATCATGGGTAACGGATAAAGATCAGAAATAACCCAAGCTTTGCCAGTTTTAAAGTTGCACATACAGAATTTCCATTCATTTTAGCTGTTATATATATAGCCATATAAATCAAAAACACAGGCAGAAGAAATATAAATACCCTCCCAGGATACCCTTCAACTATACCTGGAATAGAAAAGAATAAAAGACCAAGAACATTGGTAATGACGTTGCGAAATGACTTTTTTGCCATGATAAAAATAGCATTCTGCAATTCTGTTTTATTAATCCTGCCAGAAGTACCAGAATATTTTTTTCTAAAAAAAAGAACTCTTTCTGACTGAATTCACAGTCCAGTATTTTATCTCTTATTTTCTCTTTCTTTTTGCTGACTGTCTTTTTCATCTTTATTCCTTTTGCGCATAGACATTAGACATGAGTATGGTTAAACAACAGACTATATCAATATTTAAAATCCTTCAAGATGCATATAACTTAACAACAAAAATATAACCGCACTCAGGTATTATTAATTTTCTATAAGCATTTTCATGGGTGTCCATATTTTTACTTCACTCTGTAACCGGAGCTTAAAATGGAATTTCGTAACCTGACGCCGTTCTCAGTAATGCAGTACGCGATGGATGACAAACACAATGAGCGTCATTGTGTGGTCGCCATGAAAACCGGTTTCCGGCTGAAACAGGATGAGAACGGCAAGCAGGGAAAGAGCATGGGTAAGGTATCTTTAGGACAACTTGCCAGAGCATTTTATGGAGATAGCAGGACTTTAAATCGCATTACTAATTGGGTAAAAATTAATGTGGAGGGATTAACTGTTACTGAGGATATCCCCGGACAATTTCGCATAGTGACCACAGAACCTTTAGATGTCTCTGGTAGAATTATTGATAGTGGGAGTAGTTGTTAATGATGAAAAAATATTTTTATTCTAATGATAGTGAATTTATATCAGGTATTGGAGAGGTCTATAGCGAATTTTTTGGTGATGTTGCAATTAGACAAGTCAATATATTAAATGGAGCATATTATCCATCATCATCAGTAAAGGATTGGCGTGATGCAATTGGTTACTTATTATATCATGGAAAAATGGAAGACTTAGATTTATCCACATCAAAAGAAATTAGTAAGGAGAGGTTTGATAAAATATGGGATATTGCCGTCAAAGAACACAATGAACCGTTGTGTTATGTTTTTGGCGATGCATCTGTACCATTACAGGATTCTACTATCATAATTCATATAGTTGATGATCTCGGAATGTGGGGTAAGGGATTTGTACTGTCTTTGTCAAAACACTATCCAGATATAAAAAATAATTATTTACGATGAAAAAAAGAATGCAGTGAGTTTAAATTAGGGAACATACAGTGTATTTGTGTTGATAATGAACGAAATGTTTTTGTTGGGAATATGCTCGCTCAGTCTGGAATAAAAAGAAGTAGAGCGGATAAGACAGTATGTGTTTCTTACGAAGCATTGCGGGAATGTCTGAGGAAAATTTCAGATTTTGCACTTTATAATCGATTGAATATACAATTACCGATGATTGGTATAGGGCTGGGAGGTGGTGACTGGAATGTTATTGAGAATATTCTTCATGAAGAAATAGGACGAAAAAAAATTAAATGCACGATTATTAAACGCTCCTAAATATATACCCAATAAACCTGAGGATGCTTGCTTACCCATCAACGCAGATTCCTGTTGCTGAAGGTATATACCCGTAATCATTGAAAATGCTTGATTTTTCAGCAACAGGAGATCATGCTGTCCAACATGAAAATATTCATCTCTGACCAACAAAAAGCTGAACTTGAGCGCCTTCATGATTCCAGTCGTGATAAGCGCGTTTGTGATCGTATTAAAGCCATTCTTCTGGCCTCCGAAGGCTGGAGTTCGGCTATGATTGCTCAGGCTTTACGCCTGCATCAGACGACCGTTGATCACCATATCAGTGAGTTTCTGAATAAAGGAAAACTGAAACCCGAAAACGGCGGCTCAGACAGCAAACTCAGTGCTGAACAAACGGCCCTTTTAATCAGCCAGTTATCCGATAATTTATTTCACCATACCCGCGATGTTATTGCGTTTGTCGCCCGGACATGGAACATCATTTTCAGCGTGCCGGGAATGAACAAGTGGCTGCATCGTAACGGCTTCACCTACAAAAAACCGTCAGGCGTCCCCCATAAATTCAGTGAAGAGAAACAAAGGCAATTCATTGAATATTATAAGGAACTGAAAACAACTGTGGGTGATGAACCGGTTCTTTTTATTGATGGAGTCCATCCGACTCAGGCCACTAAAATCAGCTATGGCTGGATACGCAAAGGCCAGAAAAAATCAGTAAAAACAACAGGCAGCCGCACACGCCTGAATATCATGGGGGCGCTGGATCTGAAAGCCCCGGAACACCCGTTAATCGTAACCGGCTCATTTAAACCGTCTGGTCTGTTTCCTCCGGCTCTACAAAAATAATGT
>NZ_PTRE01000042.1 GCF_002965065.1 Escherichia sp. MOD1-EC7003
ATACGCCCTGAACCAGTGGCCGGCGCTGACGTACTATGCAGATGATGGCTGGGCTGAGGCGGAGTAAGCGGCTCGTCAGAACCGTATTGATATTTACTGAGAGCTCAGATCAACTTTCCAGGGCAACAGATCGCGTACCCGGTTTGCCGGCCAGTCCTGGATATGTTCAATGACGTAGCGCAGCCACTTTTCTGGCTCCACATTGTTCAGACGGCATGTGCCGATCAGCGAGTACAACACCGCCGCATGTTCACCACCGCTGTCGGAACCCGCGAACATCCAGTT
>NZ_PTRE01000330.1 GCF_002965065.1 Escherichia sp. MOD1-EC7003
TCGCAAAGGTCGCCGCTGGCAAAATCATGCTTGGTTTTTTTAAAATATCCAATGCGTTCGGGCCCCGCCTGGATGAACCGCCCCGGTTTTCCTGGAGAGTATTTTACCTGTGAACTCAGGCTGCCAGCTCATCATTTCCGATGGAAGCATAATACGCTTTTTCTGCTTCTGCCGGAGGAATATGGCCCAGCCTTTCCAGCAATCGTCGATTGTTATACCAGTCCACCCACGTTAGTGTGGCCTGTTCCACTTCTGCACGGTTTTTCCAGCTCTTACGGTGTATTACCTCCGCTTTGTAAAGACCATTGATGCTCTCAGCCATCGCGTTGTCATACGAGTCGCCTGTACTCCCTGTTGATGCCAGTAATCCGGCTTCTTTTAGTCGCTCCGTATAGGCCAGTGACACATTCTGAGAGCCTTTATCGCTGTGATGGCTGGGGCCAGACGGACGACGGGCCCATCACGCCTGCTCCAGCTCGTCCAGCACGAAGGTCGTTTTCATAGACGATGAGACCCGCC
>NZ_PTRE01000043.1 GCF_002965065.1 Escherichia sp. MOD1-EC7003
GTGGACACCACTTTGTCTAATTCGTCAGATTCTGACCAGACGGTTCAGGCTGTACGCTTACCAACAACTTACAGAAACTTAATTCTAATACCTAACACAGCTGTAATTCAGTTGTGTCGTGGTCGGCCGCGGTTACTTTTTTCAGGAAGCCTGCTACGGCCCAGAATAATACCGTGTTCTTTCTGATCTTGTTTAGCCAGGTAGCTGAGGGCGTAACGTAAGTCGTCTACCGCAGATTTATCACTATAGTGAATCACGTGATCGATACGCACCGGGTATTTATCTTTAGCCCGGCACAGGTGAAAATAACCATCCCCTTCCGTGATCCGCCTCCAGATATCTCCCAGTTGCCTGGATATCCGATAAGATTTCTTGTGACGTTGCCCATCCAGGTAACCGATAAAATGAATATGAAGTCCCTTGTTTTGTGTATATTCCATTACCCAGTAATATCCCGCCAACATCGATTGGGTTTCGCTAAGTAAGCGGTATATTTCCATACACATACTGTGCTTACAGCCATGACCAAAACTGGGCGTGTCTTTCCTGTAGGCAAAATCAATTCTGAAAGGTAACAGTTTAGAAAAACGTTGAAACAGACCTTCCATGTGTTCATTCACGTCTTTCAGAATCATGAAATCCATTTCGTAATTGGGATTAGCATTATACATTTTATAGTCCTTACTTTATAAAACTGACAGGAAAGTGGAATTACATAAATACTGAGAGTACAGAAACGCCGTACCGCGGCATTAATAAACGAGGTAACCAGCAGCACAGACAACCTGATAAAACTGTTTCGTATTACCTCATTACAGTAATAGGGTAATGATTCAGAATACAGTAAGACTCTCTTAAACTGAGGACCAGAACGAATTACAATAAAAAACACACCTCATATAATTGAGTTTAAGAAAGCACCATTCAATTACTTACAGGAAATAATCTGATCTTCACAAAAGTCAGCATTGAATAGCCACAGGCAACATCGCTATTAGTATTGCCGTACCATTAAGTAAAAACAGAGACTCTGCAGAGAGAGCCTACAGATATTTAATCTCACAATAAGAAGATTATTTCATACAGAAAAGATTATATTTACCCATAAACTGTAACGGAGCTATAACGTACGAACTAAAGACAATATACTCTAATAGTGTTCCGGTACGTAACTAGTGTTAAATACAAACCAGACATACATTTAGTGGATTAACTTTCTCAATATTACGCTATGAGTGTAGTAACATAATTTACACATAACTAAACCCCATACACCACCACACTGTAGTATATGGGGATAGACGCATTACGCACATACAGAATACTCAGCATAAAGAGGAGTGACATTACGATAAAAAGAGACAACATAACTCCCATTAATAAGTAAGCGGCTCGTCAGAACCGTATTGATATTTACTGAGAGCTCAGATCAACTTTCCAGGGCAACAGATCGCGTACCCGGTTTGCCGGCCAGTCCTGGATATGTTCAATGACGTAGCGCAGCCACTTTTCTGGCTCCACATTGTTCAGACGGCATGTGCCGATCAGCGAGTACAACACCGCCGCATGTTCACCACCGCTGTCGGAACCCGCGAACATCCAGTT
>NZ_PTRE01000044.1 GCF_002965065.1 Escherichia sp. MOD1-EC7003
TGTTTTCAGTTCCTTATAATATTCAATGAATTGCCTTTGTTTCTCTTCACTGAATTTATGGGGGACGCCTGACGGTTTTTTGTAGGTGAAGCCGTTACGATGCAGCCACTTGTTCATTCCCGGCACGCTGAAAATGATGTTCCATGTCCGGGCGACAAACGCAATAACATCGCGGGTATGGTGAAATAAATTATCGGATAACTGGCTGATTAAAAGGGCCGTTTGTTCAGCATTGAGTTTGCTGTCTGAGCCGCCGTTTTCGGGTTTCAGTTTTCCTTTATTCAGAAACTCGCTGATATGGTGATCAACGGTCGTCTGATGCAGGCGTAAAGCCTGAGCAATCATAGCCGAACTCCAGCCTTCGGAGGCCAGAAGAATGGCTTTAATACGATCACAAACGCGCTTATCACGACTGGAATCATGAAGGCGTTCAAGTTCAGCTTTTTGTTGGTCAGAGATGAATATTTTCATGTTGGACAGCATGATCTCCTGTTGCTGAAAAATCAAGCATTTTCAATGATTACGGGTATATAAAACTTTCAGAATCATTGGGATGGCTAACTGGTCGAAAACCAAGGTACTAAAATCTATCGGTGTGTTATTATAAAAATAACTTGCAATTAAGGTGGTTACTATGACTAATTTAAATCTCTCTAATTCTGAAAAAAAATAAGTGATAATGAATTAAAGTCAATTGAACGAAAGTTAGGTATAGAATTACCATTGGATTTCGTTCTATTTTATAAAAAAATAATGGTGGGGAACCTAATAAAACAATATTCAAAGAATATAATGAGACCGGTGAGTGTATTAACGTGAGGATGTTTATTCCTTTTTTATATTCACGGAAATTCGGGGATGACCCGGATTTTACTTTAGATGGGAGTTCTAAAAAAGAGTGGTCTAAATTAGAGATCCTAAAATATCTTCTTGCATTTGCCATGAGTTGGACTGGAGATTATATTTGTTTGAATTTAGATAGCAATGAAATATACTATTATTACAGACGTGGGTGGGACGACAGTTTATCCACAGAGGAGAATTTCAAAAAAAAATCGAAGCTTATTGCACCTTCGTTCTCTATTTTTATTGAGGGTCTTGAGTTTGCCGACGAGAAAGTTAATCCTGAGTTAATTTCAAAGAAAACCAAGAAAAAGGATAGTCCCTTTTTACTTATTAATAAACCAGACAAAAGATTAAGTGATAATGAATTCAAATTAATCGAGCAGAATTTAGATGTGAAACTGCCGGCTAATTTAGTTAAATTTCACAAAGAAAATAATGGAGGGTATCCCAATAAAACAATATTTTATGACTATTATGGTGTGTTGGATTTTATTGAAATAAAAAAATTTATTCCTTTTTTACATGATTATCAATTTGAAGATAATCCAAATTTTACCATTGATGGTATATCAAAAAAAGGATGGGGTGAACTTAAAATTCCAAAACATTTTTTGCCATTTGCTGTTGACTGGGGGGGGAATTATGTTTGTTTGAGTTTGCATGATAACAAAGTCTATTATTATGTCAGAGATGTTTGGAGCGAAAATATATCTATAGAAAAAAATCTTGAGATTAATTCAAAATTAATAGCGCCATCTTTTACATATTTTATTAAACATCTTGAATTACCTGAAGAAGACAATGATTGATCTTGCCCTGGCCCGGCACCAAAACGCAGATGACTATCCGCTCCAAAACGTACAAGGGTGGGGGATTTAACGAACTGTGTTCTGAAGATGCCACTGACAGCGAACAGGTCTACATGCACGCGCAAAAGGACATGGTAACAGAAGTGCTACATGACCGGACGACTAGGGAAAGATCATCGTGTGCCGTAGGCGCAAAGATGCAAAACGGGACGTTTTGCATGTAATAAGTATAAGCCTGTGAAGAGATGGTGGCAGGCCCACTGGGAGCTGCGGTCGGAAGCCGATCCCAGACAACCCCGGCTGCTGTGGTAAAGAGCCATGGTGGTGAGCGCAGAGGGAACGATCAGACAGGATCTGATCTTATGTAAGGTACAGCGAGATGAGTAAACCCGAACCTGTGTTGAAGCGCCGTTAATACAAAGTCACCTCAGAACCGGGGGCGCGATACCGCCGGGATAAATTTACGGTAGCGTAAAGAGATAAATAAAAATAACTGAAACTATATTTTTTAAATTAAAATCCCACAATGCCAGTATTTGCAGAACTGTATTTCTGCTTTCCCTTTAATATAAAACTTCTCAACCTTCCTCGGCTATTTTCTGAATATATAACGACAACTTCCTTGTTTAACCGGGGCATAAAAAATGGAATTCCGTAACCTGACGCCGTTCTCAGTAATGCAGTACGCGATGGATGACAAACACACAACGCCAATCAGTGATGATGAAATGGTGGAAAGCGGACAGCATCAGTAACGGTCAAACATCGTGGCGTTGACAGCCGTAGCTGGCGGGCAAACTGGCCGAATCTTGCCACCATCTTCGTGTACCCGGAGGAGATCCGCAAAGCCATCTACACCACGAATGCCATCGAGTCACTGAACAGCGTCATCAGGCATGCGATAAAGAAACGCAAAGTGTTCCCGACAGATGAATCGGTGAAAAAAGTGATCTGGCTGGCTATCCAGTCAGCATCGCAGAAATGGACGATGCCACTTCAGGACTGCCGGATAGCCATGAGTCGCTTTATTATTGAGTTCGGTGACCGCCTTGACGGGCACTTCTGAGAAAAGGCGTTTACACAGAATGATGGACAGGCTCCATCCGGCATGGTGTGCCGGATGTGGCGTAGGCCTGGTAATACGCGCCAGCGTCGCATCAGGTACCCAGTTTGGGCGTCAGATGTCGGATGCGGCATGATCGCCTTATCCGACCTACGGGGTGTAGCACTTCACAGTCGTTTAGCGAACTACCGCGTTGTCAATTTTCTCTTCTGCCTTCCAGATGCGGTATTTCACATCTACATTGTCTGGCGTATACACCACGATCGGCAGTTTACTGTTGTAACGCAGCATCCCGGCATCGCCCAGATATGCGGTGACAAATTTCTTCTCTTTCTTGCTGTCCGGGCAGGCCATCATCGTCGAAACCAGGGAACTGACGTTATCAAAGACATAATAATCATAGCCCCAGCCTTCCAGCGTTTTGCTTTCCAGCTTCCCGCCGAGACGATGCAAATTGCAATCGACTTCCAGCGTCTGACCAATTAACAGTTCTACTTTCAGGGTAGATTCATCTTCTTGCGGAGTTAACTGAATTACCTGACGCTTCATGCCTTTTTCAGCTTGCGGATAAGGCGCTACTTTTTCCAGTGGCTGGACGCTCTCTGCCGCCCAGGAAGAGGTGGTGGCGAAAGCGGCAAACAATACTGCAGGTAGAATGGTCTTCATTTTTGCTTTCCTTCTTCATTTATAGGTTTTCACCGATGATGTCGTTGAAGGTTAACATATTCATCATATTTATTAATTTGCTTTGTGAATAGCTAAAAGAACATTCAGACAATTTCACCTGCTCTTTTAGTGTTAAACTCTAATGAGAGAAGAAACCATCAGAAATATCTCTGGTGAATTAATCGCTATGTAATTATGTTTATAACCACTTGAAATGTGAGCAAAAGCTCGTTTTTGCTACGCTTCCCGCCACTCTTTTGATCCTGCTACAGGTTTTACCCCGATCGGGGTATGCATCTTTGACACATCCTTTAATATCTTAGCGGCTATAAAAATGGCTTATTAATTATGCGGTTTGTTTGGTCGCTCTCAATTTTAGAGCGCGTTAATGATGGAAGGTCAATGTGAAGATTGATGCATCCCGTCGGGGCATACTCACTGGTCGCTGGCGCAAAGCCAGTAACGGTATCCGTCCACCCTGGTCCGGTGATGAATCGCATTTTCTGACCCATTGCACCCGCTGCGACGCCTGTATTAATGCTTGCGAAAACGACATTCTGCAACGCGGCGCGGGTGGCTATCCGAGCGTTAATTTTAAAAATAACGAGTGCAGCTTCTGTTACGCCTGCGCGCAGGCTTGCCCCGAATCGCTATTTTCTCCGCGCCACACCAGGGCATGGGATTTGCAGTTCGCCATCGGGGACGCGTGCCTGGCGTATCAGTCAGTTGAATGCCGCCGCTGTCAGGATAGCTGTGAGCCAATGGCAATTATCTTTCGCCCGATGCTCTCCGGGATCTACCAGCCGCAACTTAATAGCCAACTTTGCAACGGATGTGGAGCATGTGCAGCCAGCTGTCCGGTATCAGCCATAACTGCGGAGTATCTCCATGCACACTAACTGGCAAGTTTGCAGCCTGGTCGTGCAGGCCAAAAGCGAACGAATTTCAGACATCAGCACCCAACTGAACGCCTTTCCCGGCTGTGAAGTCGCTGTCAGCGACGCGCCGAGCGGTCAGTTGATTGTGGTGGTGGAAGCAGAAGACAGCGAAACGCTGATCCAAACCATTGAGTCAGTACGCAACGTAGAGGGCGTGCTGGCGGTGTCGCTGGTTTATCACCAGCAGGAAGAGCAAGGTGAGGAAACACCATGAAACTCAGTCGTCGTAGCTTTATGAAAGCTAACGCCGTTGCGGCCGCTGCGGCGGCTGCCGGTCTCAGCGTGCCGGGCGTTGCCCGCGCCGTTGTTGGTCAGCAGGAGGCCATTAAATGGGATAAAGCGCCGTGCCGTTTCTGCGGTACTGGTTGCGGCGTTCTGGTCGGAACGCAGCAGGGGCGTGTGGTGGCCTGTCAGGGCGACCCGGACGCACCGGTTAACCGTGGCCTGAACTGCATTAAGGGCTATTTCCTGCCCAAAATCATGTACGGTAAAGACCGTTTGACGCAGCCGCTTCTGCGTATGAAAAACGGCAAATATGACAAAGAAGGCGAATTTACCCCAATCACCTGGGATCAGGCCTTCGATGTGATGGAAGAGAAATTCAAAACCGCCCTGAAAGAAAAAGGGCCGGAGTCGATCGGTATGTTCGGTTCTGGTCAGTGGACTATCTGGGAAGGTTATGCCGCCTCCAAGCTGTTCAAAGCGGGCTTTCGGTCTAACAACATCGACCCGAACGCGCGTCACTGTATGGCGTCGGCGGTAGTTGGCTTTATGCGTACCTTTGGTATGGATGAGCCGATGGGCTGCTATGACGATATCGAACAGGCTGACGCGTTTGTGCTGTGGGGCGCGAATATGGCAGAGATGCACCCGATCCTCTGGTCGCGCATCACCAACCGTCGTCTCTCTAACCAGAACGTTACTGTAGCGGTGCTTTCTACCTACCAGCATCGTAGCTTCGAGCTGGCAGATAACGGCATCATCTTTACGCCGCAATCTGACCTGGTGATCCTGAACTACATCGCTAACTATATCATTCAAAACAATGCGATAAATCAGGACTTCTTCAGCAAACACGTTAACCTGCGCAAAGGGGCGACGGACATCGGCTACGGTTTACGTCCGACCCATCCGCTGGAAAAAGCGGCGAAGAATCCGGGTTCTGACGCCTCCGAACCGATGAGCTTTGAAGATTACAAAGCCTTCGTTGCCGAGTATACGCTGGAAAAAACCGCCGAAATGACCGGTGTGCCAAAAGACCAGTTAGAACAACTGGCGCAGCTGTATGCCGATCCGAACAAGAAAGTCATCTCCTACTGGACGATGGGCTTCAACCAGCATACCCGTGGCGTGTGGGCTAACAACCTGGTCTACAACCTGCACCTGCTGACTGGCAAAATTTCCCAGCCAGGGTGCGGCCCGTTCTCCCTGACCGGACAGCCTTCCGCGTGCGGTACTGCGCGTGAAGTCGGCACCTTTGCTCACCGCTTGCCAGCGGACATGGTGGTGACTAACGAGAAACACCGTGATATCTGCGAGAAGAAGTGGAATATCCCGAGCGGCACCATTCCGGCGAAAATCGGTCTGCACGCGGTGGCACAAGACCGTGCGCTGAAAGACGGCAAGCTGAATGTTTACTGGACCATGTGCACCAACAACATGCAGGCCGGGCCAAACATTAATGAAGAGCGTATGCCGGGCTGGCGCGATCCGCGCAACTTCATCATCGTCTCTGATCCGTATCCGACAGTCAGTGCGCTGGCCGCGGACTTGATCCTGCCGGCAGCAATGTGGGTAGAGAAAGAGGGGGCTTACGGTAACGCCGAACGCCGTACTCAGTTCTGGCGTCAGCAGGTGCAGGCACCGGGCGAAGCGAAATCCGATCTCTGGCAGTTAGTTCAGTTCTCCCGCCGCTTCAAAACTGAAGAAGTGTGGCCGGAAGAGTTGCTGGCGAAGAAACCAGAACTGCGTGGCAAAACGCTGTACGACGTTCTGTATGCCACCCCGGAAGTGAGCAAATTCCCGCTATCTGAACTGGCAGAAGATCAGCTGAACGATGAATCCCGCGAGCTGGGCTTCTATCTGCAAAAAGGGCTGTTCGAAGAGTACGCATGGTTTGGTCGCGGTCACGGTCACGATCTTGCGCCGTTCGATGACTACCACAAAGCGCGCGGTCTGCGCTGGCCGGTGGTGAACGGTAAAGAAACGCAGTGGCGTTACAGCGAAGGTCACGACCCGTACGTGAAAGCGGGCGAAGGCTACAAGTTCTACGGTAAACCGGATGGAAAAGCGGTGATCTTCGCACTGCCGTTCGAACCGGCGGCAGAAGCACCGGATGCAGAGTACGACCTGTGGCTCTCTACCGGGCGCGTACTCGAGCACTGGCACACCGGCAGTATGACTCGCCGTGTACCAGAACTGCACCGCGCCTTCCCGGAAGCGGTCCTGTTTATTCATCCGCTGGATGCGAAAGCGCGCGATCTGCGTCGTGGCGACAAAGTGAAAGTGGTTTCTCGCCGTGGCGAAGTGATCTCGATTGTCGAAACGCGCGGTCGTAACCGTCCACCGCAGGGCCTGGTGTATATGCCGTTCTTCGACGCCGCGCAGCTGGTAAACAAACTGACGCTGGACGCGACCGATCCGCTCTCGAAAGAGACGGACTTCAAGAAGTGCGCGGTCAAACTGGAGAAGGTGTAAGCCATTATGTCCCGGTCAGCGAAACCTCAAAATGGTCGCCGCCGCTTTCTGCGCGATGTCGTTCGCACAGCAGGCGGGCTGGCTGCCGTGGGTGTGGCGCTGGGGTTACAACAGCAAACCGCACGCGCATCTGGCGTACGGTTGCGCCCGCCCGGAGCTATAAACGAGAACGCCTTTGCCAGTGCCTGCGTACGTTGTGGTCAGTGTGTTCAGGCTTGCCCTTACGACACCTTAAAACTGGCGACGCTGGCCTCTGGCCTGTCGGCGGGCACGCCATATTTTGTTGCACGGGATATTCCCTGCGAAATGTGTGAAGACATTCCGTGCGCCAAAGTGTGCCCGAGCGGTGCGCTGGATCGTGAGATCGAATCGATCGACGATGCGCGGATGGGGCTGGCGGTGCTGGTGGACCAGGAGAACTGCCTCAACTTTCAGGGGCTTCGCTGCGATGTTTGTTATCGCGAATGCCCGAAAATTGATGAGGCAATCACCCTGGAACTGGAGCGCAACACGCGTACCGGTAAGCACGCCCGTTTTCTGCCGACGGTTCACAGCGACGCGTGTACCGGCTGCGGTAAGTGCGAAAAGGTGTGTGTGCTGGAACAACCGGCAATCAAGGTGTTACCGCTGTCACTGGCGAAAGGGGAGTTAGGTCACCATTACCGCTTCGGCTGGCTGGAGGGGAACAATGGCAAATCGTAAACGTGACGCCGGGCGCGAGGCGCTGGAGAAAAAAGGCTGGTGGCGCAGCCACCGCTGGCTGGTGTTGCGTCGCTTTTGTCAGTTCTTCGTGCTGGGGATGTTTTTGAGCGGCCCGTGGTTTGGTGTGTGGATCTTGCACGGTAACTACAGCAGTAGCCTGTTATTCGACACCATTCCACTGACCGATCCGCTGATGACGCTGCAAAGTCTTGCCAGCGGCCATCTGCCTGCCACGGTGGCGCTGACCGGTGCGGTGATTATCACCGTGCTCTATGCCCTGGCAGGAAAGCGATTATTTTGCAGCTGGGTCTGCCCGCTGAACCCGATTACCGACTTAGCAAACTGGTTACGCAGGCGTTTTGACCTCAATCAGTCTGCGACGATCCCACGCCACATTCGCTACGTACTGTTGGTGTTCATTCTGGTGGGATCGGCCTTAACCGGCACGCTCATCTGGGAATGGATCAATCCCGTTTCCCTGATGGGGCGAAGTCTGATAATGGGATTCGGCAGCGGCGTGCTGCTTATTCTCGCGCTGTTTTTATTTGATCTACTGGTCGTAGAACACGGCTGGTGCGGGCACATTTGCCCGGTCGGCGCGCTGTATGGCGTGCTGGGTAGTAAAGGTGTGATTACCGTTGCGGCCACCGATCGGCAGAAATGTAACCGCTGTATGGATTGTTTTCATGTTTGCCCGGAACCGCATGTGCTACGTGCCCCGGTGCTGGATGAACAAAGCCCGGTGCAGGTCACCAGCCGCGATTGCATGACGTGCGGTCGCTGCGTGGATGTCTGTTCTGAGGATGTATTTACAATAACTACACGATGGAGTTCGGGAGCGAAATCATGAAAAGCCATGACCTGAAGAAAGCGCTGTGTCAATGGACGGCGATGCTGGCCCTGGTGGTGAGCGGCGCGGTTTGGGCGGCTAATGGCGTCGATTTTAGCCAATCGCCGGAAGTATCCGGGACGCAGGAAGGGGCCATTCGGATGCCAAAAGAGCAGGAACGGATGCCGCTAAACTATGTGAATCAGCCGCCAATGATCCCACATAGCGTTGAAGGTTATCAGGTAACGACCAATACCAACCGTTGCTTGCAGTGCCACGGTGTCGAAAGCTATCGCACCACTGGCGCGCCGCGCATCAGTCCTACTCACTTTATGGACAGCGACGGCAAAGTGGGCGCGGAAGTGGCTCCACGTCGTTACTTCTGTCTGCAATGTCACGTACCGCAGGCTGATACTGCGCCAATCGTGGGGAATACCTTTACCCCGTCAAAAGGTTACGGGAAATAAGAGGTTATTATGGGAAATTCTGACCGTAAGCCTGGTCTGATTAAGCGCCTGTGGAAATGGTGGCGTACTCCCAGTCATCTGGCGCTGGGGACGCTGCTGTTGATCGGTTTTGTTGGCGGCATCGTCTTCTGGGGCGGCTTTAACACAGGGATGGAAAAAGCCAATACTGAAGAGTTCTGCATTAGCTGCCACGAAATGCGTAACACGGTGTATCAGGAATACATGGATTCCGTGCACTACAACAACCGTAGCGGCGTCCGTGCGACCTGTCCGGATTGTCACGTTCCGCACGAGTTTGTGCCGAAAATGATACGCAAGCTCAAAGCAAGTAAAGAACTGTATGGTAAAATGCTGGGCGTTATTGACACACCGCAGAAATTCGAAGCTCATCGCCTGACTATGGCACAGAATGAGTGGCGGCGTATGAAGGACAACAACTCGCAGGAGTGTCGTAACTGTCACAACGTTGAGTTTATGGATTTAACAGCCCAGAAAAGTGTTGCCGCGAAGATGCACGATCAAGCGGTGAAAGATGGGCAAACCTGTATTGATTGCCATAAAGGGATTGCGCACAAGCTGCCTGATATGCGTGAAGTCGAACCAGGTTTCTAACAGGGTTATTGCGTGGGTATGCTTGAAGCCAGAGAATTACTCTGCGAGCGGGATGAACGAACCTTATTCAGTGGCTTGTCATTTACGCTGAACGCAGGAGAGTGGGTACAAATCACCGGTAGCAACGGCGCGGGGAAGACAACGCTTCTCCGTTTGCTGACGGGGTTGTCTCGCCCTGACGCGGGTGACGTTCTCTGGCAAGGGCAGCCTTTGCATCAGGTACGCGACAGCTACCACCAAAACCTGTTATGGATAGGCCATCAGCCGGGGATCAAAACCCGGCTGACGGCGTTAGAAAATCTGCACTTTTATCATCGCGATGGCGATACCGCACAATGTCTGGAAGCCCTGGCGCAGGCCGGGCTTGCCGGATTCGAAGATATTCCGGTAAACCAACTCTCTGCCGGACAACAACGCCGCGTCGCTTTAGCGCGTTTGTGGCTGACTCGTGCCACGTTATGGATCCTCGACGAACCTTTTACCGCGATTGACGTTAACGGCGTCGAGCGTCTGACCCAGCGTATGGCGCAGCATACGGAGCAGGGGGGGATTGTTATTCTGACTACCCACCAGCCGCTCAACGTTGCTGAAAGTAAAATTCGCCGCATTTCACTGACGCAAACGAGGGGCGCATGATGTTCTGGCGTATTTTCCGTCTTGAACTGCACGTAGCGTTTCGTCATAGCGCCGAAATCGCCAATCCGCTGTGGTTCTTCCTGATTGTAATTACTCTTTTTCCGCTCAGTATCGGCCCGGAGCCGCAACTGCTGGCGCGTATTGCACCGGGCGTTATCTGGGTTGCAGCGCTGCTTTCATCCTTGCTGGCACTGGAACGACTGTTCCGTGACGATTTGCAGGACGGCAGTCTTGAACAATTGATGTTGTTGCCGTTACCTTTGCCCGCCGTTGTGCTGGCGAAGGTGATGGCGCACTGGATGGTAACCGGTCTGCCGTTACTTATTCTTTCGCCTCTGGTTGCAATGCTACTGGGAATGGATTTTTATGGCTGGCAAGTGATGGCACTGACGCTGCTGCTGGGAACCCCTACGCTTGGTTTTCTCGGTGCACCGGGCGTGGCGCTAACCGTGGGACTTAAACGCGGTGGTGTGCTGCTCAGCATACTGGTGTTACCGCTGACTATCCCATTACTCATTTTTGCCACTGCCGCGATGGACGCGGCTTCGATGCATTTGCCCGTTGACGGGTATCTGGCAATTTTAGGCGCGTTGCTGGCAGGCACCGCGACATTAAGTCCTTTTGCGACGGCGGCAGCGTTACGAATCAGCATTCAATAACGCTGGATTACTGATTTTTGTTCGAGTCTGGTATCGAAACTATGTGGAAAACACTGCATCAACTGGCGATCCCACCACGGCTGTATCAAATCTGTGGCTGGTTTATACCGTGGCTGGCAATTGCCAGTGTGGTCGTGCTTACCGTCGGCTGGATCTGGGGATTCGGTTTTGCTCCGGCTGATTATCAGCAGGGAAATAGCTACCGCATCATTTATCTGCATGTGCCTGCGGCGATCTGGTCGATGGGCATTTATGCATCAATGGCGGTGGCGGCTTTTATTGGCCTTGTCTGGCAGATGAAAATGGCCAACCTGGCGGTGGCGGCGATGGCCCCTATTGGTGCCGTGTTTACCTTTATTGCCCTGGTCACCGGCTCCGCATGGGGAAAACCGATGTGGGGCACCTGGTGGGTGTGGGATGCGCGTCTGACGTCTGAACTGGTGCTGTTGTTTCTTTACGTGGGTGTAATTGCTCTGTGGCACGCTTTTGATGATCGCCGCCTGGCGGGTCGTGCGGCGGGTATTCTGGTGCTGATTGGCGTGGTGAACCTGCCGATTATTCATTATTCCGTGGAGTGGTGGAACACCCTGCATCAGGGGTCAACACGGATGCAGCAAAGTATCGATCCGGCAATGCGTTCACCGCTGCGCTGGTCCATTCTTGGTTTCCTGCTGTTGTCTGCCACGTTGACGCTGATGAGGATGCGTAATTTGATTTTGCTAATGGAAAAACGTCGTCCGTGGGTGAGTGAACTGATACTGAAAAGAGGCCGTAAATGACCCCTGCATTTGCTTCCTGGAATGAATTCTTCGCAATGGGCGGTTACGCCTTTTTTGTCTGGCTGGCGGTAGTGATGACCCTTATCCCGCTGGTCGTTTTGGTTGTGCACTCGGTGATGCAGCATCGCGCGATTCTGCGCGGCGTAGCGCAACAGCGGGCGCGTGAGGCGCGTTTACGTTCTGCGCAACAGCAGGAGGCTGCATGAATATTCGCCGTAAAAACCGCTTGTGGATTGCCTGTGCCGTGTTGGCGGGGCTGGTGCTGACTATTGGGCTGGTACTCTATGCGCTACGCTCCAATATCGATCTTTTCTATACACCGGGGGAGATTCTCTACGGCAAGCGTGAAACTCAGCAGATGCCGGAAGTCGGGCAGCGTCTGCGCGTCGGTGGAATGGTGATGCCGGGTAGCGTGCAGCGCGATCCTGACTCGCTGAAAGTCACTTTCACCATTTACGACGCAGAAGGCTCAGTGGATGTCACCTACGAAGGCATTTTGCCGGATCTGTTCCGTGAAGGGCAGGGGGTTGTGGTGCAGGGCGAACTGGAAAAAGGCAATCATATCCTCGCGAAAGAAGTGCTGGCGAAACACGATGAAAACTATACGCCGCCAGAAGTCGAGAAAGCGATGGAATCTAATCACCGTCGCCCGGCGAGTGTTTATAAGGACCCAGCATCATGATGCCGGAAATTGGTAATGGGCTACTCTGCCTGGCGCTAGGAATTGCGCTGCTGCTGTCCGTGTATCCGCTATGGGGCGTGGCGCGCGGAGATGCGCGCATGATGGCTTCTTCCCGCTTGTTTGCCTGGCTACTGTTTATGTCTGTGGCTGGCGCATTTCTGGTACTGGTCAATGCTTTCGTAGTCAATGACTTTACCGTCACCTATGTTGCCAGTAACTCCAATAGCCAGCTTCCGGTGTGGTATCGCGTGGCGGCTACCTGGGGCGCACATGAAGGCTCGCTGCTGCTATGGGTGTTGCTGATGAGCGGCTGGACCTTTGCGGTGGCGATTTTTAGTCAGCGTATTCCGCTGGATATTGTGGCCCGTGTACTGGCGATAATGGGGATGGTCAGCGTCGGCTTTTTGCTGTTCATTCTTTTTACCTCTAACCCGTTCTCACGCACGTTGCCGAACTTCCCGATTGAAGGTCGCGATCTTAACCCGCTGTTGCAGGATCCGGGGCTGATCTTCCATCCACCTCTGCTCTATATGGGTTACGTCGGTTTCTCGGTGGCGTTTGCTTTTGCCATTGCTTCTTTGTTGAGTGGACGGCTGGACAGCACTTACGCACGTTTTACTCGTCCGTGGACGCTGGCGGCGTGGATCTTCCTGACGCTCGGTATTGTACTGGGCTCTGCGTGGGCTTATTACGAACTCGGTTGGGGCGGCTGGTGGTTCTGGGACCCGGTAGAAAACGCCTCGTTTATGCCGTGGCTGGTGGGGACTGCGCTGATGCACTCACTGGCGGTCACTGAACAACGCGCCAGCTTTAAAGCGTGGACATTACTGCTGGCAATCAGTGCTTTCTCGCTGTGTCTGCTGGGGACTTTCCTCGTGCGTTCCGGCGTGCTGGTATCGGTACACGCGTTTGCATCTGATCCGGCGCGCGGTATGTTTATCCTCGCCTTTATGGTGCTGGTGATTGGGGGGGCGCTGCTGCTGTTTGCCGCGCGTGGATACAAAGTTCGCTCACGCGTAAACAATACGCTGTGGTCGCGGGAATCTTTGTTGTTAGCGAACAACATTCTGCTGGTCGCCGCAATGCTGGTGGTACTGCTGGGGACGCTGCTGCCACTGGTGCACAAGCAACTGGGACTGGGCAGTATTTCGATTGGCGAACCGTTCTTCAACACCATGTTTACCTGGCTGATGGTGCCGTTTGCGCTGTTGTTAGGTGTTGGCCCCCTGGTGCGCTGGGGGCGCGATCGCCCGCGTAAAATCCGCAATTTGTTGATTATCGCCTTCATCTCAACGCTGATGCTGTCGCTGCTGTTACCGTGGCTGTTCGAGAGCAAAGTCGTGGCGATGACGGTGCTTGGCCTGGCAATGGCCTGCTGGATTGCGGTGCTGGCAATTGCGGAAGCTGCGCTGCGTATTTCACGCGGCACGAAAACCACCTTCAGTTATTGGGGCATGGTGGCGGCTCACCTGGGGCTGGCAGTGACAATTGTTGGCATTGCCTTTAGCCAGAACTATAGCGTTGAGCGTGATGTGCGCATGAAGTCCGGCGATAGCGTCGATATTCATGAATATCGTTTCACCTTCCGTGATGTCAAAGAGGTGTCTGGCCCGAACTGGCGCGGCGGTGTGGCGACTGTCGGCGTAACGCGAGATGGCAAGCCGGAAACGGTGCTGTATGCAGAAAAACGTTATTACAACACTGCCGGGTCGATGATGACCGAAGCAGCGATTGACGGCGGCATCACTCGTGACCTGTACGCGGCGCTCGGTGAAGAGCTGGAAAACGGCGCGTGGGCTGTGCGTCTTTACTACAAACCATTTGTTCGCTGGATTTGGGCGGGTGGGCTGATGATGGCGTTGGGCGGGCTGCTGTGCCTGTTTGATCCTCGCTATCGTAAGCGCGTGAACCCGCAAAAAACTGCGCCGGAGGCTGTATGAAGCGCAAAGTATTGTTAATTCCTTTGATTATCTTCCTGGTGATTGCCGCGGCGCTGCTGTGGCAGCTGGCGCGTAATGCTGAAGGGGATGATCCGACCAATCTGGAATCGGCGCTCATTGGCAAGCCGGTACCGAAGTTTCGCCTCGAATCACTTGACAATCCGGGACAGTTTTATCAGTCGGATGTGCTGACTCAGGGCAAACCTGTGCTGCTTAACGTCTGGGCGACCTGGTGTCCGACCTGCCGTGCGGAGCATCAATATCTGAATCAGCTTTCTGCACAGGGCATCCGCGTGGTCGGCATGAACTATAAAGACGATCGCCAGAAGGCAATCAACTGGCTGAAAGAGTTGGGCAATCCTTACGCGCTAAGCCTGTTTGATGGCGAAGGCATGTTAGGGTTGGATCTGGGCGTGTATGGCGCGCCAGAAACCTTCCTCATCGACGGCAACGGCATCATTCGCTATCGCCATGCAGGCGATCTCAATCCTCGCGTCTGGGAAGAAGAGATCAAGCCGCTGTGGGAGAAATACAGTAAGGAGGCCGCACAATGAGGTTTTTATTGGGCGTGCTGATGCTGATGATCTCCGGCTCGGCGCTGGCAACCATCGACGTGTTGCAGTTTAAAGATGAAGCACAGGAACAACAGTTCCGTCAGCTCACTGAAGAACTGCGCTGCCCGAAATGCCAGAACAACAGCATTGCCGATTCCAACTCGATGATTGCGACCGACCTGCGCCAGAAAGTGTATGAACTGATGCAGGAAGGCAAAAGTAAGAAAGAGATTGTCGATTATATGGTGGCGCGTTACGGCAACTTCGTCACTTACGATCCACCGTTAACGCCGCTGACCGTGCTGCTGTGGGTGCTGCCAGTTGTCGCTATTGGCATTGGTGGCTGGGTCATTTACGCCCGCTCGCGGCGTCGGGTACGCGTGGTGCCGGAAGCGTTTCCTGAACAAAGCGTGCCGGAAGGTAAGCGTGCCGGATATGTTGTTTATCTGCCGGGAATTGCGGTGGCGTTAATTGTCGCTGGCATTAGCTACTACCAGACCGGCAATTATCAGCAGGTGAAAATCTGGCAGCAGGCCACAGCACAGGCTCCTGCGTTGCTGGACAGGGCGCTGGATCCGAAAGCCGATCCGCTCAACGAAGAGGAGATGTCGCGCCTTGCGCTGGGAATGCGTACTCAACTGCAAAAAAATCCGGGGGATGTTGAAGGCTGGATTATGTTGGGGCGCATCGGGATGGCGTTGGGTAACGCCAGTATTGCGACCGATGCATACGCCACTGCGTATCGCCTCGATCCGAAAAACAGTGATGCCACACTGGGATATGCTGAAGCGTTGACACGTTCATCTGATCCCAACGACAACCGCCTCGGCGGCGAACTGCTACGCCAGTTGGTGAGAACGGACCATAGTAATATCCGTGTGTTAAGCATGTATGCGTTTAATGCCTTTGAGCAGCAGCGATTTGGCGACGCCGTTGCCGCGTGGGAGATGATGTTAAAAATGTTGCCCGCCAACGATACTCGCCGTGCGGTGATTGAACGTAGTATTGCGCAGGCGATGCAACATTTGTCGCCGCAGCAGCAGAGTAAATAAGAAGAGGCCCGATGGTGATGCCATCGGGCTATTTTTATTGTGCTCCGCGTTGTTGCAGGAACAGAATGGTGGCCGCCACGCGTGAGCGGACATTGAGTTTACGCAGCAGATTGCGAATGTGTACTTTTACTGTCTGCTCGGAAATATTCAACACCGAGGCAATCTGTTTATTTGACAGCCCCTGTGCCAGCTCGTGCAGAACATCCAGCTCGCGCTCCGTCAGCACGCTGAAGGGATCTTCTTCCGCGCCAAACATTTCACGTTCACGTAAGTACTGATTGACGCGTTCGCTAAAGACTTTGCTGCCTTTCGCTCCGGCACGAATCGCTTCCAGCAACACTTCCGGGTCGCTGTCTTTCAACAGATAACCGTCTGCGCCTGCGTCTATCAGCGCAAAGACATCGCTGGAAGCATCTGATACGGTCAGGATAATAATTTGCGCGGTAACGCCATCCCTGCGCAAGGCATTGAGAGTATCCAGGCCACTCATACCTTTCATATTGAGATCCAGCAAGATCACGTCGATATCCAGTCTATTCGCCAGATCGATCGCGCTCGCGCCGTCGCCCGCTTCGGCGACCACTTCAAAGCCAGGATCAAGCTCCAGTAACTGACGAACACCGCGTCGCATAAGTGGATGATCATCTACAATCATCACCTGAAAAGGCGTTGCTTCAGGCATAGTAGTCTCCTGAGGTCTTATTAGAATCATTATATTTGAGCGTAGCGTTGGTAACACGACCAGGCGCGTGAATGTTACCGCATTATATGTATGGACATGTAGTAAAATTGCAAGTGAGGGTAGCAAGACAATGCTATGGATATAAAAAAACCAACCGCACGAGAAGATGTGAATTAATGGTGTAAGTAATTGAAAAATAATAAGTATTATATATATGAATCTTGTTTCTAGTCCCAAACCTAGTCCCAAAATGAAAAGTCACATGGTTTTTAGAGCAAGATAGAAGTACCGATGAGGGGATATTGAGAACGCATCCTAGGGGTTATCATTGCCGGGCTTGCGATGGTTTCCACTCAGGTTTCCAGTGGAAACTTTTTTTGGAGTGGAAACTTTTTCCCAGCCCCTCAAAGGCGCATGGTAACTGATTTCATATGCTACGCAGTACTCATACTTTCCGTTTCGTTTTTGCGTACCTGCGCATCATTCGTAAGCGGCTCGTCAGAACCGTATTGATATTTACTGAGAGCTCAGATCAACTTTCCAGGGCAACAGATCGCGTACCCGGTTTGCCGGCCAGTCCTGGATATGTTCAATGACGTAGCGCAGCCACTTTTCTGGCTCCACATTGTTCAGACGGCATGTGCCGATCAGCGAGTACAACACCGCCGCATGTTCACCACCGCTGTCGGAACCCGCGAACATCCAGTT
>NZ_PTRE01000045.1 GCF_002965065.1 Escherichia sp. MOD1-EC7003
TGACAACGTGCGCTTTGTTCATGCCGGATGCGGCGTGAACGCCTTATCCGACCTACAAAAACATGCAATTTCAATAGATCGCAAAGATTACGTAGACCTGATAAGCGTAGCGCATCAGGCTATTTTACGTTTGTTATCATTATCAAACCAGTGTTAGCTGGCCTCAGATTGTTGACAACGTGCGCTTTGTTCATGCCGGATGCGGCGTGAACGCCTTATCCGACCTACAAAAACATGCAATTTCAATAGATCGCAAAGATTACGTAGGCCTGATAAGCGTAGCGCATCAGGCTATTTTACGTTTGTCATCATTATCAAACCAGTGTTAGCTGGCCTCAGATTGTTGACAACGTGCGCGTTGTTCATGCCGGATGCGGCGTGAACGCCTTATCCGGCCTACAAAAACAGGCAATTTCAATAGATTGCAGAAATTGCGTAGGCCTGATAAGCGTAGCGCATCAGGCAATTTTACGTTTGTCATCATTCTCAAAAAAATGCCAGCCCGAAGGCTGGCATTTTTAAATCAGATAGAGTCAGACTTATGCCTGGCCTTTGATCTCTTTACGACCGTTGTACGGTGCTTTTTCGCCCAGCGCTTCTTCGATACGAATCAGCTGGTTGTACTTAGCAACGCGGTCAGAACGGCTCATAGAACCAGTTTTGATCTGGCCTGCAGCGGTACCAACAGCCAGGTCAGCGATGGTAGCGTCTTCAGTTTCACCAGAACGGTGAGAGATAACGGCAGTGTAGCCAGCATCTTTCGCCATCTTGATTGCAGCCAGAGTTTCGGTCAGAGAACCGATCTGGTTGAATTTGATCAGAATGGAGTTAGCGATGCCTTTTTCGATACCTTCTTTCAGGATCTTGGTGTTGGTTACGAACAGGTCGTCACCAACCAGCTGGATTTTGTCGCCCAGAACTTTGGTCTGGTATGCGAAACCGTCCCAGTCAGATTCGTCCAGACCGTCTTCGATAGAAACGATCGGGTACTGTTTGGTCAGTTCTTCCAGGAAGTGAGTGAATTCTTCAGAGGTGAACGCTTTGTTGCCTTCGCCAGCCAGAACGTATTTACCGTCTTTGTAGAATTCAGAAGCTGCGCAGTCCATCGCCAGAGTGATGTCTTTGCCCAGTTCATAACCAGCAGCTTTAACCGCTTCAGCGATAACAGCCAGAGCTTCAGCGTTGGAACCCAGGTTCGGCGCATAGCCACCTTCGTCACCAACAGCAGTGTTCATGCCTTTCGCTTTCAGAACTTTTGCCAGGTGATGGAAAACTTCAGAACCCATGCGGATGGCTTCTTTCACAGTTTTCGCGCCAACCGGCTGAATCATGAATTCCTGGATATCAACGTTGTTGTCAGCGTGCTCACCACCGTTGATGATGTTCATCATCGGAACCGGCATGGAATATTTGCCCGGAGTACCGTTCAGTTCAGCGATGTGCTCGTACAGCGGCATACCTTTAGCAGCTGCAGCAGCTTTGGCGTTAGCCAGAGATACAGCCAGGATTGCGTTCGCGCCGAATTTAGATTTGTTTTCGGTGCCGTCCAGGTCGATCATGATCTTGTCAATGCCAGCCTGATCTTTGGCATCTTTGCCGATCAGCGCCTGAGCGATCGGGCCGTTAACTGCAGCAACTGCTTTAGTTACGCCTTTGCCCAGGAAACGGGATTTGTCGCCATCGCGCAGTTCCAGTGCTTCACGGGAACCAGTAGAAGCACCTGACGGAGCAGCTGCCATACCGACGAAACCACCCTCCAGATGTACTTCGGCTTCAACAGTCGGGTTACCACGGGAGTCGATGATTTCACGACCGATGATTTTTACGATTTTGGACATTAGGTTTTCCTCAAGTCACTAGTTAAACTGAAACTCCAGACAAACAACGCGTACCCAGGGTACGCGTTGCCGTTCTAACTTTTTTCTTACTTCGACTGACGTTTCTGGAACTCGCTGGCGGCTTTCACAAAGCCTGCAAACAGCGGGTGACCATCACGTGGAGTAGAAGTAAACTCCGGATGGAACTGGCAAGCCACGAACCACGGGTGATTCGGAACTTCGATGATCTCGACCAACTGATCATCCCCGGAACGGCCCGCAACGCGCAGACCTGCATCTTCAATCTGTTTCAACAGCATGTTGTTGACTTCGTAACGGTGACGATGACGCTCAACAATTGTCGGCGCATTGTACAGCTGGCGAACCAGGCTATCGTCAACCAGCTGGCACTGCTGTGCACCGAGACGCATGGTACCGCCGAGATCGCTCTTCTCGCTACGAACTTCAACGTTGCCGTTTTCATCGCGCCACTCGGTAATCAGCGCCACAACCGGGTACTTACAGTCTGGCACAAATTCCGTAGAGTTGGCGTTCTCCATGTTGGCAACATGGCGAGCGTAATCAATTAACGCCACCTGCATACCCAGGCAAATGCCCAGATAAGGAATATTGTTCTCACGCGCAAAACGCGCGGTCGTAATCATGCCTTCTACGCCACGATAGCCGAAACCACCAGGTACAAGGATCGCGTCCAGACCTTTAAGGATTTCGACACCGCGCGTTTCAACATCTTGTGAATCGATCAGTTTGATGTTGACGCTGACACGATTCTTCAGCCCACCGTGTTTCAGTGCTTCGATCACGGATTTGTAAGCGTCCGGCAGTTCAATATACTTGCCGACCATACCGATGGTGACTTCACTTACCGGATTCGCTTCTTCGAAGATGACCTGTTCCCATTCGGACAGATTCGCTTCCGGGCAGTTTAAGCTGAATCGTTTACAAATATAATCGTCCAGCCCCTGAGATTTCAACAGGCCCGGAATTTTATAGATGGAATCGACGTCTTTCAGAGAAATAACCGCTTTTTCCGGGACATTACAGAACAATGCAATCTTCGCACGTTCGTTCGCCGGAACGGCGCGATCTGAACGACAAATCAGGATGTCAGGTTGGATACCGATTGAAAGCAGCTCTTTTACAGAGTGCTGAGTCGGTTTGGTTTTGACTTCACCAGACGCGGCCATGTACGGCACCAGCGTCAGGTGCATAAACAGAGTGTGCTCACGGCCAATTTCAACAGCCATCTGGCGAATCGCTTCGAGGAACGGTAGGGATTCGATATCACCTACAGTACCGCCGATTTCGACCAGCACCACGTCATGACCTTCACCGCCTTCCAGCACACGCTCTTTGATAGCGTTAGTGATGTGCGGAATAACCTGTACGGTTGCGCCGAGGTAGTCACCGCGGCGTTCTTTACGCAGAACGTCAGAGTAGATACGACCCGTGGTGAAGTTGTTGCGACGGCTCATTTTGGTACGAATGAAACGCTCGTAGTGCCCCAGGTCCAGGTCGGTTTCAGCGCCGTCTTCAGTAACGAACACTTCCCCGTGTTGGATTGGGCTCATAGTACCTGGATCGACGTTGATGTACGGATCCAGTTTCATGATGGTCACATTGAGGCCACGGGCTTCAAGAATGGCTGCGAGGGAGGCTGCGGCAATGCCTTTACCCAGAGAGGATACGACCCCGCCGGTCACAAAAATATAGTTCGTTGTCATGCTGAACCTGAGAAGTTAGGTTGAAAAGACGATGGAATAACCAGGACGGGAAAGCAGTATACCCGAACATGACCTGTGCCACAAACTTTCATTATCCCTCCTCTTCGCCAGCGCACTATTGAAATCAGGAGTGAGAAAATAGCCCCTTTGGGGTAAATGTTTTTGACGCAAATCAAGCGCTTGTCATTTAAAAAATGACACAAATCGCGCTTGACCGCGTAATTCCCTTAGAGATCAATTTCCTGCCGTTTTACCTGTTGCCAGACTTCTTCCATTGTTTCGAGGTCAACACCTGTCATTTCCAGTCCACGCGCGGCAACAATACGCTCCACTTCGCGAAAACGACGCTCGAATTTTTCGTTCGCTTTTTGTAATGCGATTTCCGCTTTCGTCCCTAAATGACGAGCCAAATTGACCGTGGCAAACAGCAGGTCCCCCATTTCCTCTTCCAGTTTAGCCTGGTCGACAACAGCCTGCCGCGCTTCGTACATCACCTCGTCGATCTCTTCGTAGACTTTATCGACCACCGGGCCAAGCGTCGTCCAGTCGAAGCCAACGTTGGCGCAACGTTTCTGGATTTTTTGCGCACGCATTAAGGCGGGTAAACTACGAGGAATATCGTCCAGCGCCGAATGCTGCGCTTTCTGCGCGCGCTCTTCGGTTTTGATCTCCTCCCAACGGGCGAGAACTTCGCGGCTGTTTCCGGCAGAACTGTCAGCAAAAACATGTGGATGACGGCGTTCTAATTTATCGCTAATCGCGACGCAGATATCATTAAAATCAAAGCGCCCTTCTTCCTGGGCTATTTGTGCGTAAAACACCACCTGGAACAGCAGATCGCCGAGTTCACTTCGCAGATCGTCAAAATCTTCACGGGCGATGGCGTCCAGCACTTCGTAGGTTTCTTCAAGGGTATAAGGTGTAATAGAGGCGAATGTCTGCTCTTTATCCCACGGGCAGCCGTTTTCCGGGTCGCGCAGGCGCTGCATAATAGTGAGCAAACGGTCGATTTGATTCATTAGAATGTCCTGAAAATTACGGGTCTGTCAGGTGTAATACCTTCGAGTAAAAGATATCGCTGGATACGGCTGACGCCATATCCAGCGATGTAAGATTAATTCCCGTGCAACCGACGCGCGTCGATAACATCCGGCACCTGGTTGAGTTTACCCAGCACGCGGCCCAGCACCTGCAGGTTATAAATCTCAATGGTCATGTCGATGGTTGCCAGCTGTTGTTTAGTGTCGCTACGGCTGGCAACACCAAGCACGTTCACCTTCTCGTTGGCAAGAATAGTCGTGATATCACGTAACAACCCACTGCGATCATTAGCCAGCACGCGGACCACCAGTGAATATCCGGCAGAGTAGCTCTCGCCCCATACGGCATCAACAATGCGTTCTGGCGCATGGGAGCGCAGTTCCACCAGTTGTTCGCAATCGGCGCGGTGTACTGAAATACCGCGCCCCTGGGTAATGAAGCCGACAATCTCATCTCCAGGAATCGGCTGACAGCAGCGCGCAATGTGGTGCATCAGATTACCGACACCTTCAACCACCACACGACCGTTATCTTTACTGCGATTTTGCGGCGTATAGCTTTTTTGCTGAAGTTGCTTCAGCGCGGCTGCGTCCTGCTCTTCGGCGCTCGGCTTATTAAAGTGCGATTGCAGGAAGTTCACCATCTGATTGAGACGGATGTCCCCGCCACCAATCGCCGCCAGCAACTCGTCGACATCATTGAAGTTGTAACGCGGCAGCAGATGTTTTTCTGCTTCTTTCAGGCTGATCCCCAGATGTTCCAGCTCATCGTCAAGGATTTGCCGCCCAGCCAGAATGTTTTTGTCACGATCCTGTTTACGGAACCAGGCGTGAATTTTCGAACGCCCACGGCTGGTTGTGACGTAACCGAGGTTTGGGTTTAACCAGTCACGGCTGGGGTTCGGCTGTTTCTGGGTGATAATTTCAATCTGGTCGCCCATCTGCAACTGATAGGTGAACGGTACAATGCGCCCGCCAATTTTTGCCCCGATGCAGCGGTGTCCGACATCACTGTGGATGTGGTAAGCGAAGTCCAGCGGCGTTGATCCCGCAGGCAAATCAACGACATCACCTTTCGGTGTAAAGACGTACACCCGGTCGTCAAAGACCTGGCTGCGTACTTCGTCGAGCATTTCGCCGGAATCAGCCATCTCTTCCTGCCACGCAATCAGTTTACGTAACCAGGCAATCCTGTCTTCATGTCCCGAACGTGCGCCGCCAGCTGCCGCGCCTTCTTTATATTTCCAGTGCGCAGCAACACCTAACTCTGCATCTTCATGCATCTGTTTAGTGCGGATTTGGATCTCAACGGTTTTGCCACCCGGCCCCAGAACCACGGTATGAATAGACTGATAACCGTTTGGTTTCGGATTAGCGACATAATCGTCAAACTCATCTGGCAGGTGGCGATAGTGAGTGTGCACTATCCCCAGTGCGGCATAGCAGTCCTGTAAACGCTCGGCAACAATACGTACCGCACGCACATCAAACAGTTCATCGAAGGCGAGGTTCTTTTTCTGCATTTTGCGCCAGATGCTGTAGATGTGTTTCGGGCGGCCATACACTTCAGCTTTAACGCCCTCCGCTTTCATCTCAGCGCGCAGATGGCCGACAAACTCTTCGATGTAGTGTTCGCGGTCAAGACGGCGTTCATGCAGCAATTTTGCGATGCGTTTGTATTCGGTCGGGTGGAGATAACGGAAGCAGTAATCTTCCAGCTCCCATTTCAGTTGCCCGATCCCAAGACGGTTCGCCAGCGGCGCGTAGATATTGGTGCACTCTTTTGCCGCCAATACGCGTTCATCTTCCGGCGCGTCTTTTACTTCACGCAGATGAGCAATACGCTCTGCCAGTTTGATGACCACGCAGCGGAAGTCATCGACCATCGCCAATAACATCCGGCGAACGTTATCGACCTGTTCGGAGGAAACAGAATCAGTATGCGTCGCTTTCAGCTGGCGGATCGCCGCCATATCACGCACGCCATGAATGAGATTCACGACCGACTTACCGACGCTCTCACGCAGCACATCTTCGCTGACTACGTTGGCATCTGCCAGAGGGAACAGCAGCGCCGCCCGCAGCGTGTCAATGTCCATACTTAATGTCGAGAGGATCTCCACCATCTCAACACCACGCCACAATAACAGACTGGCATCCGGATGCCCCTGCGTCTGCTGCAGACAATACGCCCAGGTTTCGGCTAAGCACTCACACGACTTCTGGCTGGTAATTCCCAGACTTGCGATCCATTTTTCCGGATCAAATTCACCAGCCTTATTGATATGTGCACTTCTTACCGCAACCATCGTCCTCTCCTTTAGGGACCAGACCTGCCGAAATCGGCAAATCGTAACTATTTAACACGCGAGAAAAGTACCATCGATTCCAGATGTCCCGTGTGTGGAAACATATCCAGCATCGCCAGTCGCTCAATGGCATATCCAGCTTTTAATAACGCTTCGCTATCCCGGGCCAGCGTTGCAGGGTTACAGGATACATAAACTATACGAATAGGTTCCAGTTTTATAATTTGCTGCATAACACCTGCGGCACCTGCTCGCGCTGGGTCCAACAACACTTTATCAAAGCCGTTTTTCGCCCACGGCTGCTTAGTGACATCTTCTTCAAGATTTTCATGATAAAACGTCACATTGTGTAAGCCATTAAGACGCGCATTCTGCTGGCCTTTTTCCACCAGTGCCGGAACACCTTCTACACCCACCACACTGGCAGCTTGTATCGCTAATGGCAGTGTAAAGTTACCCATACCGCAGAACAGATCCAGCACGCAATCTTCAGGTTGCACATCCAGCCACTCCAACGCACGCGCTACCATTTTTTGGTTCACCCCCGCGTTGACCTGAATAAAATCGCGCGGACTAAAAGTTAAGCGCAACCCGTTTGAGTCATACCAGGGCATCTCACCAGAGACGGTTTCAAGTATCTCACTATCGGGGGCAAGATACAGATCCAGGCCTTCAGAATGCGAAAAGCGTTCCAGTTTTTCGCGATCTGCCGAACTTAGCGGTGCGGTATGGCGCAAAATCATCAGCGTGCCGCTGGTTGCCTGTACCAGTTCAACATGACCAAGATGGCGCATAGCTTGTAAGCTACCCAGGCATGCCCTGACTTTGGGCAGCAATGCTTCAAGTTGAGGCACTAAAATGGGGCATTGTTTAACGTCGACAATGTCACTGGAGCCCGCTTTGCGAAACCCCATCTGAAGTTGCTGTGTTTTCGGTAAGTAGTTCAGACTCAAACGTGCGCGACGGCGATAGCCCCAGGGGACATCGGCGATCACTTCAGAGACATCGTGTTTCATTAATCGGGCAAGTGCCGCACTTTTGCTTCGCTGCTGTAAATCCACGCTGGCGTGTTGTTGCTGACAGCCACCGCATACGCCAAAATGAGGACAGCGTGGCGTTTCACGTTCCGGGCTATCGCTTAACCGGCGTACGACTTTAGCGCGAGCATACTGTTTTTTATCTTCAGTAACAGTAACTTCCGCGTTTTCCTGCGGCAATAATCCGGGGGTAAATACCGTTTTGCCGTTATGTCGCGCCACGCCCTGACCAAAAGAGTCGAGGTCGTTGACTGATACGGTTATGATCTGACGCGTCGTCGTGCGTCGTTTTGCAGAGTAGAATTGCGCCATTGGCGAGACTTTCTCAATTTAACAGTGTGACCTTAATTGTCCCATAACGGAACTCCATGACCAACTACAGCCTGCGCGCACGCATGATGATTCTGATCCTGGCACCGACCGTCCTTATTGGTTTATTGCTGAGTATCTTTTTTGTCGTGCATCGCTATAACGACTTGCAGCGTCAACTGGAAGATGCCGGTGCCAGCATTATTGAGCCGCTTGCCGTTTCTACTGAATATGGCATGAGCCTGCAAAATCGCGAATCTATCGGTCAGTTGATAAGCGTGCTGCATCGTCGCCATTCCGATATTGTTCGCGCGATTTCGGTTTATGATGAAAATAACCGACTCTTTGTCACCTCCAATTTTCATCTTGATCCGTCATCCATGCAGCTCGGCAGCAACGTACCGTTTCCACGCCAGCTCACTGTCACACGTGACGGTGATATTATGATCCTGCGCACACCGATTATTTCTGAGAGTTACTCCCCCGACGAATCGCCCAGTAGCGATGCCAAAAATAGTCAAAATATGCTGGGATATATCGCGCTTGAGCTGGATCTTAAATCGGTTCGCTTGCAGCAATATAAAGAGATCTTTATTTCCAGCGTGATGATGCTGTTTTGTATCGGTATTGCGCTTATTTTTGGCTGGCGCTTAATGCGCGATGTCACCGGTCCGATTCGCAACATGGTGAATACCGTCGACCGCATCCGTCGCGGGCAACTCGACAGCCGGGTAGAAGGATTTATGCTCGGCGAGCTGGATATGCTGAAAAACGGTATCAACTCAATGGCAATGTCGCTGGCGGCTTATCACGAAGAGATGCAGCACAATATCGACCAGGCGACGTCCGATCTGCGTGAAACGCTGGAGCAAATGGAAATTCAGAACGTTGAGTTGGATCTGGCGAAAAAGCGCGCCCAGGAAGCGGCGCGGATTAAGTCCGAGTTTCTGGCAAATATGTCACACGAGCTGCGTACTCCGCTGAATGGCGTTATTGGCTTTACCCGCCTGACGCTGAAAACAGAACTAACGCCAACGCAGCGCGATCACCTGAATACGATTGAACGTTCGGCAAATAACTTGCTGGCAATTATTAATGATGTTCTCGACTTCTCGAAACTGGAAGCCGGCAAGCTGATTCTGGAAAGTATTCCGTTCCCACTACGCAGCACACTGGATGAAGT
This sequence comes from Escherichia sp. MOD1-EC7003, assembly GCF_002965065.1. Lineage (GTDB taxonomy): Bacteria > Pseudomonadota > Gammaproteobacteria > Enterobacterales > Enterobacteriaceae > Escherichia. The sequence continues at coordinate 9,441 of NZ_PTRE01000045.1, forward strand.
CGTTACTCTGCTGGCACATTCTTCTCACGATAAAGGGCTGGAACTGACACTCAATATTAAGAGCGACGTGCCCAATAACGTGATTGGCGATCCACTGCGGTTACAACAAATTATCACTAACCTGGTGGGGAATGCGATTAAATTCACCGAGAACGGCAACATCGATATTCTGGTAGAAAAACGTGCGCTCAGTAACACCAAAGTGCAGATTGAAGTGCAGATTCGGGATACCGGCATTGGTATTCCTGAACGCGATCAATCGCGCTTATTCCAGGCCTTCAGACAGGCTGATGCCAGTATTTCCCGCCGTCATGGTGGTACCGGGCTGGGGCTGGTGATCACACAAAAACTGGTTAATGAAATGGGCGGCGATATTTCGTTTCATAGCCAGCCGAATCGCGGTTCAACTTTCTGGTTCCACATTAATCTCGATCTGAATCCGAATATTATTATCGAAGGGCCATCCACCCAGTGCCTCACCGGGAAGCGTCTTGCCTATGTCGAACCGAACTCCGCAGCAGCGCAATGCACGCTGGATATTTTAAGTGAAACGCCGCTGGAAGTCGTTTATAGCCCAACATTCTCCGCGCTGCCTCCCGCGCATTACGACATGATGTTGTTAGGCATTCCGGTGACCTTCCGCGAACCACTTACGATGCAACATGAACGGTTGGCGAAAGCGGTATCCATGACCGATTTCCTGATGCTGGCACTTCCTTGCCATGCACAAGTCAATGCAGAAAAACTCAAGCAAGATGGGATCGGCGCGTGTCTGCTGAAACCATTAACACCTACGCGCCTGTTGCCTGCCCTGACGGAATTTTGTCATCACACACAAAACACACTTTTGCCTGTAACCGATGAAAGTAAGCTGGCAATGACCGTCATGGCGGTTGATGACAACCCCGCTAACCTGAAACTTATCGGCGCATTGCTGGAAGATATGGTGCAACATGTGGAGCTTTGCGATAGCGGGCATCAGGCCGTTGAACGGGCGAAACAGATGCCGTTCGATTTGATCTTAATGGATATTCAAATGCCGGACATGGACGGCATTCGGGCCTGCGAACTCATCCACCAACTCCCACATCAGCAACAAACGCCGGTTATCGCGGTAACGGCGCATGCAATGGCCGGGCAAAAAGAGAAGCTGCTTGGCGCGGGGATGAGCGATTATCTGGCGAAACCAATTGAAGAAGAGCGATTGCATAATTTGCTATTGCGCTACAAGCCCGGTAGCGGTATTTCCTCTCGCGTCGTGACGCCAGAAGTCAACGAAATTGTGGTGAACCCGAATGCGACCCTCGATTGGCAACTGGCACTACGCCAGGCGGCGGGCAAAACCGATCTGGCGCGCGATATGCTGCAAATGTTGCTCGATTTCCTGCCAGAAGTCCGCAACAAAGTTGAGGAACAATTGGTTGGAGAAAACCCGGAAGGCCTGGTTGATTTTATTCATAAACTGCACGGCAGTTGCGGCTATAGCGGCGTACCACGGATGAAGAATCTCTGCCAACTGATCGAACAACAACTACGTAGCGGTACTAAAGAAGAAGATTTGGAGCCAGAGCTACTGGAACTGTTGGACGAGATGGATAATGTGGCGCGAGAAGCCAGCAAAATTCTTGGATAATGGACGTCTTGTCGAGTAGCAATCGGCTTTTTATGACGCTGGTTTCAGATTGGTGACAAGGTGCCTGTGTTTATGCCGGATGCGGCGTTAACGCCTTATCCGGCCTACAAAACCAATTAAATTCAATGAATTAAAAAGTATGTTGGCCTGATACGTAGCGCAACAGGCAATTTTACGTTTGACATCAGTCTCAAACCGGCTCCTGACAGAGCCGGTTTTTGTTTGCTGTCTTAACGCACCATGCACGGACGCTTATTATCGAACGTCCAGCCAGGAATCAGGTACTGCATCCCCATGGCATCGTCACGCGCACCAAGCCCGTGTTTCTGATACAGCTCGTGGGCTTTCATCACCTGATCCATATCGATTTCTACACCCAGCCCCGGTTTTTCCGGCACTTGAACCAGACCGCCTTTGATCTCAAACGGTTCTTTGGTCAGGCGCTGATTGCCTTCCTGCCAGATCCAGTGTGTATCAATAGCAGTAATTTTACCCGGTGCAGCAGCTGCAACATGGGTAAACATCGCCAGGGAAATATCGAAGTGGTTGTTAGAGTGTGAACCCCAGGTCAGGCCAAATTCATGGCACATTTGCGCTACGCGCACCGAACCTTGCATCGTCCAGAAATGCGGATCTGCCAACGGGATATCAACGGATTGTAACGAGAGCGTATGGCCCATCTGCCGCCAGTCGGTGGCGATCATATTGGTTGCGGTCGGCAGACCGGTCGCGCGACGGAACTCTGCCATCACTTCACGCCCGGAGAAGCCTTGCTCCGCACCACACGGATCTTCTGCATAAGCCAGCGAACCTTTCGGGTATTTACCAATTTTAATCGCTTCGTTCAGCGACCAGGCACCGTTAGGATCGAGGGTAATACGCGCCTGCGGGAAGCGTTTCGCCAGTGCCACAATAGACTCGGCTTCTTCTTCCCCGGCCAGTACACCGCCCTTCAGTTTAAAATCGTTGAAGCCATATTTTTCATATGCTGCTTCTGCCAGGCGCACCACCGCATCCGGCGTCATGGCTTCTTCATGACGCAGGCGATACCAGTCGCATGAGTCATCCGGCTGGCTTTGATACGGCAGCGGTGTGGCTTTGCGATTACCGACGAAGAACAAATAACCGAGCATTTCGACTTCGCTACGCTGTTGACCATCGCCCAGCAGCGATGCCACGTTAACCCCCAGATGCTGCCCCAGCAGATCCAGCATTGCTGCTTCTATCCCGGTAACCACATGAATAGTGGTACGCAAATCAAATGTCTGTAAACCGCGCCCACCGGCATCACGATCGGCAAATGTATTACGCACCAGCGTCAGAACGTTTTTGTATTCACCCAGCGTTTTACCCACCACCAGCGGAATCGCATCTTCCAGCGTTTTACGGATTTTCTCGCCGCCGGGTATTTCCCCTACGCCGGTGTGACCGGAATTATCTTTGATGATCACAATATTACGCGTGAAGAACGGTGCGTGTGCGCCACTCAGATTCATCAGCATACTGTCATGACCCGCCACCGGGATGACCTGCATTTCACTAACAACAGGCATCGTAAATTGAGAACTCATATTTATGTCCTTATTCAGAATCAATGACGGCCGAAAACGGGACGTTTACGGTCAAAGGTCCAGCCGGGGATCAGGTACTGCATCGGGCCCGCGTCGTTACGCGCACCGCCAGGCAGATGTTTATAGGCCTCATGCGCCTTTTGTACCTGTTCCCAGTCCAGTTCCACGCCCAGACCGGGCGCATCAGGAACGGCAATTTTTCCGTTTTTAATCTCCAGCGGATTTTTGGTCAGGCGACAATCGCCCTCCTGCCAAATCCAGTGGGTATCGATAGCGGTAGGATTACCCGGTGCCGCCGCCCCCACATGGGTAAACATCGCCAGAGAAATATCGAAGTGGTTATTGGAATGGCAGCCCCAGGTCAGCCCCCAGTCGTCGCAAAGCTGCGCCACGCGGACTGCACCGGAAAGCGTCCAGAAGTGCGGATCGGCAAGTGGAATATCTACTGCATTGAGCATCACCGCATGACCCATTTCGCGCCAGTTAGTGGCGATCATGTTGGTCGCGACGGGCAAGCCGGTCGCTCGCCGAAACTCTGCCATCACTTCACGTCCGGAGAAACCCTGTTCTGCGCCGCATGGATCTTCAGCATAGGTAAGAACATCATTCAGCCCTTTGCACAAAGAAATTGCTTCATCAAGCAGCCATGCACCGTTGGGATCAACGGTAATTCGCGCATCCGGGAAGCGTTTCTTCAATGCTCGAACAGTGTCGATTTCTTGCTCGCCAGGTAACACACCGCCCTTAAGTTTGAAATCTTTAAAGCCATAGCGATCTTGTGAGGCTTCTGCCAGACGCACAACAGCTTCTCTGTTCATCGCTTTCTGGTGACGCAACTGATACCACTCATGGTTGCCTGGTGTACTGTCCAGATAAGGAAGATCGGTTTTAGTCCGATCGCCGATATAAAACAGATAACCAAGGACGGTAATAGCGTCGCGTTGCTTGCCAGGGCCTAGCAGTTCACAGACCGGAACATTCAGCGCCTTACCTAACAGGTCGAGCAAAGCGGCTTCCAGCGCCGCCACAGCATTCACGCGCAATTCAAAAGTCCAGGCACCTTTGCCGAAGGTATCAAAATCGGCGGCCTGATTACCTTTATGCACCTGCTGAACCACTTTATTCAGGCGTGCAACCTCCTGGCCCAGCACCATCGGAATCGCATCGACCAGTGTCTGATAAATCACCTCTCCCCCCGGCGCTTCACCAACGCCGGTATGCCCGGCGTTATCGGTGAGTACCACAATATTGCGGGTGAAATATGCGTTATGTGCACCACCAATATTAAGCAACATGCTGTCATGCCCGGCGACCGGAATGACTTTCATATCAGTAATAACAGGACTGGATTGTGTCGTCATCTTATTGCCCCGCAACAGGTTTCAGCTCGATACGTTTGATATCGCCCACCAGCACCAGGTAGCTCAGCACCGCAATTAAGGCATGAACACCAACATAAATCAGCGCCCCATTAAAGGAGCCTGTCGTGCCAACGATATAACCAATTGCGATTGGCGTGACGATGCCAGAAATGTTACCAAACATGTTGAATAAGCCCCCGGAAAGACCGCTGATCTCTTTTGGCGCGGTATCTGCCATTACTGCCCAACCCAGCGCACCAATACCCTTACCGAAGAAGGCCAGCGCCATAAAGCCGACGATCATCCACTCAACGTTGACGTAGTTACAGAACACCATCACCATCGACAGCAACATACCCATCACGATCGGTGTTTTACGCGCAATGTTCAGCGACCCCGTACGGCGCATCAGCCAGTCGGAAATAATCCCCCCCAGCACGCCGCCGATAAAACCGCAAACCGCCGGAACGGAAGCCACAAAGCCCGCTTTCAGAATCGACATCCCGCGTGCCTGCACCAGATAAACCGGGAACCAGGTAATGAAGAAGTAAGTCAGGGCGTTGATACAGTACTGACCGATATAAACGCCGATCATCATCCGTGACCCGAGCAGCTGTTTAATCTGCCCCCACTTCACGCTGAACGGCACTTTAACTTTGGTGTTTTGCTGATCCATATTGATCAGCGCGCCGCCCGCGGCGATGTACTCCAGCTCTTTCTGATTTACACCCGGATGCTGATTTGGCTCGTGGATGACTTTCAGCCAGAAAAAGCTGATAACAATCCCCAGACCGCCCATAAAGAAGAAGACATGTGACCAGCCCACTTGATGAGTCAGCCAACCCATAATCGGCGCGAAAATCACCGTTGCGAAATATTGGGCAGAGTTAAAAATCGATACCGCCGTGCCCCTTTCCTGCGCAGGAAACCAGGCCGCAACAATGCGGCTGTTGCCGGGGAAAGATGGCGCTTCAGCAAGCCCGACCAGGAAGCGCAGCGTAAACAGGGCAACGATAATGCCGAATCCACTAAAGATATCGACAAAGCCTTGCAGCAAAGTAAACATCGACCAGATAAAGATCGACCAGAAGTAAACGCGTTTTGAACCAAAACGATCCAGCAACCAGCCGCCAGGGATCTGCCCGATAACATAAGCCCATGAGAAGGCAGAGAACACATAGCCCATACCCACTGGATCAAGGCCGATATCTTTGGCCATTTCCGAACCGGCAATGGAAAGCGTAGCGCGGTCGCCGTAGTTGAAGGATGTGACGATAAACAGCATCACCACTATCCAGTAACGAGCATTCGTGCGTTTTTCCACACTGCTCGTAGCCTGACTTAAAGAACTCATTGTTGCACTCCTGAAAATTCGCGTTAGCCACACTCACCCTGGACTGCAACATCGCCAGGAAATCAGAGGTGACGTAGGGTGTTTTTTGCCGTTTTTATAGGTCGTTCGCCGAATGCGGCGCGTGTTTATATCTGGCAATAGCAGTATAAAAAGCACGCCATAGCGACTCACCGTGCAACAACACAACATTAATGCGTTCAAGGAGGCTCGATTTTGGCATTAGCCCTGGCCGGTGGAATCCACTTCACGGAAATGAAAACAAGAACAAGAAAGGAAGGATTAAAACGAAGAAATAAAAAAGAGTATGAAATGGATCGCTTGACTCCAGGCAAACGCCAGTAAAAAACCGTCTTATTTGCGAGTTTTTACTGGCATTTGCCTGAAAAGATTCGATTCAGCACCGCTAAAACGGCATTTTACCGTTCGTTGAACATATCAGGACAACAGTGTGCTCCAATGTTCGACCCACGGATTTGATTCCCTTTCCGGTTCAGGATGCTCGCTGGCATCAATCAACAGCATTTCACCAACCCGCTGAGCACTCTGTTCCTGTAACAGCGCATCGAACTGCTTGCCACCATTGCAAAAATTAACGTAGCTGCTGTCGCCAAGCGCAATCACGCCATAACGCAGATTCGGCTGGAAGCCCAGACTATCTTTGATTCCCTGAAACAGCGGCACAATGCTATCAGGAAGGTCGCCCTGCCCGGTCGTGGACGTAACCACCAGAACATACTTATCCTGATAGGGCAGCCAGTCGCTTAATTCAGGATCTTCAAATACCGTTGCTTTATGGCCCTGCTCGGTCAGAATCGCTTCCGCTTCTTCTGCCACTAACAGCGAATTTCCGTACATGGTGCCAACAAAAATACCAATTTCTGCCATACCGTTTTCTCCCTGGATTAGGAACTTATATCTCCATCCTGACCGGATGGCGCACTGAACTCAACCCTTTCATTTTCAGGAAGCAGCCCCCGCCAACCAAATTGTGATAACGCCTGCATCCATGTGTCGTCCAGGCCCGCGTGAATAGTCAGCGGCTCGCCAGTAAAAGGATGCGTCAATGACAACTGACTGGCATGCAGCATTAACCGCTGAAGGCCAAAATGTTCAGCACCACTGCGATTCTGACGTAAATCACCATGTTTACTGTCGCCAATAATCGGGTGGCGCAAATGGGCAAGATGGCGACGGAGCTGGTGCTTGCGTCCGGTTTTCGGCTCCAGTTCCACCAGGCCGTAGCGCGTGGTCGGGTAACGTCCGGTCGCTACCGGCATTTCTACGGTCGCCAGACCACGATACTGTGTCACTGCTGGCTGCGGGCCTTTATCTTCGCGGGCAAATTTATCAGCGATTTTGTCCAGTTCTTCCACCAGTGGATAATCCAGCACCGCTTCTTCCATCAACCAGCCACGCACAATCGCATGGTAACGTTTCTGGACCTGGTGCTGTTCAAACTGTTGTGCCAGCAGCCGCCCGGCCTCGCTGGACAGCCCCATCAGCAATACGCCGGACGTCGGTCGGTCCAGCCGATGCGCGGTAAAGACGTGCTGACCAATCTGATCACGCACGGTTTGCATGACCACCACTTTCTCATCGAGATCCAGCCAACTGCGGTGGACCAGCCAGCCGGAGGGTTTATTTACCGCAACCAGCCATTCATCCTGATAGAGTATTTCCAGCATCAGCTTGCATCATCCACAAAAAGAGCATCCAGTTTTTCCAGCTCAGTCAGAATAAGCGCGCGTTGCGGATGGTCCGTCGCCAGCGCCATTTCATAATAGGGTGCAACGGCAAAAGCACCCGGTAATGGCTGGTTGTTATCTAACAAATCGTGCATTCGCGGGATCAGCACCCACTGCAACCACTCCAGCGGTTCCATGGTATCCATAAAGAACGGTTGGGTACTGTTAAATTGATGCGGCAGAGGTTCATCGTTTCGCCAGTACTGATGTTCACGCAGTAACGCTTCAAGCGCCTGCAACTGGAGACGAACGCGGTCATGAGTGGTCATAAAGTAACCTCAAGAAGAAAACCTCCACGAAGGATAGCAGGAATAAAAAAAGGGAGCACTGTATTAACAGTGCTCCCGGTTCGTTTCGCAGCATTCCAGCTACTCTTTTTGTTGCTCCCTGCTCATCCTTGACAACTTTTCCTCTGGCCTTGCGGCCAATCGTTCATCCTGAACTATTGCTTCCTGCCCACACCACCCCGATGTGATACTTCATCCTGAAGTGTCCCTGGCCTTCCTGACCCACCGAATCATCCTGACCGGTTCTCATTCTCCATCCTGGAGGTGTCCTTTAACGCGTCCTGCGTCATCCTCTTCGCCTCATCCAGAAGCCTTTCCCTGAAACACCATCCTGGCGTGTCCTTCAGAAGAGTCATCATCCTGATGTTCACTTCGTTGTCTGAGTCCCTGTCGACGAAGATAGAATCGTCTTTTTCGCGAAGTCTTACAAGGCGCTTACAGACAATGCCTTAAGGAAAATTTCATACGAAAGTTAAGGATTAACAAGTAGTAGATTGATTTTAAATAAAAATAATGATTCTTATCTTTTTAAGTATTCGCTTATTTCCTGGCGATCTCCTACAGGGTCTGTAAGAGATCTCTCACAACCAGATGGGGTATTTGGATTACAGAAGAGGCTTAAGTTGATTAAGGAATTCCGCAAGATTTGAGGCTAAATGCGTCCGTTTACGTGTTCCCAGCGTCTCTTTGCACACTTCACCGGAGAGATTACACACCGAGATGACCTCTAACTCTTCTTCCATCGTCGCGATAAATAGCGTGGGCGGCAGTTTTAGCCGTTTCTGAGTGATCAGATGACCAATCAGATTTTCCTGCACCCGACGGAAGTCGTCTTCACTCCAGGTTTGCAGCAATGTCAGTTTGATATCGCCAAACTGCGCGTGCATATCCCCGGCAAACTGAGTCGTATAAAAGGTATGAATCGTGGGTTGTATCACAATATCAAAAGCGCGTTCAACCGCGTTTACATTTTGTTCCCCGGTAAACGGCTGGGGTTGCCAGTATACGGCGTCTTCGGTGGTTGAAATAATGCACGGTGAAGGAACACCGTACAGTTCCTCACTTAACGGCCAGCTTTTATGCTTTTCATGCCACGCATCGCAGTAGCGTGCAGTAAAATATTTCAGGGCTTGTGCGGTCAAATCGTCCACTAATTTCTCTCTTCACTTAAACCAGATACACTTGTCGTTTAGTTTATCTGGTTTATGACGGTGAAACATGTCTTCTTATGCAAACCATCAGGCACTTGCGGGCCTGACTCTTGGAAAATCAACCGATTACCGGGATACCTATGACGCCAGCCTACTGCAAGGCGTTCCACGCAGCCTGAATCGCGACCCGCTGGGTCTGAAAGCGGATAACCTGCCTTTTCACGGTACGGATATCTGGACGCTGTATGAGCTATCCTGGCTGAATGCCAAAGGTTTGCCACAGGTCGCTGTCGGTCATGTTGAACTTGATTACACCAGCGTAAACCTGATTGAGTCGAAGAGTTTTAAGCTCTATCTCAACAGTTTTAACCAGACGCGCTTTAATAACTGGGATGAGGTGCGCCAGACGCTGGAGCGCGACTTAAGCGCTTGCGCCCAGGGTAAGGTTAGCGTGGCGTTATATCGTCTTGATGAACTGGAAGGCCAGCCGATAGGTCATTTCAATGGCACTTGCATTGATGACCAGGATATCGCTATCGATAACTATGAATTCACTACTGACTATCTGGAGAATGCCACCAGCGGTGAAAAAGTGGTGGAAGAAACGCTGGTCAGCCACCTGCTGAAATCAAACTGTCTGATCACCCATCAACCAGATTGGGGTTCGCTCCAAATTCAGTATCGTGGACGCCAGATTGACAGGGAAAAACTGCTGCGTTACCTGGTCTCTTTCCGTCATCATAACGAGTTCCACGAACAGTGCGTGGAGCGCATTTTTAATGACCTGTTACGCTTCTGCCAGCCAGAGAAATTAAGCGTTTATGCGCGTTATACCCGTCGTGGCGGTCTGGATATTAACCCATGGCGCAGTAATAGCGATTTTGTCCCATCGACCACCCGACTGGTTCGGCAATAAATTTTTCTCAATTTTGCGTGCTGGATTCACGCAGAAGGTTGTGAAAGGTCATCAGGCAGGGCTATTGTAATCAAAGGGAATGACGATATAAGGAGTTTTTCTTGATTACACATATTAGCCCGCTTGGCTCCATGGATATGTTGTCGCAGCTGGAAGTGGATATGCTTAAACGCACCGCCAGCAGCGACCTCTATCAACTGTTTCGCAACTGTTCACTTGCCGTACTGAACTCCGGTAGTTTGACCGATAACAGCAAAGAGTTGCTGTCTCGTTTTGAAAATTTCGATATTAACATCCTGCGCCGTGAACGCGGCGTAAAGCTGGAACTGATTAATCCCCCGGAAGAGGCTTTTGTCGATGGGCGTATTATTCGCGCTTTGCAGGCCAACTTGTTCGCGGTTCTGCGTGACATTCTCTTCGTTTACGGGCAAATCCATAACACCGTTCGTTTTCCCAACCTGAATCTCGACAACTCCGTCCACATCACTAATCTGGTCTTTTCCATCTTGCGTAACGCTCGCGCGCTGCATGTGGGTGAAGCGCCAAATATGGTGGTCTGCTGGGGTGGTCACTCAATTAACGAAAACGAGTATTTGTATGCCCGTCGTGTCGGAAACCAGTTAGGCCTGCGTGAGCTGAATATCTGCACCGGCTGTGGTCCGGGAGCAATGGAAGCACCGATGAAAGGTGCTGCGGTCGGACACGCGCAGCAGCGTTACAAAGACAGTCGCTTTATTGGTATGACAGAGCCGTCGATTATCGCCGCTGAACCGCCTAACCCGCTGGTCAATGAATTGATCATCATGCCGGATATCGAAAAACGTCTGGAAGCGTTTGTCCGTATCGCCCACGGCATCATTATCTTCCCTGGCGGTGTGGGTACGGCAGAAGAGTTGCTGTATTTGCTGGGAATTTTAATGAATCCGGCCAACAAAGATCAGGTTTTACCATTGATCCTCACAGGGCCGAAAGAGAGCGCCGACTATTTCCGCGTACTGGACGAGTTTGTCGTGCATACGCTGGGCGAAAACGCGCGACGCCATTACCGCATCATCATTGATGACGCTGCTGAAGTCGCTCGTCAGATGAAAAAATCGATGCCGCTGGTGAAAGAAAATCGCCGCGACACTGGTGACGCTTACAGCTTTAACTGGTCAATGCGCATTGCGCCAGATTTGCAAATGCCGTTTGAGCCGTCTCACGAGAATATGGCTAATCTGAAGCTTTACCCGGATCAACCCGTTGAAGTGCTGGCTGCCGACCTGCGCCGTGCGTTCTCCGGTATTGTGGCGGGTAACGTAAAAGAAGTCGGTATTCGCGCCATTGAAGAATTTGGCCCTTACAAAATCAACGGCGATAAAGAGATTATGCGTCGTATGGACGACCTGCTACAGGGTTTTGTTGCCCAGCATCGTATGAAGTTGCCAGGCTCAGCCTACATCCCTTGCTACGAAATCAGCATGTAATCTCCCCTCTCCCGGTGGCGTTTGTTGCCGGGCTTTCCCGTTTTGGTCATTTACTCATCAATTCATTTCATTTGTTATATGAATGTTTATCACCATACTCACGCGATAAATATCATCTTAGTTAATATGTCATACAATTTATATTGTGCCGCAAACGTTTCCCTATTTTCATAAACCGTATTTTATCGCTATGAAAAAGAAATTATCGCCATGATTAACTAAAAGTATTGATTTTTTCAGTTCAACCTACATATATTGCGCGCCCCGGAATAAATCAGATGTCGTTTAATGGGCAAATATTGCCCTTAAATTCTCTTTTACTTTTAATTTACAGAGTAAAGCATTGGGATTATCTATCTTCTAAGTAGATTATTGTATTTGGGATCAAGATCACTGATAGATACATAACTTGTGTGTATCTTTCCGCCCTCAAATTATTACGGCGGTAAATGATTAAGCCACCACCAATAGACAGATTTCATTTTTACAGTCAGGCACCTTCCCGGGCTGAACTGGCTAAAAGCTGAATTATTTGCATTCCTCCAGGAGAAATAGATGGAAACGACTCAAACCAGCACGATTGCGTCGAAAGACTCTCGTAGTGCCTGGCGCAAGACAGACACCATGTGGATGCTGGGCCTTTACGGCACGGCAATCGGCGCGGGCGTGCTGTTCCTGCCAATCAACGCCGGTGTTGGCGGTATGATCCCGCTGATCATCATGGCTATCCTTGCGTTCCCGATGACGTTTTTTGCTCACCGCGGCCTGACTCGCTTCGTACTGTCTGGTAAAAACCCAGGCGAAGACATCACCGAGGTAGTAGAAGAACACTTTGGTATTGGCGCAGGTAAACTGATTACCCTGCTCTACTTCTTTGCTATCTACCCGATCCTGCTGGTCTACAGCGTGGCTATCACTAACACGGTTGAAAGCTTCATGTCTCATCAGCTGGGTATGACGCCGCCGCCGCGTGCAATTCTGTCGCTGATCCTGATCGTGGGTATGATGACCATCGTTCGCTTCGGTGAGCAAATGATCGTTAAGGCGATGAGTATTCTGGTATTCCCGTTTGTTGGCGTACTGATGCTGCTGGCGCTGTACCTGATCCCGCAGTGGAACGGCGCAGCACTGGAAACGCTGTCTCTGGACACGGCATCGGCAACCGGAAACGGTCTGTGGATGACCCTGTGGCTGGCGATTCCGGTAATGGTGTTCTCGTTCAACCACTCTCCGATTATCTCTTCTTTCGCCGTTGCGAAGCGTGAAGAGTACGGCGATATGGCAGAACAGAAATGCTCGAAGATCCTGGCATTCGCACACATCATGATGGTGCTGACCGTAATGTTCTTCGTGTTCAGCTGCGTACTGAGCCTGACGCCGGCAGACCTGGCTGCGGCTAAAGAGCAGAACATCTCGATTCTGTCTTACCTGGCTAACCACTTTAACGCGCCGATTATCGCGTGGATGGCTCCGATTATCGCGATTATCGCTATCACCAAATCCTTCCTCGGCCACTACCTGGGCGCACGTGAAGGCTTCAACGGTATGGTGATTAAATCTCTGCGTAGTAAAGGTAAGTCTATCGAAATCAACAAGCTGAACCGTATCACTGCGCTATTCATGCTGGTAACAACCTGGATTGTTGCCACCCTGAACCCGAGCATCCTGGGTATGATTGAAACCTTAGGCGGCCCAATCATCGCGATGATCCTGTTCCTGATGCCGATGTACGCAATCCAGAAAGTACCGGCAATGCGTAAGTACAGCGGTCACATCAGCAACGTCTTCGTTGTCGTGATGGGTCTGATTGCAATCTCCGCAATCTTCTACTCTCTGTTCAGCTAAGTTCTTTCGCGCCGCTTTCGGGCGGCGCTTCCTCCGTTTTAACGCGATGTATTTCCTATGATTAGCGTATTCGATATTTTCAAAATCGGCATTGGCCCTTCCAGTTCTCATACCGTTGGACCAATGAAAGCGGGTAAACAATTTACCGACGATCTGATTGCCCGGAATCTGCTTAAAGACGTAACCCGCGTGGTGGTTGACGTGTACGGCTCGCTCTCTCTGACCGGTAAAGGCCATCACACTGATATCGCCATTATTATGGGCCTGGCGGGTAATCTGCCGGATACCGTGGATATCGATTCCATCCCTGGTTTTATTCAGGATGTGAATACTCATGGTCGCCTGATGCTGGCAAATGGTCAGCATGAAGTGGAGTTCCCGGTTGATCAGTGCATGAATTTCCATGCCGACAACCTTTCTCTACATGAAAACGGTATGCGCATTACCGCGCTGGCGGGCGATAAAGTCGTTTACAGCCAGACTTACTACTCTATCGGCGGTGGCTTTATCGTTGATGAAGAACATTTTGGTCAGCAGGATAGCGCACCGATTGAAGTTCCTTATCCTTACAGTTCAGCAGCCGATCTGCAAAAACATTGTCAGGAAACCGGGCTGTCACTCTCTGGCCTGATGATGAAAAACGAGCTGGCGCTGCACAGCAGAGAAGAGCTGGAACAGCACCTGGCGAACGTCTGGGAAGTGATGCGTGGCGGTATTGAGCGCGGTATTGCCACCGAAGGCGTGTTGCCAGGCAAACTGCGCGTTCCACGCCGTGCTGCGGCACTACGCCGGATGTTGGTAAGCCAGGACAAAATCACTACCGATCCGATGGCGGTTGTTGACTGGATCAACATGTTTGCGCTGGCAGTGAACGAAGAGAACGCCGCAGGTGGTCGCGTGGTGACTGCGCCGACTAACGGTGCGTGCGGGATTATCCCGGCAGTGCTGGCGTACTACGACAAGTTTATCCGCGAAGTGAACGCTAACTCACTGGCTCGCTATCTGCTGGTGGCCAGCGCAATTGGTTCTCTTTATAAGATGAACGCCTCGATTTCTGGTGCTGAAGTCGGCTGTCAGGGTGAAGTGGGTGTGGCGTGCTCTATGGCCGCGGCAGGTCTGGCTGAACTGTTAGGCGCAAGCCCGGCACAGGTGTGCATCGCAGCAGAAATCGCCATGGAGCATAACCTCGGCCTGACGTGTGACCCGGTCGCCGGACAAGTTCAGGTACCGTGCATTGAGCGTAACGCCATTGCGGCAGTAAAAGCGGTGAACGCCGCGCGTATGGCGCTGCGCCGTACCAGCGAACCGCGCGTCTGCCTCGATAAAGTTATCGAAACCATGTACGAAACAGGTAAAGATATGAACGCCAAGTATCGCGAAACCTCTCGCGGCGGCCTGGCGATGAAGATCGTCGCCTGCGATTAATCCCTCTCCAGAGGCCTCGTTTTGCGAGGCCTCTTCCCGATTTCTCATCCAGCCGTAGCCTGTTCCGGCATCGAATGTTACCCTTATCGCCTGATCTTTAAGGGGGTTATCGTGGCTGTTCATTTGCTTATTGTCGATGCACTTAATCTCATCCGTCGCATTCATGCCGTTCAGGGTTCGCCCTGTGTCGAAACCTGCCAGCACGCACTCGATCAGCTCATTATGCACAGCCAGCCAACCCACGCCGTCGCCGTTTTTGATGATGAAAACCGCAGTAGCGGCTGGCGTCATCAGCGTTTACCGGATTACAAAGCGGGTCGACCGCCAATGCCGGAAGAGTTGCACGACGAAATGCCTGCATTACGCGCCGCCTTTGAACAACGCGGCGTCCCGTGCTGGTCAGCCAGCGGCAACGAAGCCGATGACTTAGCCGCCACGCTGGCGGTCAAAGTGACCCAGGCCGGGCATCAGGCAACGATTGTTTCGACAGATAAAGGCTACTGTCAGTTACTTTCACCTACATTACGTATTCGTGATTACTTCCAGAAACGTTGGCTGGATGCACCGTTTATCGATAAAGAATTTGGTGTTCAACCGCAGCAGTTACCCGATTACTGGGGGCTGGCGGGGATTAGCAGTTCAAAGGTGCCGGGGGTTCCGGGGATCGGGCCAAAAAGCGCCACGCAGCTGCTGGTCGAGTTTCAAAGTCTGGAAGGGATATATGAGAGTCTGGACGCGGTTGCCGAAAAGTGGCGCAAAAAATTAGAAATGCATAAAGAGATGGCGTTTCTGTGCCGCGATATTGCCCGCTTACAAACCGATTTGCATATCGACGGCAATTTACAGCAATTGCGGTTGGTACGGTAACGATATTTTACAAAACATTGAATTTAAAACACTTATATGCCGGATAAGACGCGACCAGCGTCGCATCCGGCATCGTCACATCAGCGCATTTACCAGGCGGTATGGTAAAGCTCTACAATATCCTCAAGCGTTGCTTCACGCGGGTTGCCACCGGTACAAACATCATCCAGTGCCGCCTGCGCCAGTGCCGGAATGTCTTCCTTGCGTACACCAACATCACGTAAATGTGGCGGAATACCGACATCACGGTTGAGAGCAAACACCGCTTCAACAGCGGCATTACGCGCCTCTTCCAGGCTCATACCTTCCACTTTTACGCCCATAACGCGCGCGATATCGCGGTACTTCTCGCCGGTAAAATCGGCATTATAACGCATGACATGCGGTAACAGGATGGCGTTGGCAACACCGTGTGGAGTGTTGTAAAACGCGCCCAGTGGATGCGCCATACCATGTACCAATCCTAACCCAACATTCGAGAAGCCCATACCCGCAACATACTGCCCGAGCGCCATTTCTTCTCCGGCATCCTTATCACCGGCAACCGATCCTCGCAGCGCCCCAGCAATGATTTCAATCGCTTTAATGTGCAGCGCATCAGTTAGCGCCCACGCGCCACGGGTAATATACCCCTCAATAGCATGAGTGAGTGCGTCGACACCCGTCGCGGCTTTCAGCGCCGGAGGCATACCATCCATCATGTCAGCGTCAATAAACGCCACCAGCGGGATATCATGCGGATCAACGCAAACAAACTTGCGCCGTTTTTCTTCGTCAGTGATCACGTAGTTAATGGTCACTTCTGCCGCAGTGCCTGCTGTGGTTGGGATTGCCAGAATCGGTACACTGGGTTTATTGGTCGGGGAAAGTCCTTCCAGGCTACGCACATCGGCAAACTCCGGGTTGTTGCTGATGATGCCGATCGCTTTACACGTGTCCTGTGGAGACCCACCACCAATCGCGATCAGGTAATCCGCGCCGCTATTCTGGAATACACCCAGCCCTTCTTTGACGACAGTAATTGTCGGATTGGGCACTACACCGTCGTAAATCGCCCATGCCAGCCCTGCTGCATCCATCTTATCGGTTACTTTCGCCACCACGCCGCATTGCACCAGCGTTTTATCGGTGACAATCAGCGCCTTCTGATAACCACGGCGTTTCACTTCATCGGCTAAGGCCCCTACAGCCCCCCGACCAAACCATGCCGTTTCGTTCAGAATCATTCTGTTAGCCATCATCCTTCTCCTTGTTGCTTTACGAAATTACTCTTCAATCCGTAACCCGTAGGTTTTGAATTTCTCCAGCACTACGGCAATCTCTTCATCACTCAGCACTGGCACCGGGTCCGTAATCGCCAGGGTCGTCAGGTAAAGCTGCGCCAGCACTTCAACTTCATGCGCCAGCCATAACGCTTTTTCCAGATTCACCTCACAAGCGATAAGCCCATGATGTTGTAACAAAGTTGCCTTACGATTTTTGAGAGCCAGCGCAACATGCTCAGAAAGTTCGCGTGTTCCAAAGGTAGCATAAGGCGCGCAAGGAATAGAATTACCGCCAGCCGCCGCAATCATGTAGTGAATAGCGGGGATCGGTCGGTTAAGAATGGAAACTGCCGTGCAATGAACGGCATGGTTGTGGACAACCGCGTTGGCATCCGGTCTGCTTTGATAGGCCGCCATATGGAAACGCCACTCGCTTGAAGGGAGCTTTCCTTCCTCATGTTTACCGTTGCCATCAATAAAGACAATATGCGACTCCGTCAGTTTTTCATACGGAATGCCTGTAGGCGTAATCAGCATCCCATCCTGATAACGTACACTGACGTTACCCGCTGTCCCCTGGTTCAGTCCCAGGCGGGTCATTTCCAGGCAAGTGTCAATAATCTGACGAGCAAGTTTATTTCGTTCCATTAGCTACCTCTCTCTGACTCAAAACAGGACAATAATGTCGTTCCTTTCACACTATTGAATTAGCCGTTTAATTACTCACCATCTTCTTCTTGATTAACCAGAAATAAATTCACACGCTTATATTTTGTGACCTGGCTCAACTAATCACAGTAAATAAATGCAAATTCTCTTTTATAACTCCATTAAAAATGACCGCTCTTAAAAATATTTATCAAAACGGTCATTTTTCTATTACTCCCACCAGGAATGCCCGTTTTCGGCACAAACAATTAATACGGTCATCTGGTTTGTGTTTTTTATGATTTATTTTCTGAAACGGGCATGAAATTTCGATTATTAAAGTGATGGTAGTCACATAAAGTCACCTTCCAGCTAATAAGTGTGACCGCTGTCATATTACAGAGCGTTTTTTATTTGAAAATGAATCCATGAGTTCATTTCTGACAGGCAAATATTCACTGACATGAAGCCCGAACTCGCTGGTTTTGCACTTTTGAAAACATAACCGATTACGTGCTTAAGCTTCTGAACCTAAGAGGATGCTATGGGAAACACATCAATACAAACGCAGAGTTACCGTGCGGTAGATAAAGATGCAGGGCAAAGCAGAAGTTACATTATTCCATTCGCGCTGCTGTGCTCACTGTTTTTTCTTTGGGCGGTAGCCAATAACCTTAACGACATTTTATTGCCTCAATTTCAGCAGGCTTTTACGCTGACAAACTTCCAGGCAGGCCTGATCCAATCAGCCTTTTACTTTGGCTATTTCATTATCCCAATCCCTGCCGGGATATTGATGAAAAAACTCAGTTATAAAGCAGGAATTATTACCGGATTATTTTTATATGCCTTCGGCGCTGCATTATTCTGGCCTGCTGCGGAAATAATGAACTATACCTTGTTTTTAGTTGGCTTATTTATTATTGCAGCCGGATTAGGTTGTCTGGAAACTGCCGCAAACCCTTTTGTTACGGTATTAGGGCCGGAAAGCAGTGGTCACTTCCGCTTAAATCTTGCGCAAACATTTAACTCTTTTGGCGCAATTATCGCGGTTGTCTTTGGGCAAAGTCTTATTTTGTCTAACGTGCCACATCAATCGCAAGACGTTCTCGATAAAATGTCACCAGAACAATTGAGTGCGTATAAACACAGCCTGGTATTATCGGTACAGACACCTTATATGATCATCGTGGCTATTGTGTTACTGGTCGCCCTGTTGATCATGCTGACGAAATTCCCGGCATTGCAGAGTGATAATCACAGTGACGCCAAACAAGGATCGTTCTCCGCATCGCTTTCTCGTCTGGTGCGTATTCGCCACTGGCGCTGGGCGGTATTAGCGCAATTCTGCTACGTCGGCGCGCAAACGGCCTGCTGGAGCTATTTGATTCGCTACGCTGTAGAAGAAATTCCCGGTATGACCGCAGGCTTTGCCGCTAACTATTTAACCGGAACTATGGTGTGCTTCTTTATCGGTCGTTTCACCGGTACCTGGCTCATCAGTCGCTTCGCACCACACAAAGTCCTGGCAGCCTACGCATTAATCGCTATGGCACTGTGCCTGATCTCAGCCTTCGCTGGCGGTCATGTGGGCTTAATAGCCCTGACATTATGCAGCGCCTTTATGTCGATTCAGTACCCAACCATCTTCTCGCTGGGCATTAAGAATCTCGGCCAGGACACTAAATACGGCTCGTCCTTCATCGTTATGACCATTATTGGCGGCGGTATTGTCACTCCGGTCATGGGTTTTGTCAGTGACGCGGCAGGCAACATCCCCACTGCCGAACTGATCCCAGCACTCTGCTTCGCGGTCATCTTTATCTTTGCCCGTTTCCGCTCTCAAACGGCAACTAACTGAACATATTTTCCGAATAAAGTGAGGAATCTGTAATGAAAAAAATCAGCTTACCGAAAATTGGTATCCGCCCGGTTATTGACGGTCGTCGCATGGGTGTTCGTGAGTCGCTTGAAGAACAAACAATGAATATGGCGAAAGCCACGGCTGCACTACTGACCCAGAAACTGCGTCATGCCTGCGGTGCTGTCGTCGAGTGTGTCATTTCCGATACCTGTATCGCGGGTATGGCTGAAGCCGCTGCCTGCGAAGAAAAATTCAGCAGCCAGAATGTAGGCCTCACCATTACGGTAACGCCTTGCTGGTGCTATGGCAGTGAAACCATCGACATGGATCCCACTCGCCCGAAAGCCATTTGGGGCTTTAACGGCACTGAACGCCCCGGCGCGGTTTACCTCGCCGCAGCTCTGGCAGCGCACAGTCAGAAAGGTATCCCGGCATTCTCCATTTACGGTCATGACGTTCAGGATGCCGATGACACATCGATTCCTGCCGACGTTGAAGAAAAACTGCTGCGCTTTGCCCGCGCCGGTTTGGCAGTCGCCAGCATGAAAGGTAAAAGCTATCTGTCGCTGGGCGGCGTTTCGATGGGTATCGCGGGTTCCATCGTTGACCACAACTTCTTCGAATCCTGGCTGGGAATGAAAGTCCAGGCGGTGGATATGACCGAACTGCGTCGCCGTATCGATCAGAAGATTTACGACGAAGCCGAACTGGAAATGGCGCTGGCCTGGGCTGATAAAAACTTCCGCTATGGCGAAGATGAAAATAACAAACAGTATCAACGCAATGCCGAGCAAAGCCGCGCAGTTCTACGTGAAAGTTTACTGATGGCGATGTGTATCCGCGACATGATGCAAGGCAACAGCAAACTGGCCGATATCGGTCGCGTGGAAGAATCTCTTGGCTACAACGCCATTGCTGCGGGCTTCCAGGGGCAACGTCACTGGACCGATCAATATCCAAATGGCGACACCGCCGAAGCGATCCTCAACAGTTCATTTGACTGGAATGGTGTGCGCAAGCCGTTTGTCGTGGCGACCGAAAACGACAGTCTTAACGGCGTGGCAATGCTAATGGGCCACCAGCTCACCGGCACCGCTCAGGTATTTGCCGATGTGCGTACCTACTGGTCACCAGAAGCAATTGAGCGTGTCACGGGGCATAAACTGGAAGGACTGGCAGAGCACGGTATTATCCATTTGATCAACTCCGGTTCTGCTGCGCTGGACGGTTCCTGTAAACAACGCGACAGCGAAGGTAAACCGACCATGAAGCCGCACTGGGAAATCTCTCAGCAAGAGGCTGACGCTTGCCTCGCCGCTACCGAATGGTGCCCGGCGATCCACGAATACTTCCGTGGCGGCGGTTACTCTTCCCGCTTCCTTACCGAAGGCGGCGTCCCGTTCACCATGACTCGTGTCAACATCATCAAAGGCCTTGGACCGGTACTGCAAATCGCGGAAGGCTGGAGCGTTGAGTTACCGAAGGATGTGCATGACATCCTTAACAAACGCACCAACTCAACCTGGCCAACCACCTGGTTTGCACCGCGCCTCACCGGTAAAGGGCCGTTTACGGATGTGTACTCGGTAATGGCGAACTGGGGCGCTAACCACGGGGTTCTGACCATCGGCCACGTTGGCGCAGACTTTATCACTCTCGCCTCCATGCTGCGTATTCCGGTATGTATGCACAACGTTGAAGAGACCAAAGTGTATCGTCCTTCTGCCTGGGCCGCGCACGGCATGGATATTGAAGGCCAGGATTACCGCGCTTGCCAGAACTACGGCCCGTTGTACAAGCGTTAATACATTCCTCCCTGCTGTGATGCCCGGTCGCTCCGGCTACCGGGCCTGAACAAGCAAGAGTGGTTAGCCGGATAAACAATGTTATCCGGCTATATTGCAGGAGCGATTATGAAACAAGAAGTTATCCTGGTACTCGACTGTGGCGCGACCAATGTCAGGGCCATCGCAGTTAATCGGCAGGGAAAAATTGTTGCCCGCGCCTCAACGCCTAATGCCAGCGATATCGCGATGGAAAACAACACCTGGCACCAGTGGTCTTTAGACGCCATTTTGCAACGCTTTGCTGATTGCTGTCGGCAAATCAGCAGTGAACTGGCTGAATGCCACATCCGCGGTATTGCCGTCACGACCTTTGGCGTGGATGGTGCTCTGGTAGATAAGCAAGGAAATCTGCTCTATCCGATCATTAGCTGGAAATGTCCGCGAACGGCGGCGGTAATGGAAAATATTGAACGGTTGATCTCCGCACAGCAGTTGCAGGCTATTTCTGGCGTCGGCGCCTTTAGTTTCAATACGTTATATAAGTTGGTGTGGTTGAAAGAAAATCATCCACAACTGCTGGAACACGCGCACGCCTGGCTCTTTATTTCATCACTGATTAACCATCGTTTAACCGGCGAATTCACTACTGATATCACGATGGCTGGAACCAGCCAGATGCTGGATATTCAGCAACGCGATTTCAGTCCGCAAATTTTACAAGCCACCGGTATTCCACGCCGCCTCTTCCCTCGTCTGGTGGAAGCGGGTGAACAGATTGGTACGCTACAGAACAGCGCCGCAGCAATGCTCGGCTTACCCGTTGGCATACCTGTGATTTCTGCAGGTCACGATACCCAGTTCGCCCTTTTTGGCGCTGGTGCCGAACAAAATGAACCCGTGCTCTCTTCTGGTACATGGGAAATTTTAATGGTCCGCAGCACGCAGGTTGATACTTCACTGCTAAGTCAGTACGCCGGCTCCACTTGCGAACTGGATAGCCAGACAGGGTTGTATAACCCAGGTATGCAATGGCTGGCATCCGGCGTGCTGGAATGGGTGAGAAAACTATTCTGGACGGCTGAAACTCCCTGGCAAATGTTGATTGAAGAAGCACGTCTGATCCCGCCGGGTGCGGATGGCGTGAAAATGCAGTGCGATTTGCTGTCGTGTCAGAACGCAGGCTGGCAAGGAGTGACGCTCAATACCACGCGGGGGCATTTCTATCGCGCGGCGCTGGAAGGGCTAACTGCGCAATTACAGCACAATCTACAGATGCTGGAAAAAATCGGCCACTTTAAAGCCTCTGAATTGCTGTTAGTCGGTGGAGGAAGTCGCAACACATTGTGGAATCAGATTAAAGCCAATATGCTTGATATTCCTATTAAAGTTCTCGACGACGCCGAAACAACCGTCGCAGGAGCTGCGCTGTTCGGTTGGTATGGCGTTGGGGAATTTAACAGCCCGGAAGAAGCCCGCGCGCAGATCCATTATCAGTACCGTTATTTCTACCCACAAACTGAACCTGAATTTATAGAGGAAGTGTGAAATGCTGAAAACAATTTCGCCGTTAATTTCTCCCGAACTATTGAAAGTGCTGGCAGAGATGGGACATGGAGATGAAATTATTTTCTCCGATGCTCACTTTCCCGCCCATTCGATGGGACCGCAGGTGATCCGCGCTGATGGCCTGTTGGTAAGCGACTTACTCCAGGCGATTATCCCGTTATTTGAACTGGACAGTTATGCACCGCCGCTGGTGATGATGGCGGCGGTAGAAGGTGACACTCTCGATCCTGAAGTAGAACGACGTTATCGAAATGCGCTTTCACTCCAAGCCCCCTGTCCTGACATCATCCACATCAATCGTTTTGCGTTTTATGAACGGGCGCAAAAAGCCTTTGCGATCGTTATCACAGGCGAACGAGCGAAGTACGGGAATATTCTTTTAAAAAAAGGAGTAACACCGTAATCTCATACCGGTACGCCCGCATGACGCGGGCGGTTATCGAATGATGGGGTGAAAAATATGAAAGCGGCACGCCAGCAAGCGATAGTCGACCTGCTGCTGAACCATACCAGCCTGACCACGGAAGCTCTCTCTGAACAGTTAAAGGTCAGTAAAGAAACCATTCGTCGCGATCTCAATGAATTACAGACGCAGGGTAAAATTCTGCGCAATCATGGGCGCGCTAAATATATCCACCGTCAAAATCAGGACAGTGGCGATCCCTTTCATATCCGGCTGAAAAGCCATTATGCGCATAAAGCAGATATCGCCCGCGAGGCGCTCGCGTGGATTGAAGAAGGGATGGTGATAGCCTTAGACGCCAGTTCAACCTGCTGGTATCTGGCACGCCAGTTGCCTGACATCGACATCCAGGTCTTCACCAATAGCCATCCGATTTGCCATGAGCTCGGTAAACGCGAACGCATTCAACTGAGCAATTCCGGCGGCACACTTGAGCGCAAATATGGCTGTTACGTCAATCCCTCGCTGATTTCCCAACTTAAATCGCTGGAAATCGATCTATTTATTTTTTCTTGTGAAGGAATCGATAGCAGCGGCGCACTGTGGGACTCCAATGCGATCAACGCTGATTACAAATCGATACTATTAAAGCGTGCCGCGCAATCGTTGTTATTGATTGATAAAAGTAAATTTAATCGTTCCGGGGAAGCCCGCATCGGGCATCTGGATGAGGTAACGCACATTATTTCTGATGAGCGTCAGGTTGCGACTTCTTTAGTAACGGCCTGATTGAAAGAGTAGCAGGCCGGAGACGGCACCCCGGCCTTGCCTGTTATCGCTCGTCGCGACGCCCCCCCACCGCAGCCCAGATGCGGCGAACGTGCACCGTCACTTCTTCGCGATCGTGATACAACTGCCGCGCCTGGATCTGAGCATTTATACCATGTTCATCAAGCTGTGCCTGAATATACGCCAGATTGTGTGACACTTCTTCGTAGCGTTTTTTCATCGGCAGTTTGAGGTTGAAAATGGTTTCACGGCACCAGCCATTAACCAGCCACTGCGCCATCAATGCCGCAACTTTCGCCGGTTTTTCAACCATATCGCATACCATCCAGGAGATATTGCTGCGTGTCGGACGGAATTTGAAACCATCTTCCCGCAGCCACGTCACCTGTCCGGTATCCATCAGACTTTGCGCCATCGGGCCGTTGTCAACGGAATAAACCCACATGTTGCGCTTCACCAGTTGGTAGGTCCAGCCGCCTGGGCAAGCGCCCAAATCCACTGCCCACATCCCGTTCGCCAGGCGTTCATCCCATTCATCTGCCGGAATAAACACATGAAATGCCTCTTCCAGTTTGAGCGTGGAACGACTCGGCGCATCAGCCGGAAACTTCAGACGCGGAATGCCCATATAGAACGGCGAATTATTGTTGCTGTAAGAGTAACCGGTATAGCAGCAACCTGGTGCAATAAAGAATACATGCACAACCGGACGCTTCGGCGTTTCATAATTCGCCAGCACTCCGGCATCGCGCAAGGCAGCGCGTAGCGGCACGGTGAATTTACGGCAGAATTTCAGCAACTCTTTGCTTTCGTTGGTATCGGCCACTTCAACACGCAGTTCACCGCCCTTCTCGACTACGCCCTGTAACATGCCGACAATAGGGGTAATACGATCTTCTGGCGGCAAATGCTGCAAAAGCTCTCCCACCACAAACCACTGGCGGGCAAAAATTAATGAACTGAACGACAGCTCACGGATTAACTTATCGCCATCATCAGGTTGATAACATTCATAAATGACATAACCCGCATTCTCTTTCACGCGGGCAAAACCGAAAATTTCCCGCTGGCCGGCTTTATCCGTAATTTCTGCGGCGCACTCTTTTTCAAAACCCGGACGGCACAACAATACAACCTTATTCATGACTTACGCCCTTGCGCTTTAAACGGATAGCTCCGACTAACATTAACGCCCAGCCCGCGAGGAAGCTCACGCCGCCAACCGGTGTGACAAACGCCCACAAACGCAGATGAGACAGCGCCAGACAGTAAAGGCTGCCGCTGAACAGCACCGTGCCTAACGCGAGGAAAACGCTACTCCAGTAAAACCAGATACTGATGCGACGCTGCATTGCCACAGCCAGACCTAAGATCGCCAGCGTATGGAACGCCTGATATTCAAGACCGGTCTGGATCCAGCCCATCTCAACGGCCCCCATGGTTTTACTTAACACATGCGCGCCAAAAGCGCCCAGAGCCACAAAAATGAAGCCGCTAATGGCGGCGAAAATCAGCATAAAACGGCTGGTCATGGTCGTACCCTACGTAAATTATTGTTCATAACGAAAGCGGAATTTTTCTTGTTCAGCAGCGGCTTTCGCCAGGATCCATTGGCGAAAGGCGGCTATTTTACCCAGTTCTGCCTGGCTGTCATGACAAACCAGATAAAAAGCGTTTTTACTGACCAGAACATCATTAAACGGGCAAACTAGACGTCCAGCCTCAATTTCAGATTGCGCCATCACGTTATTTGCCAGCGCCACCCCCTGCCCGTGGATAGCCGCTTGCAGCACCATGGCGCTATGGCTAAAAATTGGCCCTTGCTGAACGTTGATATGATTTAACCCCAACTGGCGGGTATATGTCTGCCAGTCACGGCGAGACGCATCATGTAATAATGTATGTTTAGCCAGATCATCCGGGGTCTTCAAGGGCTTTTCGCCAGTCAGCAGTAGCGGCGAACACACCGGCAATAAATATTCGGCGTAAAGTTTTTCCACCCGTAGCCCCGGCCAGTTGCCTCGACCATAAAATATCGCCACGTCAACATCATCTGCCAGCTTATCTTCCTGACGATCAACCGCCTGGATTCGAACGTCAATTCCCGGATAAGCTGAATTAAAGCTGGAAAGTCGCGGAACCAACCAATGAATGGCGAAACTGGGGAGTAAACTGACCGTCAACGCCCCCTTGGCGCTACGGGCCTGGAGTTTACGCGTCGCTTCGGTTAATTGCGAAAATATCTCTTTGATATCGAGAAAATAGCTTTGCCCTTCCTCGGTCAACAGGAGTGAACGATTACGGCGACGGAACAGTTTTAGCCCCAGAAAATCCTCAAGAGACTTGATTTGATGACTTACTGCGGCCTGGGTCACAAAAAGTTCTTCTGCTGCGCGAGTGAAACTTAAATGGCGTGCTGCGGCATCAAATACTCGTAAGGCATTTAGCGGTGGTAATCGTTTAGACATGGCTTTTAAACTTTGATGTTAAATGAACTTAACAATTAGATTACAGCGTGTAACCTATTAGTTTTTTTAATCTGAGCCATTATAAATTGTCCGTTGAGCTTCTACCAGCAAATACCTATAGTGGCGGCACTTCCTGAGCCGGAACGAAAAGTTTTATCGGAATGCGTGTTCTGGTGAACTTTTGGCTTACGGTTGTGATGTTGTGTTGTTGTGTTTGCAATTGGTCTGCGATTCAGACCATGGTAGCAAAGCTACCTTTTTTCACTTCCTGTACATTTACCCTGTCTGTCCATAGTGATTAATGTAGCACCGCCTAATTGCGGTGCTTTTTTTATCTTGCGATCGCGAATTACTGAGCCAGTTCGACCATCTCTTTCACGTCGGTACGGTTGATCTGCTGTTTGTTGCCATTAGCGTCTTTATACGAAATCATACCGGTATCGTTATCAGTCTGTGGTTTGCCGTCAGAGACGATGGTACGTCCGTCATTGGTGTGCATCACATAGTTCGAACCGGAACAGGCGCTCAGGGCAAAAGTCAGCATACAGGCAGAAATAATTGCGGCAGTCTTTTTCATCATCTTCTCCTTAAAGCGATTAATAAATCTTAATAGCATTGATTAACAGGCTAAAATTAACGCCTAACACTATTCAGCATATGTTACTGGCGCGGCTTCGCCAGGATATCCAGATAATTCTGATGGTTAGCACTCTCCTTGTATCAAAGTGAATTTTGCGTCACGATCGGAGCATCAAGCCGAGGAGTACCATGAACGTTTTTAATCCCGCGCAGTTTCGCGCCCAGTTTCCCGCGCTAAAGGATGCGGGCGTCTATCTCGACAGCGCCGCGACCGCGCTTAAACCTGAAGCCGTGGTTGAAGCAACCCGACAGTTTTACAGCCTGAGCGCCGGAAACGTCCATCGCAGCCAGTTTGCCGAAGCCCAACGCCTGACCGCGCGTTATGAAGCTGCACGGGAAAAAGTGGCGCAATTACTGAATGCACCAGATGACAAAACCATCGTCTGGACGCGTGGCACCACTGAATCCATCAACATGGTGGCGCAATGCTATGCCCGTCCGCGTCTGCAACCGGGCGATGAAATTATTGTCAGTGTGGCAGAGCACCACGCCAACCTCGTCCCCTGGCTGATGGTCGCCCAACAAACCGGCGCCAAAGTGGTGAAATTGCCGCTTAATGCGCAGCGACTGCCAGATGTCGATTTGTTGCCAGAACTGATTACCCCCCGTAGTCGGATTCTGGCGTTGGGCCAGATGTCGAACGTCACTGGCGGTTGCCCGAATCTGGCACGAGCGATTACCTTTGCTCATTCAGCCGGGATGGTAGTGATGGTTGATGGTGCTCAGGGGGCGGTGCATTTCCCGGTAGATGTTCAGCAATTGGATATTGATTTCTATGCTTTTTCAGGTCACAAACTGTATGGCCCAACAGGTATCGGCGTGCTGTATGGCAAACCAGAACTGCTGGAAACGATGTCCCCCTGGCTGGGCGGCGGCAAAATGATTCACGAAGTGAGTTTTGACGGCTTCACCCCTCAATCCGCGCCGTGGAAACTGGAAGCCGGAACGCCAAATGTGGCGGGTGTCATAGGATTAAGCGCGGCGCTGGAATGGCTGGCAGATTACGATATCCACCAGGCTGAAAGCTGGAGCCGTAGCTTAGCAACGCTTGCAGAAGAGGCGCTGGCAAAACGACCAGGTTTTCGTTCATTCCGCTGCCAGGATTCCAGCTTGCTGGCCTTTGATTTTGCGGGAGTTCATCACAGCGATATGGTGACGCTGTTGGCAGAGTACGGTATTGCCCTGCGCGCCGGGCAGCATTGCGCGCAGCCGCTACTGGCAGAATTAGGCGTAACCGGCACACTGCGCGCCTCTTTTGCGCCATATAATACAAAGAGTGATGTGGATGCGCTGGTAAACGCCGTTGACCGCGCGCTGGAATTATTGGTGGATTAATGACGAACCCGCAATTCGCCGGACACCCGTTCGGCACAACCGTAACCGCAGAGTCGTTACGCAATACCTTCTCACCGTTAACACAGTGGGAAGATAAATATCGCCAGTTGATTATGTTGGGGAAACAGCTTCCGGCTTTACCAGACGAATTAAAAGCACAGGCCAAAGAGATTGCCGGATGCGAAAACCGCGTCTGGCTAGGATATACCGTGGCTGAAAATGGCAAGATGCACTTCTTTGGCGACAGCGAAGGGCGCATTGTGCGCGGCCTGCTGGCGGTGTTGTTGACTGCTGTTGAGGGGAAAACCGCCGCCGAATTGCAGGCACAGTCGCCGCTGGCATTGTTTGATGTGCTGGGGTTGCGTGCGCAGCTTAGCGCCTCACGCAGCCAGGGGTTGAATGCGTTAAGCGAGGCGATTATCGCTGCGGCGAAGCAGGTTTAAGCACCTAACCGGGTCGGATAAGACGTTCGCGTTGCATCCGACCTGATTGTTTACCCCTGACGCGCCGCTTTCGCCATCATCTTCTTCAGCGCATGAGAAACCGCAACAAAACCAAAGGTGGCGGTCACCATCGTCGCCGCGCCAAATCCAGATGCACAATCCATCCGCTTCGGCCCTTCTGCCGTGGCTTTCATAGCACACACCGTACCGTCTGACTGCGGGTACACCAGCGCTTCGGTAGAGAACACGCAATCCACGCCGAGCTTACCTTTGCTGTTTTTCACTACGCCAAAATCGCTTTTCAGGCGCTCGCGCAACTTTGCCGCCAGCGGGTCCTGAATCGTTTTCGCCAGATCGGTAACCTGAATCTGCGTCGGATCAATCTGCCCACCAGCGCCACCGGTCGTGACCAGCGGGATTTTATTGCGCCGACAATAAGCAATCAGCGCCGCTTTGGGTCGCACGCTATCAATGGCATCAATTACATACGAATAACCGGCACTCATGTATTGCGCTACGTTATCCGGCGTCACGAAATCATCCACCACCGTTACACGGCACTCCGGGTTAATCTGGCGAATACGTTCGGCCATGACTTCCGCTTTTGCCAGCCCGACGTTATCGCGCAGCGCGTGAATTTGCCGATTGGTATTAGTGACGCACACATCATCCATATCGATAAGTGTGATTGCGCCAATCCCCGTGCGCGCCAGCGCTTCTGCCGCCCAGGAACCGACGCCACCGATACCGACCACACAAATATGCGCGTCAGCAAACAGTTGCAACGCTTTTTCACCATACAGACGCGCGGTGCCACCAAAACGCTGACGCCAGGCATCACTAATTACAACAGACATAGCACCTCAGAATTAAAAAGGGCGAGGCTATCCCTCACCCTGAACGCGTAAATGCCTGATGCACTACGCTTATCAGGCCTACATAACCTCTGCAATCTATTGAATTTGCATGGTTTGTAGGCCGGATAAGGCACTCAAGCCGCATCCGGCATGAACAACGCGCATTTAGTCAATAATCAGGATGTGAGATTATCCCTCACCCTAAACGCGTAAATGCCTGATGCACTACGCCTATCAGGCCTACATAACCTCTGCAATCTATTGAATTTGCATGGTTTGTAGGCCGGATAAGGCACTCAAGCCGCATCCGGCATGAACAACGCGCACTTAGTCAATAATCAGGATATGAGGTTATCCCTCACCCTAAACGCGTAAATGCCTGATGCATTACGCTTATCAGGCCTACATAACCTCTGCAATCTATTGAATTTGCATGGTTTGTAGGCCGGATAAGGCGCTCACGCCGCATCCGGCATGAACAACGCGCATTTAGTCAATAATCAGGATGTGAGGTTATCCCTCACCCTAAACGCGTAAATGCCTGATGCATTACGCTTATCAGGCCTACATAACTTCTGCAATATATTGAATTTGCATGGTTTGTAGGCCGGATAAAGCACTCAAGCCGCATCCGGCATGAACAACGCGCACTTAGTCAATAATCAGGATGTGAGGTTATCCCTCACCCTAAACGCGTAAATGCCTGATGCACTACGCTTATCAGGCCTACATAACTTCTGCAATATATTGAATTTGCATGGTTTGTAGGCCGGATAAGGCGCTCACGCCGCATCCGGCATGAACAACG
>NZ_PTRE01000331.1 GCF_002965065.1 Escherichia sp. MOD1-EC7003
CCCCGCTCCGGCGTACATGCGCGCAATGGGTTTTGAAGGCACCGGTGCCTGCACGATATGGTCGCACCGGCAACAGGCCAGTTTCGGACGTTGTGTTTCGAGACCCTTAAGGGCGCTGCTGATAAGCACCAGTTGCTCGGACACAACACATCCCAGAGAACTGAGTTCACCACCACAGGCAGGACAGCATTCCTCTTCCGGCCGGATAACCCGGGTTTCACGGGGAAGTGAGGCCGGTAACGGTTTACGGGCTGAAGACTGGCGCAGGGCGGATGGCAGTACCGGGTCATATTGCTCACCCAGCGTTTCCGCCATTTCTTCCTGAAGTGCGCTGATTCGCTCCTGTGCTTCCTGTATC
>NZ_PTRE01000332.1 GCF_002965065.1 Escherichia sp. MOD1-EC7003
CTGAAGTAGCGATTATTCCGGGCATGTTCGTTCATTAATTTCCACATTCGTTCTATCGGATTCAGGTTTGGACTGTACGGTGGGAGATAATGGAGCTGTATATTCACCACTTCTGCCCAGTCTTTTACTAACTGTGAACGGTGGTAGCCTGCGCCATCCAGAATGACGTGGATTTTCTGGTTATAATCAGGATAAACCTTACGTATCTCATTGAAAAAACGGGATACATTGTACTCATTAATCGTTTTATATTCGCAGATTAACGGGTGTTCCGGGGCTTTCAGATCCAGCGCCCCCATGATATTCAGGCGTGTGCGGCTGCCTGTTGTTTTTACTGATTTTTTCTGGCCTTTACGTATCAAGCCATAGCTGTT
>NZ_PTRE01000046.1 GCF_002965065.1 Escherichia sp. MOD1-EC7003
TTTGAATGGAAAGGACTGAAAAAATTATGCGTGGCAGTCTCCTTTCGGTCAATAATAGCAGAACAAAAGAAAGAGCCAGAAATGACGGTCAGGTATTATATCAGTTCTGCTGATTTAACCGCAGAGAAGTTCGCCACTGCGATCCGAAATCATTGGCACGTGGAGAATAAGCTGCACTGGCGTCTGGACGTGGTAATGAATGAAGACGACTGCAAAATAAGAAGAGGAAACGCAGCAGAATTATTTTCAGGGATACGGCACATCGCTATTAATATTTTGACGAATGATAAGGTATTCAAGGCAGGGTTAAGACGTAAGATGAGAAAAGCAGCCATGGACAGAGACTACCTCGCGTCAGTCCTTGCGGGGAGCGGGCTTTCGTAATCTTGCCCTGCCGGTTGTGTTTTTGAATGCTATTAATAATAGCAATTACCCAAAAACTCCTGTGAATAATGAACTTATTCCATTGGAATTTTTACGATTTTATAACGGAGATACCATTGATGATGCAGACTATGAAAATGCTGCAAGGACACTACAATGCGAAGTGGCTGCAATTAAAGCTGTTGCAAAAACTGAAAGTGGTAGTTCCGGTAGCTATTTTAAATTTGAACAAGAAGATGATTACGTCCCCTCAATTCTTTTTGAAAGACATCATTTCCATCGATATACGAATGGTGTGTATGATTCTCAACCTGATATTTCCAACAGCCGTTCTGGCGGTTATGGAACACGATCGGAGCAATATCAAAAATTACTTCGTGCATATGTTTTAGATAAGCAAGCTGCGCTTAAATCGGCATCGTGGGGTAAATTTCAGATATTGGCTTCAAATTACCAAGCTGCCGGGTACTCTTCGCCCGAAGAGTTTATAATATCGATTTCAGAGTCAGAGAAAAACCATCTGGCGGCATTCATTAACTTCATAAAATCTAATCCTGTATTATTGCGTGCTATTAGAGATAAAGATTGGCTTAACTTTGCTCTATGTTATAATGGGCAAAGTCAGCGAGGATATGATGACAGAATAAGGGCTAATTATGAGCAATATAGATAGAGCATTAATTTTTATTTTTTTATCTGGAATTCCCTGGACTCTACACGCAGGAAATAATTATTTTTTATGTAATACATCCAAAGGAACTTTGTCATTAACAAGTTTTGGTGAAACGTTGATTTATGAAATGAATAGTCAGCATGGGAATAAATTTCAATTCATTTCAGATGGACCAATGTATTCAGGATTTTTTTATAATCATTACTCCAGATTTCAAACGGATTACTTTAGCGTTAGTTTTATTCAAAGTGGATATAAGTACTCCGTGTTTAGCAATTACGACAACGGTAGTAACATGCGAGGGGTTAGTGTCATTGATATGAAAACAAAAAAAGAATACGTTTATAATTGCAAAGATTATAAAGTGGACAGGCTTTATAATCTGAAAAAAAAGCTTAAATGTGATATTAATAATGTACTAAGTTGTCAGTAAATTGTATCTTACAACGTTCGGGCGGTACGATTTACTGAAGCTGGCTTTTCATAGGCTGGAGGAAAACAGCAAGGGTAATAAAGGTAAAGACCATATAACGCCGATTTTTTGCACTAAACAATTAGCACTAAATGTCCAATAATCAAGATATCCCTTATTATTTAATAAGTGTTTTCATAGCTTATATATATTCAGACACTCCTTACATAAATAAGGAGAAAAAATGGAACTTAAAAAATTAATGGAGCATATTTCTACTGTCCCGATTACAGACAAGTCTGGAAAGTAGAGTATAAATTATCAGATATCCTAGTGCTGATTATTTTCGCCATCATTTCCGGAGCTGAAGGATGGGAAGATATAGAGGATTCTGGTGAGACTCATCTCGATTTGTTGAAGCAATATGGTGATTTTTAATATGGTATTCCTATTCACGATATCATTGCCAGAGTTGTGTCCTGTATCAGTCCTGGAAAATTTCACGAGTTCTTTATTAGCTGGATGTGTGACTGTCATTCTTCAGATAATAAAACCATCATCGCAATAGATGGAAAAGCACTCCAGCACTTTTTTGATTAGCATCGTCGCAGAGGAACAATTCATAATCATTGCGATCTCGACGATGTATAGTCTGATCCTGCGGCAGAACAAGACGGATAAAAAATCCAATGAGAGCACACTCATCAAGAACTTCTCAACCTAATGAATATTAAAGAAAAATCATCGCAGCCAATGAAGTAATATGCAAAAATAATTAGTCCTTACAAGGAGCAAAGTTCCATAATCTCCCCCCTCCCCCTCAATGATCCAAATAAAGATAATGCATCCAGCTGGTCATTCTTAGCAGCACTTTTCGCATCACCGAAACATGGCTGAAATGGTCAGAGTAAACGGCTACCTGGGCGTAGATGCCGTCGGGTAATGCATCAATATCAGCGTTAGGGTCCAGTTCAATGGTTCCCAGCACACCGTCCGTGCCGGGCACGACCGTTAATGATTGCAATACCCCCTGCGCCTGATACGAACCGCCTGGCACGACAGGTAAAATACTGGTCAGTTTGCCGTGGAACACCTGCCCTGGTAGCGCGTTAAACACCACTTCCGCATCATCGCCGGGTTTCAGACGTAACAGCGAGTTTTGCCGAAATTGGGCGACAATTTGCCGTTTTTGCTCGGGGATGAAAACCATAACCGGACGCAGCGGCAAAGCAGCTGCGTATGTACCTGGGCGTATCAGTACCTGAGTAACGTAGCCATTGCTTGGCGCACGTATGACGGTCTGTTCAAGGTTATATTTTGCTTCGGTAAGTTGCGCTCTTAAGCTGACAATCTGCGATTGCTCGCCGTTAACCATACTGTCGAGCTGGCTCTGGATCTGCGCCTGCTCTGCCACCGAGCCTTTCACCAGCGCATCCTGCGCGAGAAAATTCTGCCGCGCATCGTCAATGTCACGTTCCGAGAACGGATTCACCGCCGCCTGGCTGCCTTTCAGGTAACGTTGATAGTTTTTAAACAGCCGATCGCGCTCCGCGGAAACCTGGGAGGTGTTGGCCTGCGCTTCAGTGAGCTGCGCGCGCAGTGTCTTTATATTATGCGTCGCCGTCATCAGGTCAGCCTGAAGTCTGTCGACTCGCGCCTGGTAACGTACCGGGTCGAGCTTAAAAAGCACTTCGCCCTTTTGAATAAGCTGATTATTTTTGTCGGTGACTTCAGTCACGATCCCCGTCACCTGCGGCGTGATGGGAATAGCAATCACCGCTTTCTGTGCGGTAAAAGTGTAAGGATGGTTGTAGTTCATCAACAAAATCAAACCACTCACCAGAAACACGCCTCCCAGCGCCGCCGTCGCCAGCGTCCACTGATTCACCGGAATGCGGAAGATTTTAAAGACCGCCCACGCCAGCGCCACGTAAGTTAAAACAATCAATAGATCCATAATTAGATCTCCGGGAACGTGGAATAGTCAGTCTTTTTCTCGGCGGCGAGTTGGTTCTCCAGCCGGGCGATACGCTCAGAAAGCGCGATGATTTCCGGGTCAGACGCTTTCTCCTGCGACGCAGCATGTGACTGCATGCCCCAGCCACGCTCCGGTTGATAGAGCGTCGCCCAAATCCACAAGAACGGCCAGATAACATGCAGAGTAAACAGACTCACCCAACCCGCCGTATGAATAGCGTCGGCATGGGGGTGATTGCGCTTTTTAGCAATCAGATAAGGAATGTCATGTATCGCGATGATTCCATAAAAAATCACCAGAAAGACGAAGATCAGCACTCCCAACGCGAAATAGTTTAGAAACATATCTGCCTCGGATTCACGTTTATCAGTGTTGTTTTTTTGGCTGGCAGCCAGAGGGGAGTCAGGCTGATATTTTGACAATAATCCGGGTTCGCGATTCTCGCCATAACACCAAAGAATAATTTTAAGAGGCGATGAGTTGCTTAGTTACATAACGATTTTATGACGAAGGCATAACATGCTGTTGATCACATCAGGTGAACGCCGTAAGAAAATATCTTGTGATTCAAGTCACAAAAATCCAACAAACCATCAAAGCAAAAATGTGACATCGCTCACATTTAAATGCCATTTTTAGCAAAAATCGCCGCCTTGTTGCTTTTTCACACATGTGTTTTGTGATGAACATCACGTCAATTACCTCTCTACCCCCTATATTTATGTGACCAATATCACACAAAAGACCATCAACTGGACAGTTAACCGATTCAGTGCCAGATTTCGCAGTATCTACAAGGTCCGGCTACCTCTGCCGCCACATTAACAAAAAACCTCGGGCTTCCAGCCTGCGCGATAGCAAACATAAGAAGGGGTGTTTTTATGTCATCCGATATTAAGATCAAAGTGCAAAGCTTTGGTCGTTTCCTCAGCAACATGGTGATGCCAAATATCGGCGCGTTTATCGCGTGGGGTATCATCACCGCGTTATTTATTCCAACAGGGTGGTTACCGAACGAAACGCTGGCGAAGCTGGTCGGGCCGATGATCACTTATCTCCTGCCGCTGCTGATCGGTTATACCGGTGGTAAGCTGGTAGGCGGCGAACGTGGCGGCGTGGTCGGTGCCATTACCACTATGGGCGTTATCGTCGGCGCAGATATGCCGATGTTCCTCGGTTCTATGATTGCAGGTCCGCTGGGTGGCTGGTGCATTAAGCATTTCGACCGCTGGGTAGACGGTAAGATCAAATCCGGTTTTGAGATGCTGGTGAATAACTTCTCCGCAGGCATCATCGGGATGATCCTTGCCATTCTGGCATTCCTCGGCATTGGCCCATTGGTTGAATCGCTGTCCAAAATTCTGGCCGCTGGCGTTAACTTCATGGTTGTCCATGACATGCTGCCGCTGGCGTCTATCTTTGTTGAACCAGCGAAAATCCTGTTCCTTAACAACGCCATCAACCACGGTATCTTCTCGCCGCTGGGCATTCAGCAGTCTCATGAGATGGGCAAATCCATCTTCTTCCTGATTGAAGCAAACCCAGGCCCAGGGATGGGCGTGCTGTTGGCATATATGTTCTTTGGTCGTGGTAGCGCTAAACAGTCTGCGGGCGGTGCGGCAATTATCCACTTCCTGGGCGGTATCCACGAAATCTACTTCCCGTATGTGCTGATGAATCCGCGTCTGATCCTGGCCGTTATCCTCGGCGGTATGACTGGCGTCTTCACGCTGACTATCCTGGGCGGTGGTCTGGTTTCTCCGGCATCTCCGGGTTCCATCCTCGCCGTGCTGGCGATGACGCCGAAGGGTGCGTACTTTGCTAACATCGCGGCTATCTGCGCGGCAATGATCGTCTCCTTCGTTGTCTCTGCCATTCTGCTGAAAACCAGCAAAGTGAAAGAAGAAGATGACATCGAAGCAGCGACCCGTCGTATGCAGGACATGAAAGCTGAGTCTAAAGGCGCTTCTCCGCTGTCTGCTGGCGATGTGACTAACGACTTAAGCCACGTGCGTAAAATCATCGTTGCCTGTGACGCCGGTATGGGTTCCAGTGCGATGGGTGCAGGCGTGCTGCGTAAGAAAATTCAGGATGCAGGTCTGTCGCAGATTTCAGTTACTAACAGCGCGATCAACAACCTGCCGCCAGACGTGGACCTGGTCATCACTCACCGTGACCTGACCGAACGCGCTATGCGCCAGGTTCCGCAGGCACAGCATATTTCGTTGACCAACTTCCTCGACAGTGGGCTGTACTCCAGCCTGACCGAACGTCTGGTTGCTGCCCAGCGCCATACTGAAAACGAAGTGAAAGTGAAAGACAGTCTGAAAGACAGCTTTGACGATTCCAGCGCTAACCTGTTCAAACTGGGCGCGGAGAACATCTTCCTCGGTCGCAAAGCTGCCACCAAAGAAGAAGCGATTCGTTTTGCTGGCGAGCAACTGGTGAAAGGCGGTTACGTTGAGCCGGAATACGTTCAGGCGATGCTGGATCGTGAAAAACTGACCCCGACTTATCTGGGTGAGTCTATCGCGGTGCCGCACGGTACGGTTGAAGCGAAAGATCGCGTACTGAAAACGGGTGTCGTGTTCTGCCAGTACCCGGAAGGCGTGCGCTTCGGTGAAGAGGAAGATGACATTGCCCGTCTGGTGATTGGGATTGCTGCCCGTAACAACGAGCACATTCAGGTTATCACCAGCCTGACCAATGCACTGGATGATGAGTCCGTCATCGAGCGTCTGGCACACACCACCAGCGTGGATGAAGTGCTGGAACTGCTGGTTGGTCGTAAGTAATCCAATCCTCTCCACAGGAGAAGATGGGGCTAATTGCCTGATGCGCTACGCTTATCAGGCCTACAAAACAAAGCGCAATTTGTTGAAGTTGCACGATCTTGTAGGCCGGATAAGGCGTTTACGCCGCATCCGGCGCGGCCTCTCTCCTCACGGAGAGGGTTTGGGTGAGGGAAAAGCCTCACCCCAGCCCTCTCGGGTAAAAACATTGATGAAGGTTAATACTATGAAAGCATTACATTTTGGCGCAGGTAATATCGGTCGTGGCTTTATCGGTAAACTGCTGGCAGACGCAGGTATCCAACTGACATTTGCCGATGTAAATCAGGTGGTGCTTGATGCCCTGAATGCCCGTCATAGCTATCAGGTTCATGTGGTTGGCGAAACCGAGCAGGTAGATACCGTTTCTGGCGTCGATGCCGTCAGCAGCATTGGTGATGATGTCGTTGATCTGATTGCTCAGGTTGATTTAGTCACTACCGCCGTTGGCCCGGTTGTGCTGGAACGTATTGCTCCGGCAATCGCCAAAGGGCTGGTGAAACGTAAAGAACAAGGTAATGAATCCCCGCTGAACATCATCGCCTGTGAAAACATGGTACGCGGCACCACACAGCTGAAAGGCCATGTGATGAACGCCTTGCCAGAAGACGCAAAAGCGTGGGTCGAAGAACATGTTGGCTTTGTCGATTCTGCCGTTGACCGCATCGTGCCGCCTTCAGCTTCGGCAACTAACGATCCACTGGAAGTGACGGTAGAAACCTTCAGCGAATGGATTGTCGATAAAACCCAGTTCAAAGGGGCGCTGCCGAATATCCCTGGCATGGAATTAACCGACAATCTGATGGCATTTGTCGAACGTAAACTCTTCACCCTGAACACCGGTCATGCTATAACCGCGTACCTCGGAAAACTGGCCGGTCATCAGACCATTCGTGACGCGATTCTCGACGAGAAAATCCGCGCGGTGGTAAAAGGTGCGATGGAAGAAAGTGGTGCGGTATTGATCAAGCGCTACGGCTTTGACGCTGACAAACATGCGGCGTACATCCAGAAAATTCTTGGCCGTTTTGAGAACCCGTATCTGAAAGATGATGTAGAGCGCGTAGGCCGTCAGCCGCTGCGTAAACTCAGCGCAGGCGACCGTCTGATCAAACCACTGCTCGGTACGCTGGAGTACGGTCTTCCGCACAAAAACCTGATTGAAGGTATTGCCGCTGCAATGCACTTCCGCAGTGAAGAAGATCCGCAGGCTCAGGAACTGGCAGCACTGATTGCCGACAAAGGTCCGCAGGCGGCGCTGGCACAGATTTCCGGTCTTGATGCCCACAGCGAGGTTGTCAGCGAGGCAGTAACCGCTTATAAAGCAATGCAATAATGGTGGACCAGGCGCAGGATACCCTGCGCCCGAATAACAGATTGTCAGATATGCAGGCAACAATGGAACAAACCCAGGCCTTTGAAAACCGTGTGCTTGAGCGTCTGAATGCTGGCAAAACCGTGCGAAGCTTTCTGATCACCGCCGTCGAGCTCCTGAACGAGGCGGTAAATCTTCTGGTGCTTCAGGTATTCCGCAAAGACGATTACGCGGTGAAGTATGCTGTAGAACCGTTGCTCGACGGCGATGGTCCGCTGGGCGATCTTTCTGTGCGTTTAAAACTCATTTACGGGTTGGGCGTCATTAACCGCCAGGAATACGAAGATGCGGAGCTGCTGATG
This sequence comes from Escherichia sp. MOD1-EC7003, assembly GCF_002965065.1. Lineage (GTDB taxonomy): Bacteria > Pseudomonadota > Gammaproteobacteria > Enterobacterales > Enterobacteriaceae > Escherichia. Next base: position 7,956 of record NZ_PTRE01000046.1, read on the forward strand.
GCATTGCGTGAAGAGCTAAATCACGACGGCAACGAGTACGCGTTTACCGACGACGAAATCCTTGGCCCCTTTAGTGAGCTGCACTGCGTGGCGGCGTTGCCACCGCCGCCACAGTTTGAACCAGCAGACTCCAGTTTGTATACAATGCAAGTTCAGCGCTATCAACAGGCTGTGCGATCAACAATGGTCCTTTCACTGACAGAGCTGATTTCCAAAATCAGCTTAAAAAAAGCCTTTCAAAAGTAAGCAACGTCTGCTTACTGCCCTTCTACCTGCTTCGGCCGATAAAGCCGACGATAATACTCCAGACGTTGTAGATATAACGGCACGCTTTCATCGGGTATTCCGGACGGAATCGCGTTACGGGGAGGTAGTTTTTTCAGATACTCCCGGAACGCCTGGCTTGATGCCATGAAATCTACGGCTTTATCGATAAGAAGCGGAACGTTTTCACCTAATTTGCCCATGATGATATCTCCGTATTACCCCGCGCCGGGAATGCGCGGCCGCCAATTTTAGTTTAGGTTCCCGGTAAAGATGACATTAAGTAAAACGTGCTGAATCCTCAATAATCATCCGCTTCTGTTTATTATCTTTTTTCTATAGATTTCTTAATTAATCAATAAATTGCGCACTTTTTAAACATGTTGATAGTTTCCATTAGGAACTATTGCAATGTCATCAGTTGTGGACAAAGCACCTGGTCGCGCATACTAGGGGCTATAAATTTATCTCTATCAGAAGTCATCACATGAAAGAAGTCGAAAAAAAAGAAATCAAACGTCTTAGCGATCGCCTGGACGCCATCCGCCACCAGCAGGCCGATCTGTCGCTGGTTGAAGCCGCAGACAAATACGCCGAGCTGGAAAAAGAAAAAGCCACACTGGAAGCTGAAATTGCCCGCCTGCGGGAGGTTCACAGCCAAAAACTGAGTAAAGAAGCACAGAAGCTGATGAAGATGCCGTTCCAGCGCGCAATTACCAAAAAAGAGCAGGCTGATATGGGCAAGCTGAAGAAAAGTGTTCGCGGGCTGGTGGTTGTACATCCAATGACCGCGCTAGGCCGCGAAATGGGCCTGCAGGAGATGACCGGGTTTTCGAAAACAGAATTCTGATTTACACCTTCCCGCATTCATATCCTCTACAGGATAAGTGCGGGAACTCTCCTCCCCTCAGCATTCACCCCGAATATTATTGCCTTCAGGCAATTAAACTGTCAGGTAATAAGTCATCATCTGAGGATGGGTTGCCTTTTTGTTTGGATTGAGACTTCGGCTTTTTGACATTAGCGCAAGACTGCGTGCGCGCTGCCCCCGACCGGGGCAAGGATTAGGGTGAGGGGCACAAGCCAGCTCCGCAGCAAATTATTCTCTCCCACAAGAATTGGCCCTACCAATTCTCGCTTATCTGACCTTTGGTTCCCAGTTCCCCAATTAAAACTCACATCGATGTTGCTAACTAATAACATTTAGTTAACCATTCATTGTCATTATCCCTACACAACAAAATTGGCAGTGCCACTTTTACACAACGTGTGACAAGGAGATGAGCAACAGACTCATTACACGATGTGCGTGGACTCCAGGAGACCTGCAATGAATCTCTGGCAACAAAACTATGATCCCGCCGGGAATATCTGGCTTTCCAGCCTGATAGCATCGCTTCCCATCCTGTTTTTCTTTTTTGCACTGATTAAGCTCAAACTGAAAGGATACGTCGCCGCCTCATGGACGGTGGCAATCGCCCTTGCCGTGGCTTTGCTGTTCTATAAAATGCCGATCGCTAACGCGCTGGCCTCGGTGGTGTATGGCTTCTTCTACGGGCTGTGGCCCATCGCGTGGATCATTATTGCGGCGGTGTTCGTCTATAAGATCTCGGTGAAAACCGGTCAGTTTGACATCATCCGCTCGTCTATTCTTTCGATAACCCCTGACCAGCGCCTGCAAATGCTGATCGTCGGTTTCTGTTTCGGTGCATTTCTTGAAGGGGCAGCAGGCTTTGGCGCACCAGTGGCAATTACCGCCGCATTGCTGGTCGGCCTGGGCTTTAAACCGTTATACGCCGCCGGGCTGTGCCTGATTGTTAACACCGCGCCAGTGGCATTTGGTGCGATGGGTATTCCGATTCTGGTTGCCGGACAAGTAACAGGCATCGACAGCTTTGAGATTGGCCAGATGGTAGGCCGTCAGCTACCGTTTATGACCATTATCGTGCTGTTCTGGATCATGGCGATTATGGACGGTTGGCGCGGTATCAAAGAAACCTGGCCTGCGGTCACGGTTGCGGGCGGGTCGTTTGCCATCGCTCAGTATCTCAGCTCCAACTTTATTGGGCCGGAACTGCCAGACATTATTTCTTCGCTAGTATCGCTGCTCTGCCTGACACTGTTCCTCAAACGCTGGCAACCGGTGCGCATATTCCGTTTTGGTGATTTGGGGGCGTCACAGGTTGATATCACGCTGGCCCATACCAGTTACACAGCGGGTCAGGTATTACGTGCCTGGACACCGTTCCTGTTCCTGACCGCTACCGTAACACTGTGGAGTATCCCGCCGTTTAAAGCCCTGTTCGCATCGGGTGGCGCGCTGTATGAGTGGGTGATCAACATTCCTGTACCGTACCTCGATAAACTGGTTGCTCGTATGCCGCCAGTAGTCAGCGAAGCGACAGCGTATGCCGCTGTGTTTAAGTTCGACTGGTTCTCTGCTACGGGTACTGCCATTCTGTTTGCTGCCCTGCTCTCAATTGTCTGGTTGAAGATGAAACCATCTGACGCTATCAGCACCTTCGGCAGCACGCTGAAAGAACTGGCTCTGCCTGTCTACTCCATCGGTATGGTGCTGGCATTCGCCTTTATCTCGAACTATTCCGGACTGTCATCAACACTGGCGCTGGCACTGGCTCACACCGGTCATGCATTCACCTTCTTCTCGCCGTTCCTCGGCTGGCTGGGGGTATTCCTGACCGGGTCGGATACCTCATCTAACGCCCTGTTCGCCGCGCTGCAAGCCACCGCAGCACAACAAATTGGCGTCTCTGATCTGTTACTGGTTGCTGCCAACACCACCGGTGGCGTCACCGGTAAGATGATCTCTCCGCAATCTATCGCTATCGCCTGTGCGGCGGTAGGCCTGGTGGGCAAAGAGTCTGATTTGTTCCGCTTTACTATCAAACACAGCCTGATCTTCACCTGTATGGTCGGCGTGATGACCACGCTTCAGGCCTATGTCTTAACGTGGATGATTCCTTAATGATTGTTTTACCCAGACGCCTGTCAGACGAGGTTGCCGATCGTGTGCGGGCGCTGATTGATGAAAAAAACCTGGAGGCGGGCATGAAGTTGCCCGCTGAACGCCAACTGGCAATGCAACTCGGCGTGTCGCGTAATTCACTGCGCGAAGCGTTGGCAAAACTGGTGAGCGAAGGCGTGCTGCTCAGTCGACGCGGCGGCGGGACGTTTATTCGCTGGCGTAATGACACATGGTCGGAGCAAAACATCGTCCAGCCGCTGAAAACGCTGATGGCCGATGATCCGGATTACAGTTTCGATATTCTGGAAGCCCGCTACGCTATTGAAACCAGCACCGCGTGGCATGCGGCAATGCGCGCCACGCCTGGTGACAAAGAAAAGATTCAGCTTTGCTTTGAAGCAACGTTCAGCGAAGACCCGGATCTCGCCTCACAAGCGGACGTTCGTTTTCATCTGGCGATTGCCGAAGCCTCACATAACATCGTGCTGCTACAGACCATGCGCGGTTTCTTTGATGTCCTGCAATCCTCTGTAAAACATAGCCGCCAGCGGATGTACCTGGTCCCCCCGATTTTTTCACAGCTGACCGAACAACATCAGGCTGTCATTGACGCCATTTTTACCGGTGATGCCGACGGCGCGCGTAAAGCAATGATGGCGCACCTCGGTTTTGTCCACACCACCATGAAACGATTCGATGAAGATCAGGCTCGCCATGCACGCATTACCCGCCTGCCCGGTGACCATAATGATCATTCGAGGGAGAAAAACGCATGATTATTTCCGCAGCCAGCGATTATCGCGCCGCAGCACAACGCATTCTACCGCCGTTCCTGTTCCACTATATGGATGGGGGTGCATATTCTGAATACACGCTGCGCCGCAACGTGGAAGATTTGTCAGAAGTGGCGCTGCGCCAGCGTATTCTGAAAAACATGTCCAACTTAAGCCTGGAAACGACGCTGTTTAATGAGAAATTGTCGATGCCGGTGGCGCTAGGTCCGGTAGGTTTGTGTGGCATGTATGCGCGACGCGGCGAAGTTCAGGCCGCCAAAGCGGCAGATGCGCATGGTATTCCGTTTACTCTCTCAACGGTTTCCGTTTGCCCGATTGAAGAAGTCGCTCCAGCTATCAAACGTCCGATGTGGTTCCAGCTTTATGTGCTGCGCGATCGCGGCTTTATGCGTAACGCGCTGGAGCGAGCAAAAGCAGCGGGTTGTTCGACGCTGGTTTTCACCGTGGATATGCCAACACCAGGCGCACGTTACCGTGATGCGCACTCGGGTATGAGCGGCCCAAATGCGGCAATGCGCCGCTACTTGCAGGCAGTGACGCATCCGCAATGGGCGTGGGATGTGGGTCTGAACGGTCGTCCACATGATTTAGGTAATATCTCAGCTTACCTCGGCAAACCGACCGGACTGGAAGATTACATCGGCTGGCTGGGAAATAACTTCGATCCGTCCATCTCATGGAAAGACCTCGAGTGGATCCGCGATTTCTGGGATGGACCGATGGTGATCAAAGGGATCCTCGATCCGGAAGATGCGCGCGATGCAGTGCGTTTTGGTGCTGATGGGATTGTAGTTTCTAACCACGGTGGCCGCCAGCTGGACGGTGTACTCTCTTCTGCCCGTGCACTACCCGCTATTGCGGATGCAGTAAAAGGTGATATCGCCATTCTGGCAGATAGCGGGATTCGTAACGGGCTTGATGTCGTGCGTATGATTGCGCTCGGTGCCGACACAGTACTGCTGGGTCGTGCTTTCCTGTATGCGCTGGCAACAGCGGGCCAGGCGGGCGTGACAAATCTGCTTAATCTGATCGAGAAAGAGATGAAAGTGGCAATGACGCTGACTGGCACGAAATCGATCAGTGAAATTACGCAAGATTCGCTGGTCCAGGCGCTGGGTAAAGAGTTGCCTGTGGCGCTGGCTCCGATGACGAAAGGGAATGCAGCTTAAGAGTTAGATGAATATCTGCTATCCTGCCCCCGCACTAAGGGGGCAGTATGCTAAACATCGTACTTTACGAACCAGAAATTCCACCAAATACTGGCAACATCATCCGTCTTTGCGCTAATACCGGCTTTCGTCTGCATATCATCGAACCGATGGGATTTGCCTGGGACGATAAGCGCCTGCGCCGCGCGGGGCTGGACTACCACGAATTTACCGCCGTTACGCGTCATCATGACTATCGCGCGTTCCTTGAAGCAGAAAATCCCCAACGACTGTTTGCCCTTACGACCAAAGGTACGCCCGCACATAGCGCCGTAAGCTATCAGGATGGCGACTATCTGATGTTCGGCCCGGAAACGCGCGGTCTACCAGCGAGCATTCTTGATGCTCTGCCCGCTGAACAAAAAATTCGTATTCCAATGGTGCCGGACAGCCGCAGCATGAACCTGTCCAATGCGGTGTCGGTCGTGGTGTATGAAGCCTGGCGGCAACTGGGGTATCCAGGAGCGGTATTGAGAGATTAAGATGCGGTAGGCCGGATAAGGCGTTCACGCCGCATCCGGCACGATAACAGAACGTCAGATCCCATCACCATACTCAAATGTATGGTTAATGCCGTTGAAATGCTGGTCCATATCCATTGATGGCTTATCGCTGTCTGGTTTACCGACAATGCGTGCCGGGACGCCAGCGGCGGTGGTATGCGGCGGCACTGGTTGCAGCACCACGGAACCTGCGCCAATCTTCGCGCCGCGCCCAACTTCAATATTGCCGAGGATTTTCGCGCCCGCGCCAATCATCACGCCTTCACGAATTTTCGGGTGGCGGTCCCCCCCCGATTTACCCGTACCGCCAAGCGTGACAGATTGCAGTATCGACACATCGTTTTCAATTACCGCCGTTTCACCCACAACAATGCCCGTCGCGTGGTCTAGCATGATGCCACGACCAATTTTGGCCGCCGGGTGGATATCAACCTGGAAAGTCACAGAGATTTGATTTTGCAGGAAAATCGCCAGTGCGCGACGCCCCTGATTCCATAGCCAGTGGCCGATGCGATAGGCCTGCAAGGCATGAAAACCTTTCAGGTATAACAGTGGGGTTGAGTATTTATCGACTGCCGGGTCGCGGGTACGCACCGCCTGAATATCACAGGCCGCAGAGGCGATCATTTCCGGGTCGGCGGCGTAAGCTTCCTCCACCACTTCACGGATAGCAATAGCAGGCATAATTGGCGATGACAGTTTGTTCGCCAGCATGTAGCTCAGTGCACTGCCCAGATTCTCGTGCTTAAGTAGTGTCGCGTGGTAAAAACTGGCCAGCATTGGCTCACAGTCTGCCAGCGTTCTGGCTTCGGCTTTAATATTGTTCCAGACAATTTCCAGTTCTTCACACGACATTGCTTACTCCACTCGATGAGATAATGACCGGCCCGTTCTGCGCGGGCCGGGTCATAGCGGTAACAAAGATTCCCTGGGTTTAGTGGCTACTGCGCTCATCCTTGCGTGCACGACCCAGTAAGGTCAATGCTGCCTCGCGCGCGTTTTTCCCGCAATATAATACTTGATAAATTTCCTCGGTTATTGGCATGTCAACGCCGAAGCGATGCGCCAGTTCGCGGACTTCTTTCGTATTGCGGTAGCCTTCCACCACCTGACCAATCTGCTCCTGCGCGCTTTGTACATCCATGCCCTGACCGAGCATCATGCCAAAACGGCGGTTACGCGACTGGTTGTCGGTACAGGTAAGCACCAGATCGCCCAGCCCCGCCATGCCCATAAAGGTGGCAGGATCGGCACCCAGCGCCGCGCCAAGACGCGACATTTCAGCCAGCCCACGGGTGATCAGAGCCGT
>NZ_PTRE01000333.1 GCF_002965065.1 Escherichia sp. MOD1-EC7003
GAGAGCGTTCAGAATTCTGTGTCACGTTAAAAATTCTACAGCGTCATCACATTATTCAGTCGCCCTTCAAAATAAATGGCTAACTGTGACAATGTCAAATTCCAGCTCTGGATGGGCATTGTCCATTTCTCCTGTGCGTTCATCAGTCCCAGATAAAGCAGCTTCAACAGACTGTTTTCGTTCGGGAAAGCGCCTTTGGTTTTGGTCAGTTTCCTGAACTGGCGATGGACTGATTCGATAGCATTTGTG
>NZ_PTRE01000047.1 GCF_002965065.1 Escherichia sp. MOD1-EC7003
TGGACACCACTTTGTCTAATTCGTCAGATTCTGACCAGACGGTTCAGGCTGTACGCTTACTTTTAATTAAATATAATTAAAATGTATTTTATTTTATAAATAATTTCTCTGACGAATGTATTCTGTATGGAAAATAGTAATTTTTGGCAGTTGTTCTTGGGTAAAGAACCTTACAGCAAAAAATCTGATTTTGTTAAGGCGTGGTTATTGTGGTGGGTTATTACCATCCTTGTTCTATTTATTTTAAGCCTGACTACGACATTAAATTTAAGAAGTATAGGTGCAGGGTTAAGTTTTGGGTTTTGTCAAATCCTTGGTAGATATACAATGTCTCTAGGATGGAGTAAGTACTGGGGCGTTTCGGGGATATTTCCTGTAACAAATATTGTTCTTTTTCTTATCTTAATTTTTTTAAAAAAAAGATAGATAAGTCAGTGGGTAGGCTCTTTAAATGGCCTACCCATGTTAATGCTTAACTTTTTCTACGCTGCGTATAAATCGCATCCATCACAAAAATTGCCAGTGCCACCCAGATAAAGGCGAAAGTCACCATCTTATCGGCACCCGGTATTTCACCATAAAACGTCACTGCCAGCAGGAACATCAGCGTCGGGCCAATGTACTGGAAAAAGCCTAACGTTGAGAGACGCAGGCGTGTCGCAGCTGCAGTAAAACACAACAGCGGTACGGTAGTGACAATACCAGCGGCAATCAGCAGTAAATTCAGCGACATCGGGTTTTGCCCCATATGGCTGGTTGAGCTGTCGGCAATAGCAAACAGGTAAATCGCCGCCACGGGCAGCAACCACATAGTTTCGATTAACATGCCAGTTTGCGCTTCAACGGCAATCTTCTTGCGTACCAGGCCGTAGAAGGCAAAACTAAACGCCAGCCCTAGCGCGATGATCGGCAGTGAACCAAAAGTCCAGAGCTGGACCAACACGCCGCATATCGCCAGAATCACCGCCAGCCATTGCATCCTGCGGAATCGCTCGCCGAGGAAAATCATCCCCAGCACAATGTTCACCAGCGGGTTAATAAAGTACCCGAGGCTCGCTTCCAGCATATGGTGATTGTTCACCGCCCAGATAAACAGTAGCCAGTTGCCGCCAATCAGCACGGCAGAGACTGCCAGCATAAAAATTTTCTGTGGCGTCTTAATCAGCGTTTTTAAATAGGACCACTGGCGGCAGATGCTCATCAGCACTACCATAAAGAAAAACGACCAGATCACGCGATGCGTCAGGATCTCATCGGCGGGCACGTAGTAAATCAGCTTGAAGTATGCTGGCGCAATACCCCAAATAAAATAAGCGGCAAGAGCGAGTAACACGCCCTGCCGCGTTTGTTTTGCATCCATTGGAAAACTCATTTTTGTTGTTAATAGCAGCTGAACTGCTCAGATTGCTGACAAAGTGTGCTTTGTTCATGCCAGATGCGGCGTGAACGCCTTATCCGGCCTACAAAAGAATGCAAATTCAATATATTGCATTTCGCGGGTAGGCCTGATAAGCGTAGCGCATCAGGCAATTTTGCGTTTGTCATTAGTCTCAGCAGTTTACCTGTTTTTACGTTTTCAACCTACCATATAGGTGACGCTGGCAATATAAAGCTGTTCTTCATTGTGTAATTCAACGCGGGCGACGGCGACCCACCATCATTGGCTGATTTTTAAAGGCCAACTGTGCGAACTCTTTTGCGTAACGCTCCAGCGCCATCCCCAATGCGCGGTTAAATGGCATGTGATAGACAAACATCTCACCCACTAATTTCAGGGCTTGTTCAGCGGTCAGTACGGCAGACCTATCATCCTTACACTTCTTAATTGTGGTTTTCTACTTTAAGACGGGATAACTAACGTCCTTCAAGGTAAGTATGTAGAATAGTCCGCATAAAATGTTCATATCTTCAATAATTCGTTACGGAGAACACGATGCGGACTCTGCAGGGCTGGTTGTTGCCGGTATTTATGTTGCCAATGGCTGTATATGCGCAAGAGGCAACGGTGAAAGAGGTGCATGACGCGCCTGCGGTGCGCGGCAGTATTATCGCGAATATGCTGCAGGAGCATGACAATCCTTTCACGCTCTATCCTTATGACACCAACTACATCATCTACACCGATACCAGCGACCTGAATAAAGAAGCGATTAGCAGTTATAACTGGTCGGAAAATGCGCGTAAGGATGAAGTTAAGTTCCAGTTGAGCCTCGCATTTCCGCTGTGGCGTGGAATTTTGGGGCCGAACTCGGTGTTGGGGGCTTCTTACACGCAAAAATCCTGGTGGCAACTGTCCAATAGCGAAGAGTCTTCACCGTTTCGTGAAACCAACTACGAACCGCAATTGTTCCTCGGTTTTGCCACCGATTACCGTTTTGCAGGCTGGACGCTGCGCGATGTGGAGATGGGTTATAACCACGACTCTAACGGGCGTTCAGACCCGACCTCCCGCAGCTGGAATCGCCTTTATACTCGCCTGATGGCAGAAAACGGTAACTGGTTGGTAGAAGTGAAGCCGTGGTATGTCATCGGTAATACGGACGATAACCCGGATATCACCAAATATATGGGTTACTACCAGCTTAAAATCGGCTATCACCTCGGTGATGCGGTGCTCAGTGCGAAAGGACAGTACAACTGGAACACCGGTTACGGTGGTGCGGAGTTAGGCTTAAGTTACCCGATCACCAAACATGTGCGTCTTTATACCCAGGTCTACAGCGGTTACGGCGAATCGCTCATTGACTATAACTTTAACCAGACCCGCGTTGGTGTGGGCGTTATGCTGAACGACTTGTTTTGATGATCGGTTGAGTGGTTGGTAAATCTGGAATCCGGCATCCAGTATTACCCTCTCAGAAACTAAAAGCATTGCAGTTTCTCGCACAGGCGCTGAAAATAGCGCCTGTTTTTATTTCAGGCAATCGGGGTGAATGTGGCGCAGGCGGAAGTGTTGAATCTGGAGTCCGGAGCTAAACAGGTTTTACAAGAAACCTTTGGCTACCAACAGTTTCGCCCCGGCCAGGAAGAGATTATCGACACCGTTCTTTCCGGTCGCGATTGCCTGGTCGTCATGCCCACTGGTGGTGGAAAATCCCTTTGCTATCAAATCCCTGCCTTGTTGCTAAACGGCCTTACTGTGGTTGTTTCACCGCTGATTTCATTGATGAAAGATCAAGTGGATCAACTACAGGCCAATGGCGTGGCGGCAGCGTGTCTTAACTCGACGCAAACCCGCGAGCAGCAGCTTGAAGTGATGACTGGCTGTCGCACCGGGCAAATCCGTCTGCTGTATATCGCCCCGGAACGCCTGATGCTGGATAACTTTCTTGAGCATCTGGCGCACTGGGATCCGGTGTTATTAGCCGTTGATGAGGCGCACTGTATCTCCCAGTGGGGCCACGATTTCCGCCCGGAATACGCCGCGCTCGGTCAGCTGCGGCAGCGTTTTCCGACGCTGCCGTTTATGGCACTGACCGCCACCGCTGACGATACTACGCGCCAGGATATCGTGCGCTTGTTGGGGCTGAACGATCCGCTGATTCAAATCAGCAGTTTTGATCGCCCGAATATTCGCTACATGTTGATGGAGAAATTCAAACCACTCGATCAGTTGATGCGTTATGTACAGGAACAGCGGGGAAAGTCCGGCATTATCTACTGCAACAGTCGTGCGAAAGTAGAAGACACCGCCGCACGCCTGCAAAGCAAGGGGATTAGCGCAGCGGCTTATCACGCCGGACTGGAAAACGATGTCCGTGCAGACGTGCAGGAGAAATTCCAGCGCGATGATCTGCAAATTGTGGTGGCGACCGTGGCGTTCGGCATGGGCATCAACAAGCCGAACGTCCGCTTCGTGGTCCACTTTGATATTCCGCGCAATATCGAATCCTATTATCAGGAAACCGGTCGCGCCGGGCGTGATGGTCTGCCAGCGGAAGCGATGCTGTTTTACGACCCGGCTGATATGGCGTGGCTGCGCCGTTGTCTGGAAGAGAAGCCGCAAGGGCAGTTGCAGGATATTGAGCGTCATAAACTCAATGCGATGGGCGCGTTTGCTGAGGCGCAAACCTGTCGTCGTCTGGTGCTGCTGAACTACTTTGGCGAAGGGCGTCAGGAGCCATGCGGGAACTGCGATATCTGCCTCGATCCGCCGAAACAGTACGATGGTTCAACCGATGCACAGATTGCGCTTTCCACCATTGGTCGTGTGAATCAGCGTTTTGGGATGGGCTATGTGGTGGAAGTGATTCGTGGTGCTAATAATCAGCGTATCCGCGACTATGGTCATGACAAACTGAAAGTCTATGGCATGGGCCGTGATAAAAGCCATGAACATTGGGTGAGCGTGATCCGCCAGCTGATTCACCTCGGCCTGGTGACGCAAAATATTGCCCAACATTCTGCGTTGCAGCTTATGGAAGCCGCACGCCCGGTGCTGCGCGGCGAATCCTCTTTACAACTTGCCGTACCGCGTATTGTGGCGCTCAAACCGAAAGCGATGCAGAAATCCTTCGGCGGCAATTACGATCGCAAACTGTTCGCCAAATTACGCAAACTGCGTAAATCTATTGCCGATGAAAGCAATGTCCCGCCGTACGTGGTGTTTAACGACGCAACCTTGATTGAGATGGCAGAGCAGATGCCGATCACCGCCAGCGAAATGCTCAGCGTTAACGGCGTTGGGATGCGCAAGCTGGAACGCTTTGGCAAACCGTTTATGGCGCTGATTCGTGCGCATGTCGATGGCGACGACGAAGAGTAGTCAGCGGCATAAAAAAGTGCCAGGATGAAGACTCCGTAAACGTTTCCCCCGCGAGTCAAATGTATGTTGATGTTATTCCTCACAGTTGCCATGGTGCACATTGTGGCAACTGTGAGCCCCGGTCCCGATTTCTTTTTTGTCTCTCAGACTGCTGTTAGTCGTTCCCGTAAAGAAGCGATGATGGGTGTGTTGGGCATTACCTGCGGGGTAATAGTTTGGGCAGGGATTGCGCTGCTTGGTCTGCATTTGATTATCGAAAAAATGGCCTGGCTGCATACGCTAATTATGGTGGGCGGCGGCCTGTATCTTTGCTGGATGGGTTACCAGATGCTGCGCGGTGCGCTGAAAAAAGAGGTTGTTTCAGCACCTGCGCCACAGGTGGAACTGGCGAAAAGCGGGCGTAGTTTCCTGAAAGGCTTACTGACCAATCTCGCCAACCCGAAAGCGATTATCTACTTTGGTTCTGTATTCTCGCTGTTTGTTGGCGATAACGTCGGCACCACTGAGCGCTGGGGCATTTTCGTGTTGATTATTATCGAAACGCTGGCGTGGTTTACCGTCGTTGCCAGCCTGTTTGCGCTGCCGAAAATGCGCCGTGGTTATCAACGTCTGGCGAAGTGGATTGATGGTTTTGCCGGGGCGTTATTTGCCGGATTTGGCATTCATTTGATTATTTCGCGTTGACGCCAGGCGCGTCATCAGAGTAAGTCGGATAAGGCGTTTATGCCGCATCCGACATTATTTCACGCATGCCTCGCCGATGCCAACAGCGCTCCCACCAGCATAAACAACGAGCCGAAAATCTTATTCAATGCCTTCATCTGTTTTGGCCCTTTAATCCATAATGCGATCCGTTGGGCGAGAGTGGCGTAACCGATCATCACAATAATATCGACCACAATAGTGGTGACGCCGAGCACGATATACTGCATCAGCTGCGGCTGTTGCGGCATGATGAATTGCGGAAATAGTGCTGCCAGAAACACAATACTTTTGGGATTGGTGAGATTCACAAACACAGCCCGCTGAAAAAGATGGCGGCGCGACTGAGTATGAGCCAGAGACTTGAGATCAATAGCACCAGCGGCACGCCACTGCTGAATTCCCAGCCAAATCAGGTAAGCCGCACCCGCCCATTTCAACACGTCAAAAGCAATAACCGAGCGGGAAAATAGCGTCCCCAAACCCACGCCAACCAGCACAATATGAATCGCCAGCCCGGTTTGAAGCCCTGCAATAGACGCCACTGCGCCGCGATAACCGTGGTTGAGCGAGGTGGTCATGGTGTTGATTGCGCCAGAACCTGGCGACAGGCTTAAAATGATCGATGTCAGCAGGTAGGCAAACCACCAATCTAAGGTCATGATGAACTCCCGGTGTGTCTATTTTTGTGCCACAATACGCTACTGTCGCAGCGTTGTGTCAGGCACGCTTAAAAAAACGATTTTACGTGGTTTAAGAGGCAGATTACCCCATGTTTCAGCAGCAAAAAGACTGGGAAACAAGAGAAAACGCGTTTGCTGCTTTTACCATGGGACCGCTGACAGACTTTTGGCGTCAGCGTGATGAAGCAGAATTTATCGGTGTGGATGACATTCCAGTGCGCTTTGTCCGTTTTCGTGCACAGCACCATGACCGGGTGGTGGTCATCTGCCCGGGGCGTATTGAGAGCTACGTAAAATATGCGGAACTGGCCTACGACCTGTTCCATTTGGGGGTTGATGTCTTAATCATCGACCATCGCGGGCAGGGACGTTCCGGTCGCCTGTTAGCCGATCCGCATCTCGGGCATGTTAATCGCTTTAATGATTATGTTGATGATCTGGCGGCATTCTGGCAACAGGAGGTCCAGCCCGGTCCGTGGCGTAAACGCTATATATTGGCACATTCGATGGGCGGTGCGATCTCCACATTATTTCTGCAACGCCATCCAGGTGTATGTGACGCCATTGCGCTAACTGCGCCAATGTTTGGGATCGTGATTCGCATGCCGTCATTTATGGCACGGCAGATCCTCAACTGGGCCGAAGCGCATCCACGTTTCCGTGATGGCTATGCAATAGGCACCGGGCGCTGGCGCGCGTTGCCGTTTGCTATCAACGTATTGACCCACAGCAGACAGCGATATCGACGTAACTTACGCTTCTATGCTGATGACCCAACGATTCGCGTCGGTGGGCCGACCTACCATTGGGTACGCGAAAGTCTTCTGGCTGGCGAACAGGTGTTAGCCGGTGCAGGTGATGATGCCACGCCAACGCTTCTCTTGCAGGCTGAAGAGGAACGCGTGGTGGATAACCGCATGCACGACCGTTTTTGTGAACTCCGCACCGCTGCGGGTCATCCTGTCGAAGGGGGGCGACCGCTGGTAATTAAAGGTGCGTATCATGAGATCCTTTTTGAAAAGGACGCAATGCGCTCAGTCGCGCTCCACGCCATCGTTGATTTTTTCAACAGGCATAACTCACCCAGCGGAAACCGCTCTATAGAGGTTTAAATTTCTTATGTACCAGGTTGTTGCGTCTGATTTAGATGGCACGTTACTTTCTCCCGACCATACGTTATCCCCTTATGCCAAAGAAACCCTCAAGCAACTCACTGCACGCGGCATCAACTTTGTGTTTGCGACCGGTCGCCACCACATTGATGTGGGGCAAATTCGCGATAATCTGGAGATTAAGTCTTACATGATTACCTCCAATGGTGCGCGCGTTCACGATCTGGATGGCAATCTGATTTTTGCTCATAACCTGGACCGCGACATTGCCAGCGATCTTTTGGGCGTAGTTAACGACAATCCGGACATCATTACTAACGTTTATCGCGAGGACGAATGGTTTATGAATCGCCACCGTCCGGAAGAGATGCGCTTTTTTAAAGAAGCGGTGTTCAAATATGCGCTGTATGAGCCAGGATTACTGGAGCCGGAAGGCGTCAGCAAAGTGTTCTTCACCTGCGATTCCCATGAACAACTGCTGCCGCTGGAGCAGGCGATTAATGCTCGCTGGGGCGATCGCGTCAACGTTAGTTTCTCTACCTTAACCTGTCTGGAAGTGATGGCAGGCGGCGTTTCAAAAGGCCACGCCCTGGAAGCGGTGGCGAAGAAACTGGGCTACCGTCTGGAGGATTGCATTGCGTTTGGCGACGGGATGAACGACGCCGAAATGCTGTCGATGGCGGGGAAAGGCTGCATTATGGGCAGTGCGCATCAACGCCTGAAAGATCTGCATCCGGAACTGGAAGTGATTGGTACTAATGCCGAAGACGCGGTGCCCCATTATCTGCGTAAGCTCTATTTATCGTAATCGTTCTTTATTTGGTCAGTTGTCAACCTGATACTTCGCTACAATGGAGACTCGTTAATCAAAGAGTTTTCCATTGTGGCGCTACTTATCATCACCACGATTCTGTGGGCCTTCTCCTTTAGCTTTTACGGTGAGTACCTTGCGGGGCACGTCGATAGCTATTTTGCGGTGCTGGTGCGCGTTGGCCTGGCGGCACTCGTTTTTCTGCCGTTTCTGCGTACCCGTGGCAATAGCCTGAAAACGGTCAGCCTGTATATGCTGGTGGGCGCGATGCAGCTCGGCGTGATGTATATGCTGAGTTTCCGCGCCTATCTCTACCTGACGGTCTCTGAACTGTTGCTGTTCACCGTCCTGACGCCGCTCTACATCACGCTGATTTATGACATCATGAGTAAACGCCGTTTGCGCTGGGGCTATGCCTTTAGCGCCTTGTTGGCGGTAATTGGTGCCGGGATTATTCGCTATGATCAGGTCACCGACCATTTCTGGACTGGATTGCTGCTGGTACAACTCTCCAATATCACTTTTGCGATGGGCATGGTGGGTTACAAACGCCTGATGGAAACTCGCCCGATGCCGCAGCGCAATGCCTTTGCGTGGTTCTATCTTGGCGCGTTCCTGGTGGCGGTGATTGCATGGTCATTGCTGGGTAATGCGCAGAAAATGCCGCAAACCACGCTGCAATGGGGCATTCTGGTATTTCTTGGCGTGGTGGCTTCCGGGATTGGCTACTTTATGTGGAACTACGGCGCGACGCAGGTGGATGCCGGAACGCTGGGCATTATGAATAATATGCACGTTCCTGCTGGGCTGCTGGTTAACCTGGCTATCTGGCACCAACAGCCGCACTGGCCAACGTTTATTACAGGCGCGCTGGTGATCCTTGCCTCACTGTGGGTGCATCGTAAGTGGGTCGCTCCGCGCTCTTCACAAACGGCAGATGATCGCAGGCGTGATTGCGCGCTGAGCGAATAAACGCTTCTGTAATCGGCTGACGCTGCTCGCCATCGCGTACCGCGGCGTACAGTCGGCTCCACAAACCTTCGCCCAGGGTTTTGGTCACCACCAGACCCTGGCGTTCAAAACTCTCTACTACCCAATGCGGCAGCGCGGCAATACCCATCCGTGCGGCAACCATCTGAATCAACAATAAGGTGTTATCGACGCTTTTCAGCGACGGGCTAACGCCTGCTGGCTGAAGAAAATGCCGCCAGACATCCAGTCGGCTACGCTGCACCGGATAAATCAACAGCGTTTCGCTGGCGAGATCTTCCGGCGTGATACGCGTTTTCGTGGCCAGTGGATGGTCAGGTGCTAATACCAGACGCACTTCATAATCGAACATCGGCGAATAATGCAGGCCACTGCGCGGCAGAATATCGGAGGTCATCACCAGATCCAGCTCGCCCTGTTGCAACGCAGGCTGCGGGTCAAACGTTACGCCCGATTTAAAGTCCATCTCGACTTGCGGCCAGTTCTTATGGAAATTTTCTAATGCGGGCGTCAGCCACTGAATACAGCTATGGCACTCAATGGCAATGCGCAGGCGTGTCTGCTGCGGTTCATTGCAGGCTTGCAGTGCCTGGCTGATTTGTGGCAGCACCTGGTTTGCCAGTTGCAACAGGATTTCTCCCTGTGGCGTAAAGCGGAGCGGCTGGCTTTTACGCACAAATAGCCGGAAGCCAAGGCGTTGTTCCAGATCGCTAAACTGGTGAGACAGGGCGGATTGCGTCTGATGCAACGTCGCCGCAGCGGCTGCGAGCGAGCCACAGTTCCGCAACGCTTGTAGCGTTTTCAGGTGTTTTACTTCGATCATGAAAGTCCTTCACTTCGGCATGAATAATTTGCGCTTGAGGAATATACAGTAACCGCCAATTATGGATGTGTAAACATCTGGACGGCTAAAATCCTTCGTCTTTTAAATTTATGGTGCGTTGGCTGCGTTTCTCCACCCCGGTCACTTACTTCAGTAAGCTCCCTGGGATGAATAAACTTGCCGCCTTCCCTAAATTCAAAATCCATAGGATTTACATATAATTAGAGGAAGAAAAATGACAATATTGAATCACACCCTCGGTTTCCCTCGCGTTGGCCTGCGTCGCGAGCTGAAAAAAGCGCAAGAGAGTTATTGGGCGGGGAACTCCACGCGTGAAGAACTGCTGGCAGTAGGGCGTGAATTGCGTGCTCGTCACTGGGATCAACAAAAGCAAGCGGGTATCGACCTGCTGCCGGTGGGTGATTTTGCCTGGTACGATCATGTTCTGACTACCAGCCTGCTGCTGGGTAACGTTCCGGCGCGTCATCAGAACAAAGATGGTTCGGTAGATATCGACACCCTGTTCCGTATTGGTCGTGGACGTGCGCCGACTGGCGAACCTGCGGCGGCGGCAGAAATGACCAAATGGTTTAACACCAACTATCACTACATGGTGCCGGAATTCGTTAAAGGCCAACAGTTCAAATTGACCTGGACTCAGCTACTGGAGGAAGTGGACGAGGCGTTGGCGCTGGGTCACAAGGTCAAGCCTGTGCTGCTGGGGCCGGTTACCTACCTGTGGCTGGGTAAAGTGAAAGGTGAACAGTTTGACCGCCTGAGCCTGCTGAACAACATTCTGCCGGTTTATCAGCAAGTGCTGGCAGAACTGGCAAAACGCGGCATTGAATGGGTACAGATCGACGAACCCGCGCTGGTACTGGAGCTGCCGCAGGCGTGGCTGGACGCCTACAAACCCGCTTACGATGCCCTCCAGGGCCAGGTGAAACTGCTGCTGACCACCTATTTTGAAGGCGTAACGCCAAACCTCGACACGATTACTGCGCTACCTGTTCAGGGTCTGCATGTGGACCTTGTACAGGGTAAAGATGACGTTACCGAACTGCACAAGCGTCTGCCTTCTGACTGGCTGCTGTCTGTGGGTCTTATCAATGGTCGTAACGTCTGGCGTGCCGATCTCAGCGAGAAATATGCACAAATTAAGGACATTGTCGGCAAACGTGATTTGTGGGTGGCATCTTCCTGCTCACTGCTGCATAGCCCCATCGACCTGAGCGTGGAAACGCGTCTTGATGCGGAAGTGAAAAGCTGGTTTGCCTTCGCCCTGCAAAAATGCCATGAACTGGCACTGCTGCGCGATGCGCTGAACAGCGGTGACACGGCAGCTCTGGTAGCGTGGAGCGCTCCGATTCAGGCGCGTCGTCACTCTACCCGCGTACATAATCCGGCGGTAGAAAAGCGTCTGGCGGCGATCACCGCCCAGGACAGTCAGCGTGCGAATGTCTATGAAGTGCGTGCTGAAGCCCAGCGTGCGCGTTTTAAACTGCCAGCCTGGCCGACCACCACGATTGGTTCCTTCCCGCAAACCACGGAAATTCGTACCCTGCGTTTGGATTTCAAAAAGGGCAATCTCGACGCCAACAACTACCGCACGGGTATTGCGGAACATATCAAGCAGGCCATCGTTGAGCAGGAACGTTTAGGTCTGGATGTGCTGGTACATGGCGAGGCCGAGCGTAACGACATGGTGGAATACTTTGGCGAGCACCTCGACGGTTTTGTCTTTACGCAAAACGGTTGGGTACAGAGCTACGGTTCCCGCTGCGTGAAGCCGCCGATTGTTATTGGTGACGTTAGCCGTCCGGCGCCGATTACCGTAGAGTGGGCATCGTTCGCGCAATCGCTGACCGATAAACCGGTGAAAGGGATGCTGACCGGCCCGGTGACGATTCTTTGCTGGTCGTTCCCGCGTGAAGATGTCAGCCGTGAAACCATCGCCAAACAAATTGCGCTGGCGCTGCGTGATGAAGTGGCAGACCTGGAAGCCGCTGGAATTGGCATCATCCAGATTGATGAACCGGCACTGCGCGAAGGTTTACCGCTACGTCGCAGCGACTGGGATGCCTATCTCCAGTGGGGCGTAGAGGCCTTCCGTATCAATGCCGCTGTAGCGAAAGATGACACGCAAATCCACACCCACATGTGTTATTGCGAGTTCAACGACATCATGGATTCGATTGCGGCGCTGGATGCTGACGTCATCACAATCGAAACCTCGCGTTCCGACATGGAGTTGCTGGAGTCGTTTGAAGAGTTTGATTATCCGAATGAAATCGGTCCAGGCGTCTATGACATTCACTCGCCAAACGTACCGAGTGTGGAATGGATTGAAGCCTTGCTGAAGAAAGCGGCAAAACGCATTCCGGCAGACCGTTTGTGGGTTAACCCGGACTGCGGCCTGAAAACGCGTGGCTGGCCAGAAACCCGCGCGGCACTGGCGAACATGGTACAGGCAGCGCAGAATTTGCGTCGGGGATAAAATCCAAACCGGGTGGTAATACCACCCGGTCTTTTCTCATTACAGCGACTTCTTCCCACCATACTGCTTAAACCATTCCAGCATACGCTGCCAGCCATCTTTTGCTGATTCGGCATGATAGCTCGGGCGATAATCGGCGTTGAATGCATGCCCGGCATCCGGGTAGACAATAATCTCTGCCTTTGCGTTCGCTGCCCGCAGGGCCTGGCGCATCGTTTCAACGCTCTCCTGCGGAATGCTGTTATCCTGGCCGCCATATAAGCCGAGAACCGGCGCGTTAAGATCGGTTGCGATATCAACAGGCTGTTTCGGTGAATTCAGCGACTTATCGCCTGTCAGCTTGCCGTACCACGCCACCGCGGCTTTTAGCTGTGGATTATGCGCGGCATACAGCCAGGTAATACGTCCACCCCAGCAAAATCCGGTGATCATTAAACGATGAACATCGCCGCCGTTACGGGACGCCCAGCTGGCGACATGATCGAGATCGGCCAGCACCTGCGAGTCAGGTACTTTTGCTACCAGACCGCTGAGCAACGTGGGAATATCGGCGAAATCATTTGGATCGCCTTCGCGGAAGTAAAGTTCAGGCGCGATAGCCAGATACCCCTCCAGCGCCAGACGGCGACAAATGTCGCGAATGTGTTCATGCACGCCAAAAATTTCCTGCACTACAATGACCACTGGCAGTGGGCCATCGCTTTGCTTTGGTCTGGCATGGTAAGCAGGCATGTTATCCCCTTGTGAAGGGATAGAGGTGAGGCCCGCCACAATCGCGTCGTCCGGGGTCTGAACGATGGTCGAAGCGAGAGGGGATGCAGCAGGTGCAAATCCAGATTGTTGTGTTGTTGCCATGGCATTCTCCGTACCCTTATAAAAATGTTGCGCAATGTTAACTATAGTCAGCATGCAACAAATCACATTGTCTGAATCGGCTCATCTTTTATGCAGGCATGCAGAATGAAGTGTGATTTATGTGATTTGAATCACTTTTGGTGAGTAAGTTTATGCAAAGCATTTGCGCCATGGTGATAAGCGTCACGAAAAAATGTTAAACCCTTCGGTAAAGTGTCTTTTTGCTTCTTCTGACTAAACCGATTCACAGAGGAGTTGTATATGTCCAAGTCTGATGTTTTTCATCTCGGCCTCACTAAAAACGATTTACAAGGGGCTACGCTTGCCATCGTCCCTGGCGACCCGGATCGTGTGGAAAAGATCGCCGCGCTGATGGATAAGCCGGTTAAGCTGGCATCTCACCGCGAATTCACCACCTGGCGTGCAGAGCTGGATGGTAAACCTGTTATCGTCTGCTCTACGGGTATCGGCGGTCCGTCTACCTCTATTGCTGTTGAAGAGCTGGCACAGCTGGGCATTCGTACCTTCCTGCGTATCGGTACAACGGGCGCTATTCAGCCGCATATTAATGTGGGCGATGTCCTGGTTACCACGGCGTCTGTTCGTCTGGATGGCGCGAGCCTGCACTTCGCACCGCTGGAGTTCCCGGCTGTTGCTGATTTCGAATGTACAACTGCGCTGGTTGAAGCGGCGAAATCTATTGGCGCGACCACGCACGTAGGTGTGACAGCGTCTTCTGATACCTTCTACCCAGGCCAGGAACGTTACGATACTTATTCCGGTCGCGTAGTCCGTCACTTTAAAGGTTCTATGGAAGAGTGGCAGGCGATGGGCGTAATGAACTATGAAATGGAATCTGCAACTCTGCTGACCATGTGTGCAAGCCAGGGCCTGCGAGCGGGTATGGTAGCGGGCGTTATCGTTAACCGCACCCAGCAAGAGATCCCGAATGCTGAGACGATGAAACAAACCGAAAGCCATGCAGTGAAAATCGTGGTGGAAGCTGCGCGTCGTCTGCTGTAATTCTCTTCTCCTGTCTGAAGGCCGACGCGTTCGGCCTTTTGTATTTTTGCGTAGCGCCTCGCAGGAAACTTCTTTCAAACTGGACGTTTGTACAGCACAATTCTATTTTGTGCGGGTAAGTAATGAGGCTGGAGGCGTTGTGGATATCTCAATCATGGTTTACGCAGTTATTGCGTTGGTGA
This sequence comes from Escherichia sp. MOD1-EC7003, assembly GCF_002965065.1. Classification (GTDB taxonomy): domain Bacteria; phylum Pseudomonadota; class Gammaproteobacteria; order Enterobacterales; family Enterobacteriaceae; genus Escherichia. The sequence continues at coordinate 14,444 of NZ_PTRE01000047.1, forward strand.
GCGTGGCGATTGGCTGGCTGATTGCCAGTTACCAGCATGCGCAGCAAAAAGCCGAGCAATTAGCCGAACGTGAAGAGATGGTCGCGGAGTTAAGTGCGGCAAAACAACAAATTACCCAGAGCGAACACTGGCGCGCTGAGTGTGAGTTACTCAATAACGAAGTGCGCAGCCTGCAAAGTATTAATACCTCACTGGAGGCAGATCTGCGTGAAGTGACCACGCGGATGGAAGCCGCACAGCAACATGCTGACGATAAAATTCGCCAGATGATTAACAGCGAGCAGCGTTTGAGCGAGCAGTTTGAAAACCTTGCCAACCGTATTTTCGAGCACAGCAATCGCCGGGTTGATGAGCAAAACCGTCAGAGTCTGAACAGTCTTCTGTCGCCGCTACGTGAACAACTGGACGGTTTTCGCCGTCAGGTTCAGGACAGCTTTGGTAAAGAAGCACAAGAACGCCATACCCTGACCCACGAAATTCGTAATCTACAACAACTCAATGCCCAAATGGCTCAGGAGGCGATCAACCTGACGCGCGCCCTGAAAGGCGACAATAAAACCCAGGGTAACTGGGGCGAGGTGGTATTGACGCGGGTGCTGGAGGCTTCCGGTCTGCGTGAAGGGTATGAATATGAAACTCAGGTCAGCATCGAAAATGACGCCCGCTCGCGGATGCAGCCGGATGTCATTGTGCGGCTGCCGCAGGGGAAAGATGTGGTGATCGACGCCAAAATGACGTTGGTCGCCTATGAACGCTATTTTAACGCCGAAGACGACTACACCCGTGAAAGCGCGCTACAGGAACATATCGCGTCGGTGCGTAATCACATCCGCTTGCTGGGGCGTAAAGATTATCAACAGCTGCCGGGGCTGAGAACCCTGGACTATGTACTGATGTTTATCCCCGTTGAACCCGCTTTTTTACTGGCGCTTGACCGTCAACCGGAGCTGATCACCGAAGCGTTGAAAAACAATATCATGTTGGTTAGCCCGACCACGCTGCTGGTGGCGCTGCGCACTATTGCTAATTTGTGGCGTTATGAGCATCAAAGCCGCAACGCTCAGCAAATCGCCGATCGCGCCAGTAAGCTGTACGACAAGATGCGTTTGTTCGTCGATGACATGTCCGCGATCGGTCAAAGTCTTGACAAAGCGCAGGATAATTATCGCCAGGCAATGAAAAAACTCTCTTCAGGTCGCGGAAATGTGCTGGCGCAGGCAGAAGCATTTCGCGGTTTAGGGGTAGAAATTAAACGCGAGATTAATCCTGATTTGGCTGAACAGGCAGTGAGTCAGGATGAAGAGTATCGACTGCGGTCGGTTCCGGAGCAGCCGAATGATGAAGCTTATCCATGCGATGATGAATATAATCAGCAGTCGCGCCAGCCCATAGGGGGTAGTTAAGCCGGGTAGAAATCTAGGGCATCGACGCCCAATCTGTTACACTTCTGGAACAATTTTTTGATGAGCAGGCATTGAGATGGTGGATAAGTCACAAGAAACGACGCACTTTGGTTTTCAGACCGTCGCAAAGGAACAAAAAGCGGATATGGTCGCCCACGTTTTTCATTCCGTGGCATCGAAATACGATGTCATGAATGATTTGATGTCATTAGGCATTCATCGTTTGTGGAAGCGATTCACGATTGATTGCAGCGGTGTACGCCGCGGGCAGACTGTGCTGGATCTGGCCGGTGGTACTGGCGATCTGACGGCGAAATTCTCCCGCCTGGTCGGTGAAACGGGCAAAGTGGTCCTTGCTGATATCAATGAATCCATGCTCAAAATGGGCCGCGAGAAGCTGCGTAATATCGGTGTGATTGGCAATGTTGAGTATGTTCAGGCGAACGCTGAAGCGCTGCCGTTCCCGGATAACACCTTTGATTGCATCACCATTTCGTTTGGTCTGCGTAACGTCACCGACAAAGATAAAGCACTGCGTTCAATGTATCGCGTGCTGAAACCCGGCGGTCGCCTGCTGGTGCTTGAGTTCTCGAAGCCAATTATCGAGCCGCTGAGCAAAGCCTACGATGCATACTCCTTCCATGTGCTGCCGCGTATTGGCTCACTGGTCGCGAACGATGCCGACAGCTACCGTTATCTGGCAGAATCCATCCGTATGCATCCCGATCAGGATACCCTGAAAGCTATGATGCAGGATGCCGGCTTCGAAAGTGTCGACTACTACAATCTGACGGCTGGGGTTGTGGCGCTGCATCGTGGTTATAAGTTCTGACAGGAGACCGGAAATGCCTTTTAAGCCTTTAGTGACGGCAGGAATTGAAAGTCTGCTCAACACCTTCCTGTATCGTTCACCCGCGCTGAAAACGGCCCGCTCGCGTCTGCTGGGTAAAGTTTTGCGTGTGGAGGTAAAAGGCTTTTCGACGTCATTGATTCTGGTGTTCAGTGAACGCCAGGTCGATGTGCTGGGCGAATGGGCAGGCTATGCTGACTGCACCGTTATCGCCTACGCCAGTGTGTTGCCGAAACCTCGCGATCGCCAGCAGCTTGCCGCACTGATTCGTAGCGGTGAGCTGGAAGTGCAGGGCGATATTCAGGTGGTGCAAAACGTCGTTGCGCTGGCAGATCTGGCAGAATTCGACCCTGCGGAACTGCTGGCCCCTTATACCGGTGATATCGCCGCTGAAGGTATCAGCAAGGCCCTGCGTGGAGGTGCGAAGTTCCTGCATCACGGCATTAAGCGCCAGCAACGTTATGTGGCAGAAGCCATTACTGAAGAGTGGCGTATGGCACCCGGTCCGCTTGAAGTGGCCTGGTTTGCGGAAGAGACGGCTGCCGTCGAACGAGCTGTTGATGCCCTGACCAAACGGCTGGAAAAACTGGAGGCTAAATGACGCCAGGTGAAGTACGGCGCCTATATCTCATCATTCGCACCTTTTTAAGCTACGGACTTGATGAACTGATCCCCAAAATGCGTATTACCCTGCCGCTACGGCTATGGCGATACTCATTATTCTGGATGCCAAATCGGCATAAAGACAAACCTTTAGGTGAGCGACTACGACTGGCCCTGCAAGAACTGGGGCCGGTGTGGATCAAGTTCGGGCAGATGTTATCAACCCGCCGCGACCTTTTTCCACCGCATATTGCCGATCAGCTGGCGTTATTGCAGGATAAAGTCGCTCCGTTTGATGGCAAGCTGGCGAAGCAGCAGATTGAAGCTGCAATGGGCGGCTTGCCGGTAGAAGCGTGGTTTGACGATTTTGAAATCAAGCCGCTGGCTTCTGCTTCTATTGCCCAGGTTCATACCGCGCGATTGAAATCGAATGGTAAAGAGGTGGTGATTAAAGTCATCCGTCCGGATATTTTGCCGGTCATTAAAGCCGATCTGAAACTTATCTATCGTCTGGCTCGCTGGGTGCCGCGTTTGTTGCCGGATGGTCGCCGTCTGCGCCCAACCGAAGTGGTGCGTGAGTACGAAAAGACCTTGATTGATGAGCTGAATTTGATGCGCGAATCAGCCAACGCCATTCAGCTACGACGTAATTTTGAAGACAGCCCAATGCTCTACATCCCGGAAGTTTACCCTGACTATTGCAGTGAGGGGATGATGGTGATGGAGCGCATTTACGGCATTCCGGTTTCTGATGTTGCGGCGCTGGAGAAAAATGGCACCAACATGAAATTGCTGGCAGAACGTGGCGTGCAGGTGTTCTTCACTCAGGTCTTTCGCGACAGCTTTTTCCATGCCGATATGCACCCTGGCAACATCTTCGTAAGCTATGAACACCCGGAAAACCCGAAATATATTGGCATTGATTGTGGGATTGTCGGCTCGCTAAACAAGGAAGATAAACGCTATCTGGCAGAAAACTTTATCGCCTTCTTTAATCGCGACTATCGCAAAGTGGCAGAGCTGCACGTCGATTCAGGCTGGGTGCCACCAGATACCAACGTCGAAGAGTTCGAATTTGCCATTCGTACGGTTTGTGAACCCATCTTTGAGAAACCACTGGCAGAAATTTCGTTTGGACATGTGCTGTTAAATCTGTTTAATACGGCGCGTCGCTTCAATATGGAAGTGCAGCCGCAACTGGTGTTACTCCAGAAAACCTTGCTCTATATCGAAGGGGTAGGACGCCAGCTTTATCCGCAGCTCGATTTGTGGAAAACGGCGAAGCCTTTCCTTGAGTCGTGGATTAAAGATCAGGTCGGCATTCCTGCACTGGTGAGAGCATTTAAAGAAAAAGCGCCGTTCTGGGTCGAAAAAATGCCAGAACTGCCTGAACTGGTTTACGACAGTTTGCGCCAGGGCAAGTCTTTACAGCACAGTGTTGATAAGATTGCCCGCGAGCTTCAGTCAAATCATGTACGTCAGGGACAATCGCGTTATTTTCTCGGAATTGGCGCTACGTTAGTATTAAGTGGCACATTCTTGTTGGTCAGTCGACCTGAATGGGGGCTGATGCCCGGCGGGTTAATGGCAGGTGGTCTGATTGCCTGGTTTGTCGGTTGGCGCAAAACACGCTGATTTTTTCATCGCTCAAGGCGGGCCGTGTAACGTATAATGCGGCTTTGTTTAATCATCATCTACCACAGAGGAACATGTATGGGTGGTATCAGTATTTGGCAGTTATTGATTATTGCCGTCATCGTTGTACTGCTTTTTGGCACCAAAAAGCTCGGCTCCATCGGTTCCGATCTTGGTGCGTCGATCAAAGGCTTTAAAAAAGCAATGAGCGATGATGAACCAAAGCAGGATAAAACCAGTCAGGATGCTGATTTTACTGCGAAAACTATTGCCGACAAGCAGGCAGACACGAATCAGGAACAGGCTAAAACAGAAGACGCGAAGCGCCACGATAAAGAGCAGGTGTAATCCGTGTTTGATATCGGTTTTAGCGAACTGCTACTGGTGTTTATCATCGGTCTCGTCGTTCTGGGGCCGCAACGACTGCCTGTGGCGGTAAAAACGGTAGCGGGCTGGATTCGCGCGTTGCGTTCACTGGCGACAACGGTGCAGAACGAACTGACCCAGGAGTTAAAACTCCAGGAGTTTCAGGACAGTCTGAAAAAGGTTGAAAAGGCGAGCCTCACAAACCTGACGCCCGAACTGAAAGCGTCGATGGAGGAACTACGTCAGGCCGCGGAGTCGATGAAGCGTTCCTACGTTGCAAACGATCCTGAAAAGGCGAGCGATGAAGCGCACACCATCCATAACCCGGTGGTGAAAGATAATGAAGCTGCGCATGAAGGCGTAACGCCTGCCGCTGCCGAAACGCAGGCCAGTTCGCCGGAACAGAAGCCTGAAACCACGCCAGAGCCGGTGGTAAAATCTGCTGCGGACGCTGAACCGAAAACCGCTGCACCTTCCCCTTCGTCGAGTGATAAACCGTAAACATGTCTGTAGAAGATACTCAACCGCTTATCACGCATCTGATCGAGCTGCGTAAGCGTCTGCTGAACTGCATTATCGCGGTGATCGTGATATTCCTGTGTCTGGTCTATTTCGCCAATGACATCTATCACCTGGTATCCGCGCCATTGATCAAGCAGTTGCCGCAAGGTTCAACGATGATCGCCACTGACGTGGCCTCGCCGTTCTTTACGCCGATCAAGCTGACCTTTATGGTGTCGCTGATTCTGTCAGCGCCGGTGATTCTCTATCAGGTGTGGGCATTTATCGCCCCAGCGCTGTATAAGCATGAACGTCGCCTGGTGGTGCCGCTGCTGGTCTCCAGTTCTCTGCTGTTTTATATCGGCATGGCGTTCGCCTACTTCGTGGTCTTTCCGCTGGCATTTGGCTTCCTTGCCAATACCGCGCCAGAAGGGGTACAGGTATCCACCGATATCGCCAGCTATTTAAGCTTCGTTATGGCGTTGTTTATGGCGTTTGGTATCTCCTTCGAAGTGCCGGTAGCAATTGTGCTGCTGTGCTGGATGGGGATTACCTCGCCAGAAGACTTACGCAAGAAACGTCCGTATGTGCTGGTTGGCGCATTTGTTGTCGGGATGCTGCTGACGCCGCCGGATATTTTCTCGCAAACGCTGCTGGCGATCCCGATGTACTGTTTGTTTGAAATCGGTGTCTTCTTCTCACGCTTTTACGTTGGTAAAGGGCGAAATAGGGAAGAGGAAAACGACGCTGAAGCAGAAAGCGAAAAAACTGAAGAATAAATTCAACCGCCCGTCAGGGCGGTTGTCATATGGAGTGCAGGATGTTTGATATCGGCGTTAATTTGACCAGTTCGCAATTTGCGAAAGACCGTGATGATGTTGTAGCGCGCGCTTTTGACGCGGGAGTTGATGGGCTACTCATCACCGGCACTAACCTGCATGAAAGCCAGCAGGCGCAAAAGCTGGCGCGTCAGTATTCGTCCTGTTGGTCAACGGCGGGCGTACATCCTCACGACAGCAGCCAGTGGCAAGTTGCGACTGAAGAAGCGATTATTGAGCTGGCCGCGCAGCCAGAAGTGGTGGCAATCGGTGAATGTGGCCTCGACTTTAACCGCAACTTTTCGACGCCGGAAGAGCAGGAACGCGCTTTTGTTGCCCAGCTACGTATTGCCGCAGAATTAAACATGCCAGTATTTATGCACTGTCGCGATGCCCACGAGCGGTTTATGACATTGCTGGAGCCGTGGCTGGATAAACTACCTGGCGCGGTTCTTCATTGCTTTACCGGCACACGCGAAGAGATGCAGGCGTGCGTGGCGCGTGGGATTTATATTGGTATTACCGGTTGGGTTTGCGATGAACGACGCGGACTGGAACTGCGGGAACTGTTGCCGTTGATTCCGGTGGAGAAATTGCTGATCGAAACTGATGCGCCATATTTGCTTCCGCGCGATCTCACGCCGAAGCCATCATCCCGGCGTAACGAGCCTGCCTATCTGCCCCATATTTTGCAACGTATTGCGCACTGGCGTGGGGAGGATGCCGTATGGCTGGCTGCCACCACGGATGCCAATGTCAAAACACTGTTTGGGATTGCGTTTTAGAGTTTGCGGAACTCGGTGTTCTTCACGCTGTGTTTAATCTCTTTATTGATAAGATGAAGTAGTAGCATGGAGCGAGCCTCACCATCGGGTTCGGTGAAAATGGCCTGAAAACCTTCGAACGCGCCTTCGGTAATAATCACCTTATCACCAGGATAAGGGGTTGCCGGATCGATAATATCTTTCGGTTTATACACCGACAGCTGATGAATCACCGCTGATGGGACTATCGCAGGCAACGCGCCAAAGCGCACGAAATGGCTGACGCCACGGGTCGCGTTGATTGTCGTGGTATGAATTACTTCTGGATCAAATTCGACAAACAGGTAGTTGGGGAACAATGGCTCACTGACTGCAGTACGTTTGCCACGCACAATTTTTTCCAGGGTGATCATCGGCGCCAGGCAATTCACCGCCTGTCTTTCGAGGTGTTCCTGGGCACGTTGAAGTTGCCCGCGCTTGCAGTACAGTAAATACCAGGATTGCATAATGACTCTTATCTGTTTAATCGGGGCGCAAGGATAGCAAAAGCTTTACGTTAAGTTAATTATATTCCCCGGCTTGCGTTATACCGTCAGAGTTCACGCTAATTTAACAAATTTACAGCATCGCAAAGATGAACGCCGTATAATGGGCGCAGATTAAGAGGCTACAATGGACGCCATGAAATATAACGATTTACGCGACTTCTTGACGCTGCTTGAACAGCAGGGTGAGCTAAAACGTATCACGCTCCCGGTGGATCCGCATCTGGAAATCACTGAAATTGCTGACCGTACATTGCGTGCCGGTGGGCCTGCGTTGTTGTTCGAAAACCCTAAAGGGTACTCAATGCCGGTGCTGTGCAACCTGTTCGGTACGCCAAAGCGCGTGGCGATGGGCATGGGGCAGGAAGATGTTTCGGCGCTGCGTGAAGTTGGTAATTTATTGGCGTTTCTGAAAGAGCCGGAGCCGCCAAAAGGTTTCCGCGACCTGTTTGATAAACTGCCACAGTTTAAGCAGGTTTTAAACATGCCGGCAAAACGACTGCGTGGTGCACCCTGCCAACAAAAAATCGTCTCTGGCGATGACGTCGATCTTAACCGCATTCCCATTATGACCTGCTGGCCGGAAGATGCCGCGCCGCTGATTACCTGGGGGCTGACCGTAACGCGCGGCCCGCATAAAGAGCGGCAGAATCTGGGCATTTATCGCCAGCAGCTGATTGGTAAAAACAAATTGATTATGCGCTGGCTGTCGCATCGCGGCGGCGCGCTGGATTATCAGGAGTGGTGCGCGGCGCATCCGGGCGAACGTTTCCCGGTTTCTGTGGCACTGGGTGCCGATCCCGCCACTATTCTCGGTGCAGTCACGCCCGTTCCGGATACGCTTTCAGAGTATGCGTTTGCTGGATTGCTGCGCGGCACCAGGACTGAAGTGGTGAAATGTATCTCCAATGACCTTGAAGTGCCCGCCAGTGCGGAGATTGTGCTGGAAGGTTATATTGAGGCAGGCGAGATAGCGCCGGAAGGGCCGTATGGTGATCATACCGGTTACTATAATGAAGTAGACACCTTCCCTGTCTTTACTGTGACGCACATTACTCAGCGTGAAGATGCGATTTACCACTCCACCTATACCGGGCGTCCACCAGATGAACCTGCGGTACTGGGCGTGGCGTTGAACGAAGTGTTCGTGCCGATTCTGCAAAAACAGTTCCCGGAAATTGTCGATTTTTACCTGCCGCCGGAAGGCTGCTCTTATCGCCTGGCGGTAGTGACGATCAAAAAACAGTACGCCGGACACGCGAAGCGCGTCATGATGGGCATCTGGTCGTTCTTACGCCAGTTTATGTACACTAAATTTGTGATCGTTTGCGATGATGACGTCAACGCACGCGACTGGAACGATGTGATTTGGGCGATTACCACCCGTATGGACCCGGCGCGGGACACGGTGTTGGTCGAAAATACGCCTATTGATTATCTGGATTTTGCCTCGCCTGTTTCCGGACTGGGTTCAAAAATGGGGCTGGATGCCACGAATAAATGGCCGGGGGAAACCCAGCGTGAATGGGGACGTCCCATCAAAAAAGATCCGGATATTGTCGCGCATATTGACGCCATCTGGGATGAGCTGGCTATTTTTAACAACGGTAAAAGCGCCTGATGCGCGTTTGTTTTGCCTTATTTATCGATCCGACAGAGAAAGCGCATGACAACCTTAAGCTGTAAAGTGACCTCGGTAGAAGCTATCACGGATACCGTATATCGTGTCCGCATCGTGCCAGACGCGGCCTTTTCTTTTCGTGCTGGTCAGTATTTGATGGTGGTGATGGATGAGCGCGACAAACGCCCGTTCTCAATGGCTTCAACGCCAGATGAACACGGTTTCATTGAGTTGCACATTGGCGCTTCTGAAATCAACCTTTACGCGAAAGCAGTCATGGACCGCATCCTCAAAGATCATCAAATCGTGGTCGATATTCCCCACGGAGAAGCGTGGCTGCGCGATGATGAAGAGCGTCCGATGATTTTGATTGCGGGCGGCACCGGGTTCTCTTATGCCCGCTCGATTTTGCTGACAGCGCTGGCGCGTAACCCAAACCGTGATATCTCCATTTACTGGGGTGGGCGTGAAGAGCATCATCTTTATGATCTCTGCGAGCTTGAGGCGCTTTCGTTGAAGTATCCTGGTCTGCAAGTGGTGCCGGTGGTTGAACAACCGGAGGCGGGCTGGCGTGGGCGTACTGGCACCGTGTTAACGGCGGTATTGCAGGATCACGGTACGCTGGCAGAGCATGATATCTACATTGCCGGACGTTTTGAGATGGCGAAAATTGCCCGTGATCTGTTTTGCAGTGAGCGTAATGCGCGGGAAGATCGCCTGTTTGGCGATGCGTTTGCATTTATCTGAGATATAAAAAACCCGCCCCTGACAGGCGGGAAGAACGGCAACTAAAACTTTATACAGTGGCATTTAGATCTATGTCGCATCCGGCAATCGGTGCACGATGCCTGATGCGACGCTTGCGCGTCTTATCAGGCCTACAATGGGTGCCGGAACGGTAGGCCGGATAAGGCGTTTACGCCGCATCCGGCGGTTGTGCGCAGGTGCCGGATGCGCTTACGCTTATCCGGCCTACAAACCTGTGCCGAACGGTAGGCTGGATAAGGCGTTCGCGCCGCATCCGGCAAGTGGTTAAACCCGCTCAAACACCGTCGCAATACCCTGACCCAGGCCGATACACATTGTCGCCACACCAAACTGGACGTCTTTGCGCTCCATCAGATTCAGCAGCGTGGTGCTGATACGTGCTCCGGAACAGCCCAGCGGATGACCCAGCGCGATCGCACCACCGTTGAGGTTGATCTTCTCGTCAATCTGCTCTATTAGCCCGAGATCTTTAATGCATGGCAGGATCTGCGCGGCAAAGGCTTCGTTCATCTCAAACACGCCGATATCACTGACAGAAAGCCCCGCTTTTTTCAGCGCCAGTTTTGAGGCCGGAACCGGACCGTAACCCATAATCGACGGATCACAACCAACGACCGCCATCGAACGCACACGGGCGCGCGGCTTAAGACCTAATTCACGGGCGCGGCTTTCACTCATCACCAGCATGGCAGCGGCACCATCAGAAAGTGCAGAAGATGTACCCGCCGTTACCGTACCGCTGACGGGATCAAACGCCGGACGCAGTGTGGCGAGGGCTTCCACGGTGGTTTCCGGTCGAATCACTTCGTCGTAATTAAACTGCTTCAGGACGCCGTCGGCATCGTGACCACCGGTCGGGATGATTTCATTTTTAAATGCGCCCGACTGCGTGGCGGCCCAGGCGCGGGCGTGTGACCGCGAGGCAAAGGCATCCTGCATTTCACGGCTGATACCGTGCATACGCGCCAGCATTTCTGCCGTTAAGCCCATCATGCCCGCCGCTTTGGCGACATTACGGCTAAGGCCGGGGTGAAAATCGACGCCGTGGCTCATCGGCACATGGCCCATATGCTCCACGCCGCCGACCAGACATGCCTGCGCATCGCCAGTCATAATCATCCGTGCTGCATCATGCAATGCCTGCATGGATGAACCACACAAGCGATTGACGGTAACCGCCGGGACGGAGTGCGGCACTTCAGCCAACAGCGCCGCGTTACGGGCGATATTAAAACCCTGCTCCAGCGTTTGCTGTACACAACCCCAGTAAATATCGTCGAGGGCCGTCGCTTCCAGCGCCGGGTTACGCGCCAGCAGGCTACGCATTAAATGAGCGGAGAGATCTTCCGCACGCACGTTACGAAAAGCACCGCCCTTCGAACGGCCCATCGGGGTGCGAATTGCATCGACAATGACAACCTGTTCCATTGTGACTCCTTAAGCCGTTTTCAGGTCGCCAACCGGACGGGCTGGCTCAACTGGGGGATAGTACGGTTCGTTATGATGCGCTTTATTACGCAGACCTTCCGGAACTTCATACAGAGGGCCGAGGTGCTGATATTGCTGCGCCATATCGAGATATTTCGCGCTGCCGAGGGTGTCCAGCCAGCGGAACGCGCCGCCGTGGAACGGAGGGAAGCCCAGGCCGTAGACCAGCGCCATATCCGCTTCTGCCGGAGTGGCGATAATGCCCTCTTCCAGACAGCGGACCACTTCGTTGACCATCGGGATCATCATGCGGGCGATAATCTCTTCCTCGCTGAAATCGCGCTTCGGCTGGCTCACTTCTGCCAGCAGGTCGTTAACGGCAGTATCTTCTTCTTTCTTCGGCTTACCTTTGCTGTCTTCTTTATAACGCCAGAAACCGAGGCCATTCTTCTGACCAAAACGGTTGGCATCAAACAGTGCGTCGATGGCATCGCGATAATCTTTCTGCATCCGCTGCGGGAAACCTGCCGCCATCACCGCCTGGGCGTGATGTGCGGTGTCAATGCCCACAACGTCCAGCAGATATGCCGGACCCATCGGCCAGCCAAACTGTTTTTCCATCACTTTGTCGATCTTGCGGAAATCCGCGCCGTCGCGCAGCAACTGGCTGAAACCGGCGAAATACGGGAACAGCACGCGGTTAACGAAGAAGCCGGGGCAGTCGTTAACCACAATTGGCGTCTTACCCATCTTGCTCGCCCAGGCGACGACTTTAGCGATGGTTTCGTCGGAGCTTTTTTCGCCGCGAATAATTTCTACCAACGGCATCCGGTGGACCGGGTTAAAGAAGTGCATCCCGCAGAAGTTTTCCGGGCGTTCCAGCGCGTTGGCCAGTTCGCTGATAGGAATGGTTGAGGTGTTGGAAGCCAGCACGGTATCCGGGCGTACTTTCTGCTCGGTTTCAGCTAGTACGGCTTTTTTCACTTTCGGGTTTTCAACAACCGCTTCTACAACAATATCTACGCGATCAAACCCGGCGTAGTCGAGTGTTGGGTGGATCGTGGAGATCACGCCAGCCAGTTTCAGACCGTCAATCTTGCCGCGCTCAAGCTGCTTGTTCAGCAGTTTCGCGGCTTCGGTCATGCCGAGGGCTAACGACTTGTCGTTGATATCTTTCATGATAACCGGCATGCCTTTCCACGCGGACTGGTAAGCAATGCCGCCCCCCATAATGCCAGCGCCCAGTACAGCGGCCTGTTTCGGGGTTTCAACGTCTTTGGTGAGTTTCTTCGCTTTGCCTTTTACATATTGATCGTTAAGGAAAATGCCGACCAGTGCACGGGCTTCGTTGGTATGCGCCAGCGGGACAAAACTTTTGTTTTCCAGGTTTAAGGCTTCTTCACGACCAAAACGGGCCGCAGCTTCAATGGTTTTTACTGCGGTGATGGGCGCCGGATAATGTTTCCCCGCTGTTTGTGCGACCATCCCTTTCGCGATGGTGAAGCTCATGGTGGCTTCAATCTTGCTCAGTTTTAGCGGTTCCAGCTTCGGCTGACGTTTCGCTTTCCAGTCGAGGTCGCCGTTAATGGCCTGGCGTAAAATCGCTATCGCGCCTTCAATCAGTTTCTCTGTTTTGACTACGCCATCCACCAGACCGATTTTCAGCGCCTGGTCCGCGCCGACATCTTTTCCAGCGGCAATGATTTCCAGCGCACTGTCAGCGCCCAACATACGTGGCATGCGTACGGAGCCACCAAAGCCCGGCATGATGCCCAGTTTGGTTTCCGGCAGACCGATGCGCAGATCCGGCGTCGCCAGACGATAATCGGTCGCCAGTACACATTCGCAGCCACCGCCCAGCGCATAGCCGTTGACGGCGGCAATGGTCGGCACCGGCAGATCTTCCAGGCGATTAAACACGCTATTGGCAAAATGCAGCCACTGGCTTAACTGTTCTTCAGGAACGAGGAACAGGGACAAAAATTCGGTGATATCCGCACCGACAATAAAGGCTGCTTTGTTCGAACGCAGCAGCAGCCCTTTTAGAGCTGATTGCTGTTCCAGCACGCCGATGGCCTCGCCGAGGCTGGCGACGGTCGCAGTGTCGAGTTTATTAACTGAACCTGGGGCATCGAATACCAGTTCGGCAATGCCATCTTCCAGCCAGTCAAGGTACAGGGTGTCGCCTTTGTAAAGCATGTCAGTCTCCTGAATCCGCAAGGTGATCTGGTCGTACCAGATGCTCGAAGTGTGTGTTTTGTGTTAAAAATATGCAAATAAAATATTAAAGAAATGCCGATCTGATCACGCTCGGCAGAAATCACGCTCTGGATGAACGATGTGCTAAGATGCGGAGACTTAAGGTCAAAAAAACTGAAGGGTAAAAAATGGAATCACTGGCCTCGCTCTATAAAAATCATATAGCTACCTTGCAGGAACGGACTCGCGATGCGCTGGCGCGCTTCAAGCTGGATGCGTTATTTATTCACTCCGGTGAACTATTCAACGTTTTTCTCGACGATCATCCTTATCCGTTTAAAGTGAATCCGCAATTCAAAGCGTGGGTGCCGGTAACTCAGGTGCCAAACTGCTGGCTGTTGGTGGATGGCGTGAACAAGCCGAAACTGTGGTTTTATCTGCCGGTTGATTACTGGCACAACGTCGAACCGCTGCCGACCTCCTTCTGGACTGAAGATGTAGACGTGATCGCGCTGCCGAAAGCCGATGGCATTGGTAGCCTGTTGCCTGCTGCGCGCGGCAATATTGGTTATATCGGTCCGGTGCCGGAACGTGCGCTGCAACTGGGTATTGAGGCCAGCAACATTAACCCGAAAGGGGTGATCGACTACCTGCATTACTACCGCTCCTTCAAAACCGAGTACGAACTGGCCTGTATGCGTGAAGCGCAGAAAATGGCGGTCAACGGTCATCGCGCGGCAGGAGAAGCATTCCGTTCTGGCATGAGTGAGTTCGATATTAACATTGCCTATCTGACCGCGACCGGTCATCGTGATACCGATGTGCCTTACAGCAACATTGTGGCGCTTAACGAACACGCTGCGGTACTGCATTACACCAAACTGGACCATCAGGCGCCGGAAGAGATGCGCAGCTTCCTGCTGGATGCCGGGGCAGAATATAACGGCTATGCGGCTGACCTGACCCGTACCTGGTCGGCAAAAAGCGATAACGACTACGCACAGCTGGTGAAGGACGTTAATGATGAACAACTGGCGCTGATCGCCACCATGAAAGCAGGTGTCAGCTATGTGGATTACCACATCCAGTTCCATCAGCGCATCGCCAAACTGCTGCGTAAACATCAAATCATCACCGATATGAGTGAAGAAGCGATGGTCGAAAACGATCTCACCGGACCGTTTATGCCACACGGTATCGGCCATCCGCTGGGCCTGCAGGTGCATGACGTAGCCGGTTTTATGCAGGATGATAGCGGTACGCACCTTGCGGCACCGGCAAAATATCCGTACCTGCGCTGCACCCGTATTCTCCAGCCGGGCATGGTGTTAACCATCGAACCGGGTATCTACTTCATCGAATCTCTGCTGGCGCCGTGGCGTGAAGGGCAGTTCAGCAAACACTTCAACTGGCAGAAAATTGAAGCACTGAAACCGTTCGGCGGCATTCGTATCGAAGACAACGTGGTGATCCACGAAAACAACGTGGAAAACATGACCCGGGATCTGAAACTGGCGTGATGGAAAGCTGGTTAATTCCTGCGGCACCGGTCACGGTCGTTGAAGAGATCAAAAAAAGCCGCTTCATAACGCTGTTGGCGCATACCGATGGCGTCGAGGCGGCGAAAGCGTTTGTTGAATCGGTGCGGGCAGAACACCCTGATGCCCACCACCATTGCGTGGCGTGGGTGGCGGGGGCGCCGGATGATTCACAACAGTTGGGTTTCTCTGACGACGGGGAGCCGGCGGGAACGGCAGGTAAACCGATGCTCGCCCAACTGATGGGCAGCGGCGTCGGGGAAATTACCGCCGTGGTGGTGCGCTACTACGGCGGCATATTGCTCGGCACGGGTGGGTTAGTGAAGGCGTATGGCGGCGGCGTGAATCAGGCGCTACGTCAGCTAACGACCCAACGCAAGACGCCATTAACCGAATATACTTTGCAATGTGAATATAGTCAGTTAACCGGCATTGAATCGTTGCTGGGGCAGTGTGACGGCAAAATTATCAACAGTGATTATCAGGCATTCGTTCTGCTGCGGGTGGCGCTTCCGGCGGCGAAAGTGGCCGAATTTTCCGCAAAGCTGGCAGATTTTAGCCGTGGTTCATTGCAATTGTTAGCGATTGAAGAATAATCCCCACTTCGTTTTGCAGAACTAAGGAAGCGGTAGAGATGCATTTTCGCGCCATTACCCGAATCGTTGGACTACTGGTCATCTTATTTTCAGGGACGATGATTATCCCTGGACTGGTAGCACTCATCTACCGTGATGGAGCGGGCCGCGCTTTTACCCAGACCTTTTTTGTCGCCCTCGCCATTGGCTCTATGCTGTGGTGGCCGAACCGTAAAGAGAAGGGCGAACTGAAATCCCGTGAAGGGTTTCTGATAGTGGTGCTATTCTGGACCGTGCTGGGCAGCGTCGGCGCGCTCCCTTTTATCTTCTCGGAAAGCCCGAACCTCACGATTACCGATGCGTTTTTTGAATCTTTCTCTGGCCTGACCACCACGGGGGCCACTACGCTGGTGGGGCTGGATTCGCTCCCTCACGCCATTCTCTTTTATCGCCAGATGCTGCAATGGTTTGGCGGGATGGGGATCATCGTGTTGGCGGTTGCGATACTGCCTATCCTCGGCGTTGGTGGGATGCAGCTCTATCGCGCAGAAATGCCCGGCCCGCTGAAAGATAACAAAATGCGTCCGCGAATTGCGGAAACGGCGAAAACCCTGTGGTTAATTTATGTCTTGCTGACTGTCGCTTGTGCGCTGGCGCTGTGGTTTGCAGGAATGGATGCCTTTGATGCCATCGGCCATAGCTTTGCGACTATCGCTATTGGTGGCTTCTCGACACATGATACCAGTATCGGTTATTTCGACAGTCCGACGATTAACACTATCATTGCTATCTTCCTGCTGATCTCCGGCTGTAACTACGGTCTGCACTTTTCACTGTTAAGTGGGCGTAGTCTGAAGGTTTATTGGCGCGATCCGGAATTTCGCATGTTTATCGGCGTACAGTTTACACTGGTGGTTATTTGTATCCTCGTGCTGTGGTTTCATAATGTCTATAGTTCGGCGCTGATGACAATTAACCAGGCGTTTTTCCAGGTGGTGTCAATGGCGACAACAGCCGGGTTTACGACTGACAGCATTGCCCGCTGGCCGCTCTTTTTGCCGGTACTGCTTTTATGTTCAGCTTTTATCGGCGGTTGCGCCGGGTCAACGGGCGGTGGCCTGAAAGTGATCCGCATTCTGTTGCTGTTTAAGCAGGGGAACCGTGAGCTGAAACGACTGGTGCATCCGAACGCCGTCTATAGCATTAAGCTGGGGAATCGCGCACTGCCGGAACGTATCCTTGAAGCCGTTTGGGGATTTTTCTCTGCCTATGCGTTGGTGTTTATTGTGAGTATGCTGGCGATTATCGCCACGGGCGTGGATGACTTTTCTGCCTTTGCCTCGGTTGTTGCGACATTGAATAATCTGGGGCCAGGGCTTGGCGTGGTTGCTGATAACTTTACCAGTATGAACCCGGTGGCTAAATGGATCCTGATTGCCAACATGTTGTTTGGGCGTCTCGAGGTATTTACATTGCTGGTGCTCTTTACCCCGACTTTCTGGCGTGAATGATGGAGTAATACGTGAAAACATTAATTCTTTTCTCAACAAGGGACGGACAAACGCGCGAGATTGCCTCCTACCTGGCTTCGGAACTGAAAGAACTGGGGATCCAGGTGGATGTCGCTAATGTGAACCGCATTGAAGAACCACAGTGGGAAAACTACGACCGTGTGGTCATTGGTGCTTCTATTCGCTATGGTCACTACCATTCAGCGTTCCAGGAATTTGTCAAAAAGCATGCGACACGGCTGAACTCGATGCCGAGCGCCTTTTACTCCGTAAACCTGGTGGCGCGCAAACCTGAGAAGCGTACTCCACAGACCAACAGCTACGCGCGGAAGTTTCTGATGAACTCACAATGGCGTCCCGATCGCTGTGCCGTCATTGCCGGAGCGCTGCGTTATCCGCGTTACCGCTGGTACGACCGCTTTATGATCAAGCTGATTATGAAGATGTCAGGTGGAGAAACGGATACGCGCAAAGAAGTTGTCTATACCGATTGGGAGCAAGTGGCGAATTTCGCCCGAGAAATCGCCCATTTAACCGACAAATCGCCGCTGAAATAAGCATAAAGAATAAAAAATGCGCGGTCGGAAAATTATTTTAAATTTCCTCTTGTCAGGCCGGAATAACTCCCTAT